>JADZDN010000430.1 GCA_020851015.1 Alphaproteobacteria bacterium | reverse complement strand
CGCAGCGCGCGGATCGCGCCGTCGCGGTTGCGCGCGTTCCTCGGGATGGCGAGCGACCAGATCTCGCTCTTCACCGGGGCCACCGGGAAGCGCGCGGCGATCTCCGGCGCGGAAGGCACCGCGGCCACCTTGATCTTCCCGGGATAGCGGCTGGCGGCCGGATTGTTCAGCGCCGTGAAGCGCGAGATCGGCGAGATCGCGAAGGCGGCGCGGCCCTGCTGTACGGCGGTCGTCACCTGCTCGGTCGAGAAGCGCGGGAAGGTGCGCGGAAGAACGCCCTCGGCGAAGAGCGCGCGCAGCAGGTCGAGCGCGCGCAGCATCGGCGGCTCCTCGACCTTCAGCGCCAGTTCCGGCGTGAGGAAATCGCCGTTCCACATCCGCGCCAGGTCGATCATCTGCGACGGTCCCGGGCCATCCAGCACCAGCCCGTTCACCGGCACGCCGTCGGCGCGGCGGAAAGTGGCGGCGCGCACCGCGGCGATCAGCGCATCCGGGTCGCGCGGCGCGGCGAGGGGCAGGTTGCGCTCCTCCAGCAGCGCCTCGTTGACGAAAAGCCCGGAGGTCGCCTGGCGGAAGGGCAGGCCGTAGAGCCGGCCGCCGAAGTTGAAGGGCTGGCGCATGCCCGCGGGGATGTCCTCGACCGCCAGCCCGTCGAGCACGCCGCCGGGCCCGTCGAGCGGCAGGAACAGCTCGGCCACGCGCGGCGCGACGTAGCGGTTGAGCAGGAAGGCGAGGTCGACCGCGCCCTGCGCCAGGCTCGCCTCCCGGAACAGCCGGTCATGGATCTCCGGCACGCCGAAGGTCAGCCACTCCACGCGCCAGTTCGCCTGGCCCGCCAGCTCGCCCAGCACGTCCCCGCCAGGGCCGGTGGAGACGCTGGCGCGGTGCACGGCATGGCCGATGATGCCGAGCCGGTCGGCGGCCTGGGCCAGCGCCGGGCGGGCCATCAGCATGGCGGCGGCGCCGAACAGGGCGCGTCTGGTGGGGGTCATGGCACGTCCTCCTGCCGGGGCGGGCAGCATGACGCTCCCGGCAGGAGGGCGGCAAGCGCTCGCCATCGCGCCGGCGCCGGGCTAAGGCGCGGGCATGGACGAGAAGCCGCCCGCCCCGAAGGTGCCGCAGGCCGAGGCCAGGGCCGCGCGCGAGGCGAGGCTGGCCGCCGCGCTGCGCGAGAACCTGCGCCGCCGCAAGGCGCAGGCGAGGGCGCGGGAGGCGGTGGAGAAGCCCGCGGAGCCCCCGGCCAAGGGTTGATCCCGCCGCCGATTGTCCCCCCGCCGCGCCTGGGCTAACCCGGGCGCCTCCGCGCGAGGTCCCGCCCCCGATGCCCATCATGCCCGACAGCTGGATCCGCCGCATGGCGACGGAAGCCGGGATGATCGAGCCCTTCGTCGAGAACCAGCGGCGGGAGGGCGTGATCTCCTACGGCCTGTCCTCCTACGGCTACGACGCCAGGCTGGCCGACGAGTTCAAGATCTTCACCAACGTGGACAACGCGCTGGTGGACCCGAAGGAATTCAACGACCAGTCCTTCGTCACCCGCCGGGGCGAGACCTGCATCATCCCGCCCAACTCCTTCCTGCTGTGCCATACGGTGGAGTACTTCCGCATCCCGCGCGACGTGCTGGTGATCTGCCTGGGCAAGTCCACCTATGCGCGCTGCGGCCTGATCGTGAACGTCACGCCGCTCGAGCCGGAATGGGAGGGCCAGGTGACCATCGAGATCAGCAACACCACCCCGCTGCCGGCCCGCATCTACGCCAACGAAGGCATCTGCCAGTTCCTGTTCCTGCAGGGCGCCGGCGCGCCGGAAGTCAGCTACGCCGACCGCAAGGGCAAGTACATGCGCCAGCGCGGCGTCGCGCTGCCGAAGCTGTAGGACCATGGACCGCATCGTCATCCGCGGCGGCCGGCCGCTTTCCGGCACCATCCCGATCAGCGGCGCGAAGAATGCCGCGCTGCCGCTGATGACGGCCGCGCTGCTCTCCGACGGGCCGCTGGTGCTGGAGAACGCGCCCGACCTGGCCGACATCGCGACCATGCGCGCGCTGCTCGCGCAGCACGGGCTTTCCGTCGAGCACGACAAGCCGCGGCGGCGCATCACCCTCTCGGGCGCCGCGACGTGCCTGGAGGCGCCCTACGACATCGTGCGCAAGATGCGGGCGAGCGTGCTGGTGCTCGGCCCGCTGGTCGCCCGCTTCGGCGAGGCGCGGGTGTCGCTGCCCGGCGGCTGCGCCATCGGCACGCGGCCGGTCGACCTGCACATCAAGGGGCTGGAGCAGATGGGTGCGACCATCGAGCTCGACGCCGGCTACATGAACGCCAAGGCGCCACCCGGCGGCCTGCGCGGCGCGCGCATCATCTTCCCCCAGGTCAGCGTCGGCGCGACCGAGAACCTGCTGATGGCCGCCTGCCTCGCCGAAGGCGTGACCGAGCTGGTGAACGCCGCGCAGGAGCCGGAGATCGGCGACCTCGCGATGTGCCTGATGCGCATGGGCGCGCGCATCGAGGGCATCGGCACGGCGAAGCTGGTGGTGGAGGGCGTGAAGTCGCTAGGCCCCGCGACGCATCCGGTCATCCCCGACCGCATCGAGGCCGGCACCTTCGCCTGCGCCGCCGCGATCACCGGCGGCAGCGTGTTGTTGGAAGGCGCGCGGCTGGTCGATCTCGGCGCGGTGGCGCGCGTGCTGCGCGATGCCGGCGTGGATGTCGCGGAGCGGCATGACGGGTTGCAGGTGACGCGCACCAACGGGCTGCACGGCACCGACGTGATGACCGAGCCTTTCCCCGGCTTCG
>JADZDN010000429.1 GCA_020851015.1 Alphaproteobacteria bacterium | reverse complement strand
GCGTCGGCGATCGATTCGTTGGTCAGCGCGGTGGCGAACAGCAGTGCGCCGTAGCCGAGCTTGCCCCACAGATAGCCCCAGATGTTGTCGGTCAGCACGGCGTCCGGCTCGAACTCCTTCAGGAGCGCGAACATCGCCTTGACGCGCGGGGTGATCGCGCCGTCGATCTCGCCCACCACCACCGCGCCATGGCCGGCATAGATCACCCGACCCGGCCCCAGGTAGTCGGCGCCGAAATTGACGAAGCAGCCCATCGTGCGCTTCTCGCCGACGATTTTCGCGATCGCCAGCTCGTTGAGCCCGTTCTGCGCCGACAGCACATAGCCGTCCTCGGCCAGGTGCGGCGCCAGTTGCCTGGCCGCGCCTTCGGTGTGATGCGCCTTGACCGCCAGCACGATGCGGTTGAACCGGCCCTTGACCCGGTCGGGCGTGAAGGCCGGCGCGCGGACATTGAACTGCTCGACCGGGCCTTCGATGTTGAGCCCGCCGGCGTTCATCGCCTCGACGTGCTCGGCGGCCTGGTCGACGAACACCACGTCGTGCCCCGCCCGCACCCAGTAGGCGCCGATCGTGCCGCCGATGGCGCCGGCGCCCCAGATCAGGATCGGATCGCTGGTCCCCGCCATCACGCGCGCTCGAGCACGGAAACGCGCTCGACCTCCTTGTGGGTTGCCACGTGCATCGCCCCGTCCGGCCCGACCCAGCCGCGCGCCATGCCCAGCGTATTGAACGGCGCCAGTACCTGCCCAGCGGCATCGACCGCCACCAGCCCGGCGCCGATCTTGTAGGCGCCGAGCACGTCGAACACCTGCGCGTCGGTCGCCTGCTTCAGCGTCTCACCGGCGTAGTGCATGCGCGCCCACACGTCGTGGGCCACCGCGTGGCGGATGAAGATCTCGCCCTGGCCGGTGCAGGACACGGCGCACACGCCGTTGCGCGCATAGGTGCCGGCGCCGATGATCGGCGTGTCGCCGACGCGGCCCGGCGGCTTGTTGTTGAAGCCGCCGGTGGAGGTGCCGGCCGCCAGGTTGCCGCGCGCATCCAGCGCGACGGCGCCGACCGTGCCGTGGCGCTCGGCCTCGCTCGCCGCGGCGATGGTGCCGCGCTGGGCGCGGGCCTTCAGGCTGGCCAGCGCCTGCTTGCGCCGCTCGGTGGTGAAGTAGCCGTTGTCGACGATCGCGAGGCCGGCCTTGCGCGCGAAGCGGTCGGCCGCATCGCCGGCGATCAGCAGGCAGTCCGATTGCTCCATCACCGCGCGCGCCCCGCGGATCGGGTTGCGGATGCGGCGCACCGCGCAGATCGCGCCGGCCTGCGTCGTGGCGCCGTCCATGATCGAGGCGTCGAGCTCGTGGTCGCCGGCCTCGGTCAGGGCGGCGCCATGCCCGGCGTTGAAATGCGGGCTGTCCTCCATCACGGCGACGGCCGATTCCACCGCATCGAGCGCCGAGCCGCCGCCGGCCAGCACGTCCCAGGCCGAGCGCAGCGCGTCGGCCAGGTGGGCCCTGGTCTCGGACCATTCATGCTCGAGCAGCAGCGCGCGCTCGGGCGTGCCGCAGCCGCCGTGGATGCCGATCGCGATGGGTGACATGGCCGCCTCGCCTGGTTGAAAGCCCGGAGGGGGCGCCGCAGGGACGCCCCCTCCCGCCGCTCCGGATCGTCGCGGCTACTGGGCGGGCTTGATGTTCATCGCCATCGTGTCCTCGTCGACGCGCGGCGCGATCTTCACCTTGGCCTTCTGCATCGCCCAGGCCGAGCCCACCGCGACCAGCGGCAGGCGCGGCCGGTCGCTCGCCACCAGCTCGTTGGCCTGCTCCAGCAGCGAGCGGCGCTTGGCCTCGTCCATCTCGACCGCCGCGTCCTGGATCAGCTTGTCCATCACCGGGTTCTTGTAGCCCGTGACGTTGAAGGCGCCGAACTTCTTCTCCTTGTCGTTGGAGTGCGCGACCGACGAGAGCGTGTAGTGCGACTCGCCGGTCAACGTGCCCCAGCCCGACATCGACATCGAGAAGTCGCCGCGCGTGCGGGCCGGGAAAAACACGGCCGCGGGCTGCGCGTTGGCCTGGGCGTCGATGCCGACCGCCGCCAGCATCTGCGCGACCGACGTGCCGACCTGGCGGTCGCCGGGCAGGCGGTCCGAGGTGAAGCTGAACGTCACCTTGAACCCGTTGGGGTAGCCGGCCTCGGCCAGCAGCTTCTTGGCCGCTGCGGGGTCGTACTTGCGCGGCGGCAATTTCTTGCTGTAGCCGAAGATGCTGGGCGTCACGAGCTGGTTCTGCGCCTTGCCCAGGCCTTCCATCGCGATCTCGGCCAGCGCGTTGCGGTCGATCGCCAGGTCGACCGCCTCGCGCACCTTCGGATCCTGCATCGGGTTCTTGTCGAGCGGCGAGCCGTCCTTGGCGGCGACCTGCGGGCTCTTGTCCCGCATGTCCATTTCCATGTTGAACACGTAGACCGTGTCGATGGTCACGACGGACAGCTTCGGGTCCTGCTTCAGGGTCGGCACGTCCTGGGCGGGCACGCGCACGATCAGGTCGACCTGGCCGGCCTTGAGCTGCGCCACGCGCGCGGCGTCGTTGGGGATTTCCTTGCGGACGTGCCGCGCCCAGGGCTCCTTCGGGCCCCAGAACCCGTCGAAGCGGTCGAGCACGAGCTGCTCCTTCGGCGTCCAGGACACGAACTTGTAGGGGCCGGTGCCGATCGCGGCCTTGCCCGAATTGAACGCCTCGTTGGCCGTGTCCTTGGTGAGACCCGCGGCCGCCTTGTGCGAGACGATGAACAGGCGGATGAAGTCGTTCGGCAGGTTGGGCGCCGGCCCGTCGGTCTTGATGCGGATCGTATGCGGATCGACGATCTCGGTCGATTGCACGCGGCGGAGATAGATCGTGGTCGGATTCGGGCCGGAGACGATCGGCACGCGCTCGATCGAGAACTTCACGTCCTCGGCCGTGAAGTCCGAGCCGTCGTGGAACTTCACGCCCTTG
>JADZDN010000428.1 GCA_020851015.1 Alphaproteobacteria bacterium | reverse complement strand
CGCGTCGATGTCCTTGCGCTTCCAGGTCGCCAGGATCGAGTCGGGCTTCAGGTTCACCAGCGTCACGTCCGACGCCTTCATGCCCACCGTGTCGAGCGCCGCCAGCATCGAGAAATGCACCGAGGTGTTGAACGGCAGGCCGATCTTCTTGCCCTTAAGGTCCTTCAGGCTGGCGATGCCGGCATCGTTGCGCACCGCCAGGCATTCGCTGTCGGTGATGTACTTCTCGACGTAGACCATCGACATCTTCAGGTTGTTGGCGAAGGCCACCACCATCGGGCTCGACCCGATGTTGCAGATGTCCATGCTGTTGCCGGCCATGGCGGCGACGATCTGCGGCCCGGCGCTGACCGTCACGAATTCGGTCGTCGCCTTGTCGCCGAAGCCCTTCTGGTAGGCGCCGGTCGCCTTGCCGAAGGTCTGCGGATTGGCCGAGCCGAAATGGCCCAGGATCGCCTTGGCCTGCTGCGCGCGCGCGCCGGTCGGGAACATCATCCCGCCGGCCATGGTCGCAACGCCCATGTTGGCCGCGAGCAGCCCCAGTTCGCGGCGCGTCAATCCCGACTTGATTCCCGACATGTCCAACCCCCTTGTCGCGCAATTGCGGGAAAAATTAGATCACGATCCGCGGCCCGGACTCAACCTAAAGCGCATCAGCGTTCGCCGGACACGAACGCCGCCACCGCCGGATTGGCGCAGATCGCCTTCATTTGCTCGGCGTCCGGCAGTTGCGGCTTGTCGCGCACTGCGTTGACCATGCACAGGAATCCCATCGCCTCGCCGGCCGAGGCGCGGAACTGGTGCCAGGTCATCGGCGGGATCGACACCAGGTCGCGCGGCTTGACCGCGCGCACCGCGTTGCCCACCAGGCAGGCGCCATAGCCGCGCAGGATCATCACGGCATGCGCGTGTTCGTGGCGCTCGAGCGTGGAATAGCCGCCGGGCTGCATCTCGAAGTAGCGGAGCTGGCAGCCGAGCGCGGGATCGTCGAACAGCACCTGCCGCGAAATATCGCGGAACGGCGCGGAGCCTTCCTGCTTGTAGGCGATCTCGGCCACGCCATCCCAGCGGAAGCCTTCGGTGGCGGCGCGGAACAGGGGGGATCGGTCCATCGGCGGCCTCGCTATCCGGCAGCGGCCTCGACTTGGCGCGTGAAGGCGGCGGCGGCCTCGGCCACGCGGTCGCGTGCCTGCAGCAGCCCGCCGCCGATCAGCAACATGGTATCGCGGCCATAGAATTCCAGCATCTCCGGCACACGCTCGGGCGTCATGCCGCCCGCCGGCACGGGCACGCCGGGCTTGAGGCCCGCCAGCGGCCCGCGCGCCGCCCCGGCGATGGCGCGGCAGGTTTCCGGGGTGTAGCCGAAGCGGCCGCCGTGATTGGGAAACACCGTGGCGTCGCCGCCCAGCATACGCAGCAGCTTGCCCAGCAGCAGCGGCGGGGCGATGCGCGCCGCGCCGGCCATGGCGGGATGGGTCATGAACCCCACGCCGGGGAATTCCCGCACCAGGGCGTGGAAGTTCGCCAGCCCGGCGATCATTGGCGCGATCAAGACGAAATCCACGCCTTCGTCGCGCGCCAGCCGGACCTGCCCGCGCATGGCGTCCAGGTTGCCGCTGAGGCTCGGCACGTAGCAGGTCCGCGCGCCCGACCGGCGCAGCGCCGCCGCCACGGCAGGCACCCGCCGCGCGAACGGACTGTACGCTTGGTCGGCCAGGCCGTGGTCGTCCTTGACGAAATCGATCCCGCCCTGGCCCAGCCGCGCGGCGATCGCACCCAGCGCCTCGGGCGCCAGGCCCTGCGGCTTCAGGGCCGAGCAGGTCATCGCGCGCCCAACGGCCCCGCAGCGCGCGCGCAGACCATCGATGCCGCGGTTGGGCCCGCCGAAGCCCGCCGCCAGCGCATCGGGCAGCTCGGCATCGTGCAAGGTCACGTCGTCGTGGATCGAGGAATTCCCGAACAGCATGTTGAGGAGCTGGCCGGGTTCCGCGCCCGTCGTCGCGACCGCCAGCGCGATCCGCGCCTCGAACATCCCGCCGCCGAGATCGACAATGGCCTCGACCCGCCCGACCACCTCGCGGAGCACCGAAATGTCGTCGATCGCCTCGACCGGCATTTCCACGCTCTGCTCGACCGCGATCGACCCTGCGCGCGCCGCGATCGACGCGGCGTCGCCGCGGATGCGATAGATGGCGGTCAGGCGGGACGCGTCCTGTTTCGGGGCCATGAGGCGCAGTCTACCAGCCCGCGCGCGCCATCAAACGCCTTGACCGCGGGCGCCGGCGCGAGCCATTGTGGTCACGCTATAACCATTAAGGCGGTTAGAGAAATGGAGCCGGCGGCAACCCCCTTCACCTGGCGCGGCTTCCGGTCGGGACTGAGCGGCGCGGCGACGCCGGCGGCCGGCGGTTTCGTGTTCGGCATCGCCTTCGGCCTTCTGGCCAGCCAGGTGGGACTGACCCTGGGCACTGCCGTGCTGATGAGCATGCTGGTCTATTCCGGCACCGCCCAGTTCGTCAGCCTGCAGGCCTGGGGCGACCCGATCCCGATCGCGGCGATCTGCGGCGCGATCCTGGCGGCCAATGCGCGCTATATCCTGCTGGGCGCCTCGATCCGGCCGTGGTTCAGCGGCGTGCCGTGGATCAAGGTCTACCCGTCCCTGTTCCTGTTGTCCGAGGCCAACTGGGCGCCCGCCCTGCGCGAGCGCCTGGAGGGACGGCACGACGCCGCCTACATGCTGGGATGCGGCGTGGTCGTCTACGCCGCCTGGGCGGCATCGACCGCGCTCGGCCATGCGCTGGGACAGGCGATCAGCGATCCGCGCGCGCTCGGCCTCGACTTCGTGCTGGCGGCCTTCTTCACCGTGGTCGCCGTCGCGGTGTGGCGCGGCCGGCGCGACGCTGCGCCCCTGCTGGTCGCGGTTGCCGTCGCGCTGGCGGTCGACCGCTTCGTGCCGGGCCACTGGTACATCCTGGCCGGCGGGCTCGCGGGCAGCGCCGTCGCCGCGGCGCGGACGGACCATGACGCCTGAGATACTGCTCGCGCTGCTGGCGATGGCGGGCGTCTCCTACGCCTGCCGCGCCGGCGGCTTTCTGATGATGCGCTTCGTGTCGCTATCCTCGCGCCGCGTGCGCGCCTGGCTGAACGGCATCCCGATCGCGATCATGGGCTCGATCCTGGCGCCCACGCTGGCGAAGGGCGGTCCGGCCGAATGGCTGGGCTTTGCCGTCGCCGCGATCGCGATGAAGGCGACCGGCAGCGATCTCGTGGCGGTTGCTGCCGCAGTCTTCGCAGTGGCTGTGACGCGCGCGCTGGCGTAGCCGCGGCTACGCCAGCATCGCGTGACGGCCGGTCAGTTCGCCGAACGCCGGTCCTCGCCCGGCTCGTTGGCGCGGCCGCGGGCCTCCAGCTCGGCTTGTCGACCCTGCGCATCTTCTCCCGGCTGGTTGGCCCGCCCGCGGGCCTCGAGCTCGCCGCGTTGCCGCCCATTCGCCGCGCTTGCCTTGCCGCGCCCGCTGTTGACGCTTCCCGGCCCGGAATTGGCGCTGCCATGGCCGGATGATCCGCTGTTGTCGGCACCCGCCGAATTCGAGCCGCCGTGGCCGCCGCTGCCCGAACCGCCCGAACCACTGCTGCCGGAGCCCCCGCTGCCGGAACCGCCACCGCCGGAACCACCGCCGGAACCGCCGCCGGAACCGCCGCCCGATCCACCGCTGCCGCCGCCGGAACCTCCTCCACCGCCCGACCCGCCGCCGCCACCGTTGCCGTCCTTTGCAAACGCCGACTTGACCGAGGTCAAATCGTAACTCGCATCAATCGGCACGGCCAGCAGAACGGCCGTCGCGAGGAGCGCGGAACCGAGCATCCGAGCGAGAGGCAGCTGGTATCGTTGTGACATCGCCCTGTCCTTTCTGCGCTGCGCGGGCCGGCCTACATGCTGCCGCCGCTGACGCATCCATAGACATACGGCAATTGGGGATATTCCGGCGCTTTCGCGCGTCACGCGATTGTCACGGTGCGGGTCGCCGTCGCGCGATCGTCAAGCGCGACGGGGCGTGTCACGCCGCCTTGGCGATCTCGCCCTTGCGCCGCGCGACGAAGGCTTCCAGCTCCTCCACCCGCGCCTTGTCGAGCGGCGGCGGCTGGTAGGCCGCGAGCAGCGCCTTGTGGGCGGTGTGCGCGCGGTCGGTCGCCGAGCGCGCGCCCGCCTCCTGCCAGGACTGGTAGTTGCGCCAGTCCGAGATCATCGGCCGGTAGAACGCCGTTTCGTAGCGCGCCATCGTGTGGGCGGCGCCGAAGAAATGCCCGCCCGGCCCGACCTCCTCCATCGCGTCGATCGCGACGGACTCGCGGTCGACTTTGATCGGCTGCAGGAACTCGGCCATCATCTGCAGCATCTCGGCGTCCACCACCATTTTCTCGTAGGACGCCACCAGCCCGCCTTCCAGCCAGCCCGTGGCGTGGTAGACGAGGTTGGCGTATCCCATCACCGCCGCCCACAGCGACATCTGCGACTCGTAGGCGGCCTGCGCGTCCACCATGTTGGATGCGTTGGTGTTCGACGAGCGATAGGGCAGCTTGTAGCGCCGCGCCATCTGGCCGCCCGCCAGCGTGGCGCGCGAATATTCCGGCGTGCCGAAGGCGGGTGCGCCCGATTTCATGTCGACGTTCGAGGTGAAGCCGCCATAGACGACCGGCGCGCCGGGCGCGATGTACTGCAGGTAGGCGATCACCGACAGGGCTTCGGCGTTCTGCTGGGTCAGCGCGCCGGCGATGCTGACCGGGCTCATCGCGCCGCACAGCGTGAAGGGCGTGACGATCAGCGGCTGGCGCGCCTCGACCATCGCGGTGGCGCCGTCCAGCATCGCGCCGTCGACGCGCAGCGGCGAGTTGGTGTTGATGTTGCCCACCAGCATCGGCTGTCTGGCCATCGTCGCGCGGTCGACGCCGGCGGCGATGCACATCATGTCGATGCCGTCGTTGATCCGCTCGCCGCCGATCGCCGAGGGACTCCAGACCTTGTCGGTCAGCGTGATGAAGGACAGATAGACGTCGAGATGGCGGATTTCCGGCGCCAGGTCGATCGAGGCGACCGGCGTGCCGCCGATCAGGTGGAGCGCGTTCAGGCTCTGCTCCAGCTTCACCAGCTCGCGGAAATCCCTGAACGTGCCCGGGCGGCGGCCGCCGTCGAGGTCGGAGCAGTTCGGCGGCCCGCCGACGCCGCCGAAGTTGATGTGGTTGCCGCCCATGGTGATCGCCCGCGCGGGGTTGCGCGGCGTGATCGTGAATTCGCACGGCGCCTTCGCCACCTGTTCCATGACCCAGTGGCGGTCGAATCGCACATGCTGGTTGGCGCGGTCGACGTTCATGCCGGCCTCCGCCAGCCGGTCGAGCGCGTAGGCGCTCCAGAAATCGAGGCCGAGATTTTCCAGCACGTCCAGCGAACGCTCGTGGATGAACTCCACCTCGTCGGCGCTCAAGACCTCGATCGGACGATAGGGGTTGACCAGGCGGCGCCAGGGAAGCTGGACGGGAAGGCCGCTACTGCCGCCGGACCGGCGCTCGGCGCGGCGCGACGAAAGACGGGTGGCTGTCACTTGCGTGGCTCCCTTCCGGTTCGCAAGCGAAGCCTAGCCCAGCCGCACCGGCGCCGATGCCGGAAAAACGACAAGTAGGCGTCGCTCAGCCGATCAGCAGTGCCAATCCGGCCGCCGCCACCCCGCCCCCGGCCAGGCGCAGGGACGGCGCGGACCAGGCCGGCAGCCGGCCGAGCCCGCGCGCGACGCCGATCCCCAGCAGGTGCAGCAGGCCGCTGGCGGCCACGAAGCCCAGAACATAGGTCGCGGGCGAGGCCAGCGCGGGCAGCTCCGCGCCATGGGCATGGCCGTGGAACAGCGCGAACACCGCCACCACCGCCATCGCGGCGATGGTCGGCAGGCCGATCCGGGAGGCCAAGAGGACGCCAAACACGACCAGCGAGGCGGCGATCCCCGTCTCGACGCCCGGCAGGGGAACGCCGGCGAGGGCCAGCGCGCCGCCGAGCGACATTACCGCCATGAAGGTCGCGGGCAGCGCCCAGAGCGCCCTGCCGCCCGCGACGGCGCCAAGGGCGCCCACGCTTGCCATCGCCAGCAGATGGTCGAGCCCGACGAAGGGATGCGCGAACCCCGCGCCGAGGCCGCCGCCGATCCCGATGCCCGTATGGGCCGCCGCCGGCGACGCGATCAAGGCCGCCACCGCCGCCAAGGCTGGACCGAAATAACCACCTGCACGCCGCATCCCGACCTCCTGCAATCCACTTTGACGGCATAGCGCCCTGTGGCGGGCCTGCTTGTCAAGACGCGGATTCCCGCGCGGCTGACAGGGCCGGCGCCACCCCCTAGGATGACCGCCGCATGGGCGTACCGAGCACCGGGATGCTGGACCGACGGCGCGCGTTGCGGTTGCTGGCGGCCGCGGGCCTGTTCACCGCCACCGCTGCATCGGCCTGGGCCCAGGCCGGCCCGGCCGGGCAACCGCGCGGCGAATGGCGTCAGCAGACCTATCTGATCCCGCTGCCGCACGACGGCAATCGCGGCATGCATACGCTGGTGCTGCGCCCGCCGGGCGAGGATAGGCACCCGCTGGTGGTGATCAACCATGGCTCGCCGGCCAACCCCTCGCAGCGCCCGTCGATGAAGCCCGGCTTCAGGACGGCGGCGACGTGGTTCGTCAGGCGCGGCTATGTCGTCGCGCTGCCGATGCGGCGCGGCTATGGCGAGACCGGCGGATCCTGGGACGAGTCCTACGGCAAGTGCGGCTCGCCCGACTACCGCCGCGCGGGACTGGAAACCGCCAAGGACATCGCCACGGCGGTCGACTACATGACCGCCCTGCCCTTCGTCGAGGCGGAGCGCGCGATCGTCGTCGGCCAGTCGGCCGGCGGTTGGGGCGCCATCGCGCTGGCGAGCCTGAACCCGCCCAAGGTGGCGGCGATCGTCAACTTCGCCGGCGGGCGCGGCGGCTATGCCGACAACAGGCCCAACAACAACTGCACGCCCGACCGGCTGGTCCAGGCCGCCGGCGAATACGGCAGGACCGCGCGCCTGCCGATGCTGTGGCTCTACACGGAGAACGACCTGTTCTTCGATCCGACCTTGTCGCGGCGCATGGCCGAGGCATTCACCGCGGCGGGCGGCAAGGCCGAATACAAGCTGCTGCCCGCCTTCGGCACGGACGGGCACCTGATGTTCGGCAGCGCCGATGGGCTCGAGCGATGGGAACAGCCCGTGGCGGCGTTCCTGACGGCGAACGGGCGATAGTGGTTTTCTTTCTTTTCAATATGTTAGTGGCGAACCGGATAGTGATTCAGGTCAAGTCGCCCCCACGCTCAATTGTGTAGTAGGAATTCGTCGGGAGAATTAGCGTCGCGCATTCCCGCCGAGGATCGAGGCCTGATGAGCCGAGGCATCTGGTTCGCCCTTTTACTGATCGGTCTCGCGATCGTCGGCCTGTCGCGTGGGCCGTCGATAGCCGGACCGGCCGATAGCGGCGCTCTCGCGATGCCCGGCTGCGATTCCCCTTGCGGTGATTGCCAGGGCGATTGCGGGACCGATATCGCCTGCCAGAACCAATGTGGCGCCTTGTCGGGTATGTCGCTCCCGCAGATGACCGAAACGCGCCCTGTCCTTGGCCGCACCCGATTGGCGTCGGCCTGGTTTCTCCCGTTGCTGGGTCTGATCGGCGCACCCCCAACGCCTCCTCCCAAGGCCTAGATCCTCTTCCCTACGCGCCGCCGGCCGCTGGTCCGGCGGAATCGGACGCACGTCGCGACCCTGCCGTCGCGGCTGGCCGCGCGTGCGTCATCGTCGTTTACGAGGATCCGTTTCATGATGCGATTGGGCATATTCGCGATCGGCGGGGCGCTCGGCATTGCCGTTGCCACGCTGATGTCGCCGTTCGTCGCGAACATCCGGCCGCCGACCGACGAAGCCGACGTCAAGCACGCCCAGGCCAAACCCGGGGAAGCCCGGGACCGCAGCGTCCTCTACTACCGCAATCCGATGGGACTGGCGGACGTGTCGCCGGTGCCGAAGAAGGATTCGATGGGGATGGACTACATCCCCGTCTACGCGGACGACGCGCCCGATCCGGCGAACGTCGTGCGGGTCGGCGTGGACAAGGTCCAACGCGCCGGCGTGCGGACCGAACCGGCCGTGCGGCGAATGCTCGCGAGCATCGTCCGCGCCACCGGCACCACGGTCGCGAACGAACGCAACCTGGCCGTCGTCACGCTGAAGTTCGCCGGGTTCGTCGAGTCGCTGGCCGTGCAGGAAACCGGCGCCGAAATACGCGCCGGCGAGCCATTGATGCGCATTTGGCTCGACAAGTCCGAAGCCTATCAGCGCCAGGTCGACTACCTCCTGGCCTTGCGCGGCGCGCCGCCGCTCGACGGCGGCCGCCAGGGCATTGAACCCGCCGAGCGCAACCTCCGGCTGCTCGACTTTCCGCAAAGCGCAATCGAGCAATTGCGCAAGACCGGAGAACCGATGCGGTCGATACCCTGGGTGGCGCCATTCGGCGGCACGGTGCTGGAAAAACCGGCGGTGGTCGGCATGCGCTTCGAGCCGGGCACGCCGCTGTTCCGCCTGGCCAACCTGTCGAGCGTCTGGGTGATGGCCGACGTCGCGGAGCGCGATCTTGCCACGGTGCAGCCGGGTCAACGCGCCTTGGTCGCCCTGCGCGCCATGCCGGGTCAACCGGTCGAGGGCAAGGTCGACTTCGTCTATCCCGACATCAACATGGCGACCCGCACCGGCAGGTTGCGGATCGAGCTGCGCAACCCCGACCGGCGGATCAAGCTGGGCGCGTTCGCCGACGTGACGGTCGAGGCCGAGGCCGCGCGTGGCGCCGTGGTGACGATCCCCGAGTCGGCGGTGATCGACAACGGGATGCGCCGCGTGGCCTTTGTCGCCATGGGCGACGGCCGGTTCGAGCCGCGCAAACTGGTGCTGGGCGGGCGCGGCGGCGGATATGTCGAGGTGCGCGACGGCGTCGCCGAAGGCGAAACGGTCGTCACCAGAGGCAATTTCCTGATCGACGCGGAAAGCAACTTGCGGGCCGCCCTCGCCGGTTTCGCCGCGCCGGCGGAGGACCGGCGATGATCCAGGCCGTCATTCGCTGGTCGGCGGGCAATATCTTCCTGGTGCTGATCGGGACGCTGTTCGCGATCCTTGTCGGGATCTACGCGGTTTCGCGCGTGCCGATCGACGCGATCCCCGATCTGTCCGACACCCAGGTCATCGTCTACACCGAATATCCGGGCCAGGCGCCGCAGGTGGTCGAGGACCAGGTCACGTTTGCGCTCGCCACGGCCATGCTCGGCGTGCCGCGATCGCGCGTCGTGCGCGGGTTCTCGTTCTTCGGCGTTTCGTTCGTGTATGTGATCTTCGAGGACGGCACCGACGTCTACTGGGCGCGCAGCCGCGTGCTGGAGTACCTGAACGTGGCGGCCCAGCGGCTGCCGCGCGGGATCACGCCCGGCCTCGGTCCCGACGCGACCGGCGTCGGCTGGGTCTACCAGTACGCGCTGAACAGCGGCAACCACGACCTGGGCGAACTGCGCGCGCTGCTGGACTGGCATGTGCGGTTCGGCGTGGCCAAGGCCGAAGGGGTGGCCGAAGTGGCCGGCGTCGGCGGCTTCGTCAGGCAATACGCGATCGTCGTCGACCCGCATCGGCTGCGGGCGCTGGGCGTCGGCCTCGATCAGATCCGCGACGCTGTCAGGGCCGGCAACATGGATGTCGGCGGCAGGACCGTCGAGCTGGCCGAGACGGAGTTCATGATCCGCGGCCGCGGCTACATCAAAGGCGTCGACGACATCGCGCGCATCATGGTCAAGAGCGAGAACGGCACGCCGGTCTACGTCGAGGACGTGGCGCGGGTGGAGTTGGTGCCGGACGAACGCCGGGGCATCGCCGAACTCAACGGCGAGGGCGAGGTCGCGAGCGCAATCGCCCTGCAGCGGGTCGGTTCCAACACCATCGACGTCATCGACGCGGTCAAGCGCAGGCTCGCCGAGATCGCATCGAGCCTGCCGGCCGGGGTGGAGGTCGTGACCGTCTACGACCGCTCGCAGCTCATCCACCGGGCGATCGCGATGCCGCCCAAGCTCATGATGTTCGAACCCAGCCCGAGCGCATGCATGGCCACGAAGGCGATCAGGATGCCGACCGGCAGCGAGATGATCGCCACCAGCGCGCTGCG
>JADZDN010000427.1 GCA_020851015.1 Alphaproteobacteria bacterium | reverse complement strand
GCCACGGCGACCGGCGTGCCCTCGGCCAGCGCTACCATGTCGGGATAGCTGACCCAGTAGGGCGCGGGGATGATCACCTCGTCGCCCTTGTTGAGCGTCGCGACCAGCGCGTTGTAGAGCACCTGCTTGCCGCCGGTGCCCACCGTGATCTGCTGCGGCGTATAGGAAAGCCCGTTCTCGCGCTTGAACTTGGCGCAGATCGCCTTTTTCAGCGCGGGCGTGCCGTCGACGGCCGTGTACTTGGTCTCGCCGGCATTGATCGCCTTGATCGCCGCGTCCTTGATGTTCTGCGGCGTGTCGAAGTCGGGCTCGCCGGCGCCCAGCCCGATCACGTCGCGCCCGGCGGCCTTCAACTCCTGCGCCTTGGTGGAGACGGCGATCGTGGGCGACGGCTTGATGTTGCTGAGGCGGTCGGCGAGAAACGGCATGGCGCTTGGTCCGGGAGTCAGGTTCAGAGGGACGGGCAAATTAGGCCGTGCCGCTGACCCATGCAAGGCGGCCCGCCGCATCCCCCGGCCGCGAAAGCGATATGGCGCCAGCGGCGTCTCAGGCCGGGCTGGGAGCACCTCTCGGCCGTCGCCGTGCCGTCAGCAATCCCGCCAGGCCCGCGGCCAGGAGGCCCAAGGTCAGCGGTTCGGGGACCGCCAGCCAGGTTCCGTCATAGCGGCACGTGCCGCTCTGCCGGCAGGCCGCCGGGCCGGGGAAATCCGTGTTGAAGCTGCCGGTCATCGCGCCCTGCCCATAGGCGAAGGCGAAGTCGTAGGAGGTGTTGTTGAACCGCATGAACCCGTCGCCAGGCGACAGGTCGTAGGTAAGTTGCTGGGCCTGGCAGGTCGGGTTCGCCGCGCAGCCCTGCTGCAATGCGACCATGTCGCCCAGGTCGACGACGACGGGGCCCATGGTGAAGACAAAGCCCAGAATTCCGCCGAAGCCGCCGCCAAGGGCGTTGCCGGCGGCGTGGCTGGCGGCGTCCGCAAAGCTCATCTGGATCGACACCGGCAGGTCGGCCGGCGTGGTGGCGGTCTTGTGAAAGCTGTAGGCGAGGCCCGCCTGGGCCGGAACCGGCCCCGCAAGCGCGAGCAGGATGGCCCCGGCCATCCTGGACCATCCGCAATACCTGGTCATCGTAACTCCCCTTAGACGTTACGTTGACCCTACCCGCTTGTTTTCTAACCCCACGCCGATCAACGCACGGGCCTGCTTGGCGTGTCCAACCAAATCAGGCCGTTCCGCAGGCGGCCCCAGAAGTGTCACGGCGGCTGGCATACAGGTTGGCACGACAGAACGGCTCCTCGACATCGCGGGCCGATAGGGAGGGCCGGCATGGAATTCGGGGTATTTCACCCTTAGCGACAACCGCTACCCCAACACCTTGCGGTCACCCGCGCAGTTGATCCGCGAGGTCTATGATCGGGCGATGTGAGCAGGGGCGGTCGGCCTTCGCGACGGCTTGGCACGGCTCACCCTTCGACAAGCTCAGGGTGAGGACCTTGTTCGCCGTGAACGAACCCAATCCTCCCTGAGCCTGTCGAAGGATGAGGAGGCGCGGTCCGGCAGGAGGACCATGAAGCCGCTCGACGACGACCTTCCCTATCTCCTGAACCGCAACACGCCGGCTTATCCGGCCCGCAGGCCAGCCTGCTGAAGCGGATGCCGGTCCAGCTCTACCGCAACATGGACGCTCTCGACGCCCAAGCGCGCCGCGGAAGCGCGCAAGGCCGGCTAGTTAACTCCTTGCCACGGCCTTGCCCCGGCATTGCCGTAATGCCAGGACGCGCGCCCCAGAGTTAGCGATGGAATGCCTTGGCGCCGGCCTCGCGCCGCCGCAGGCGTCTGCTTGGATGATCGGCGCCGGGAAATTTCGCCCGGCGCCAACCAAGGGGACACCTCCCATGCCTTCGACATCGTCGGGTCCGGCCGGGCGCGCCAGCGCGGCCACGGCCCTGCTCAGCCAAGCGTTCAACGCGCTGGTCGCCCTGCTGCTGGTCCTCGCCGCGCTCGCCTGGGCGCAGGCCCAGGCGGCGCCCGGCGCCGCGCAGGTCTTCCGCAAGCCCGGCGAGGCGGGACGCGGCGAGCTTCTGTTCCGCGAGCGCGACAGCGGCCTGTGGCGCGCCGTGCCGATGCTGTCGACCGAGGTCGAGATCGGCGTCGGCGGCGTGTCGGCCCGCGTCGCCGTGGTGCAGCGCTTCAAGAACAAGTCGCCGGACTGGCTGGAGGGCATCTACGTCTTCCCGCTGCCCGAGACGGCGGCCGTGGACAGCCTGCGCATGGTCGTCGGCGACCGCGTGATCGACGGCCGCGTCGCCGAGCGCCAGCAGGCTAAGAAGGAATACGACCAGGCGCGCGATTCCGGCCAGCGCGCCAGCCTGGTGGAGCAGGAGCGCGCGAACATCTTCACCGCCTCGGTTGCGAATATCGCGCCGGGCGAGGAGATCGAGGTGCGGCTTGGCTACGCCCAGACCGTGGAGCGCGACGGCTCCGCCTATCGCCTGCGCTTCCCGATGGTGGTCGGCCCGCGCTACATCGCCCCCGGCCCGGCGCTGATCGCGAGCGGCGGCGCCGTGGCGCCGACGCCGCGCGTGCCCGACGCCGATCGCATCACCCCGCCCGTGCTGGACCCCGCGCTCGGCCCGATCAATCCCGTGGAGATCGCGGTGCGGCTCGATCCCGGCTTCCCGGTCGCCGGCGTCAACAGCCCGTTCCATGCGATCGACCGCCGCCAGGACGGCGACGGCGCCTGGCGCATCGCGCTGGCCGACGGCGCCGTGCCGGCCGATCGCGACTTCGAACTGGAATGGTCGCCGGCCGCGTCCAGCGAGCCGCTGGCGCGCATCTTCGCCGAGACCGAGGGCGACGGGCGCTACGCCCTGCTGACGGTGATGCCGCCGAGCGCCGGGGCCGAGCCCTTTGGCCTGCTGCGCGAGGCCATCTTCGTGATCGACACCTCGGGCTCGATGCACGGCGAGTCGATCGCCCAGGCCAAGCAGGCGCTCGACCTGGCGCTGGCGCGGCTGAAGCCGTCCGACAGCTTCAACGTGATCGAGTTCAACAACAAGGCGCGCCGCCTGTTCGCCCGCGCCGAGCCCGCGACGCCGGCCTTCCTCAACCGCGCGCGGGCCTGGGTCGACCTGCTGAAAGCCGAGGGCGGCACCGAGATGCGCCAGGCGCTCGACCTCGCGCTCGACGGCAACATCGATCCGACGCGCCTGCGCCAGGTCGTGTTCCTGACCGACGGCGCGGTGGGCGACGAGGCCGCGCTGCTCGACCAGGTGCGCGCCAAGCTCGGCGACACGCGGCTGTTCACCGTCGGCATCGGCTCGGCGCCCAACGGCTACTTCATGCGCAAGACGGCGGAAGTCGGGCGCGGCAGCGCCATCTTCATCGGCAAGCCCGAGCAGGTGGCCGAGCGCATGGACGGGCTGTTCCGCCGGCTGGAGCGGCCCGCGGTGACCGACTTGGCGGTGGCCTGGCCGGGCCGCGACGTCGATGCCCTGCCCAACCCCCTGCCCGACCTCTACGAGGGCGAGCCGGTGGTGGTTGCGGCGCGCCTGCCGCACGGGGTCGCGGGGCCGGTGTCGCTCACAGGCAAGATCGCCGGCAAGCCGTGGCGCCAGGAACTGGCGCTGGCGGCGGGCGACGACCCGCCGGCCGGCGTGCCGGCGCTGTGGGCGCGGCGCAAGGTCGAGACGCTGGAGGACCTGGCGTTCCTGGGCGCCAGGCCGGAGGACATCCGCGCCCAGACCATCGCGGTGGCGCTGCGCCACAACCTGGTGACGAAATACACCAGCCTGGTCGCCGTCGACGCCACGCCGGCACGGCCGGAGAACGCGCCGCTCGCCGGCGGCGCGATGCCGACCAACCTGCCCAAGGGCTGGACCTACGACAAGGTCTTCGGCGAGCCTTCGGCGCTGCCGCAGCCGACCGGCCAGCGCCACGGCGCCCTGCCCGGCGCGCTGCTGCGCCAGAGCGCGGCGGTGCGTGCCCACAGCCTAGCCCCCGCGTCCGCCGCGTCCGCCGCAGCGCCGGCCGCAGCGCCAGCGCCGATCGGCGTGTCGCTCGGCGGCCAGGCGCTCAGCCTGCCGCAGACCGCGACGCCCGCCGAGTTGCTGATGATCACCGGGGCACTGCTGCTGGCGATCGGCGGGTTCGTCCTGGTGGCGATCCGCCGGCGGAGCGCTGCGTGAGCGAGACGCTCGCGTCGCCGGGTTGCCCTCTCCTGTCCCCCCTCCCCTTGCGGGAGGGGGATAGGGGGAGGGGGCAGGCGGGCACCGATGGGTCCGCGAAGAATGCCGATGCCGGAACGCGCCCGCCGACGCCCCCGCACCGAATCCCCTCCCCCTGGCCCCCTCCCGCCAAGGGAGGGGGGACCAAAAGACTAAACGCCGAGTCCCGCCTTCACCGCACCGCCCTTGCCATCGCGATCGTGTTCGCGATGGCAGGCGCGGGGTTTCTCGGCAAGGGGCTTTACATCCACGCCAAGGCGCTGGTGGCGCAGGTCCTGATCCACCAGGCCTGGGCGGCGCGCCAGGCGGGCGCGCCGGCGCCGCGGCCCTGGCCCTGGGCCGACACGGTTCCGCTGGCGCGGCTGACGGTGCCGCGGCTGCAGGTCGACCAGATGGTGCTGTCCGGCGCCAGCGGCCGGACGCTCGCCTTCGGCCCGGGGCGGATCGACGGCACGGCCCTGCCGGGCGAGGCCGGCGTCAGCGTGCTGAGCGGCCATCGCGACACGCATTTCGCGTTCCTCCGGGACCTGCGCATGAACGACGTGCTGAGCATCGAGACGGCGGACGGCAGCGTGCACCGCTTCCGCGTGACGCAGGCCGAGATCGTCCATCGGGATGCGGCAACCCTGCCGGGCGAGATCCGGGACGACGGCGCCTGGCTGGTGCTGGCGACGTGCTGGCCGTTCGACGCGATCGATCCGGGAACGCCCTGGCGCTATCTGGTCGTCGCCCGGGCGGGCTAGGCGGGCAGGCGCACGCAGGCGCGCAGGCCGCCGCGCGGACTGTCGTCGAGCGTCAGCTCGCCGCCATGGCCGCGCAGCACGTCGCGCGCGATCGTGAGGCCGAGGCCGACGCCGCCGGTCTCGGGATTGCGCGAGCTTTCCAGGCGGAAGAACGGCCGGAACACCTCCTCGCGCTGCTCGGGCGGAATGCCCGGCCCGTCGTCGTCGATCAGGATCTCCACCGCGTCGTCGAGCCGCGCCGCCGACACCCACACCCGCTTGCCGTAGCGCCCGGCATTGGCGACCAGGTTGCCGATCGAGCGGCGGAACGCCTGCGGCCGAACGGGAAGCTGGATCGCCCCGTCCACGTCGAGCTCGACGCGCGTACCCTCGCGCCGCGCGGCGGCGACCACGTCGCCCAGAAGCTCGTTGATCTCGGTCGCGACCGGCGTCTCGCCGCCCTCGCCGCGCGCGAAGGCGAGATAGCCCTCGATCATCGTTTCCATCTCGGCGACGTCGGTCTTCAGGTCGTCGACCTCTGGCGAAGAGCCCAGCATCGCGAGCTGCAGCTTCATGCGCGTCAAGGGCGTGCGCAGGTCGTGCGATACGCCCGACAGCATGTCGGTGCGCTGCTGGATCTGGCGGCGGATGCGGTCGCGCATCTCGAGGAAGGCGGAAGCCGCCTGGCGCACCTCGACCGCGCCTTCCAGGCGGAAATCCGGCACGTCGCGCCCCTTGCCGAACAGGTCGGCGGCCACCGCCAGCCGGCGGATCGGCCGCACCTGGTTGCGCATGAAGATGGTGGCGACGGCGAACAGCACCAGCGAAGAGCCGACCATCCACAGGATGAAAATGTAGGTGGTCGAGCTGAACAGGCGCTGACGCGGGACCGTGACCTCCAACACCCCGTCGGCGAGCTGGACCTGGACCCCGATGTCGCGCTCGCCGCTTTCGGGCCAGACCAGCAGAAAGGGGCGGCGCACGCGGTCGCGAATGGCGTCGCGCAGGATGTCGTCGAGCGAGCCCACCTGGTCGACGAAAGGCCGGTTGGGCAGGATCTCGCCCTTGTGGAAATCGATGCGCAGCTCGGTGTGCCATTGCGTCAGCTGCGCCAGCTGGTCGCGCTCGGCATCGGCGCGCGCCAGGCCGCGCTGGTCGATCGCCATGGCGATGTCGCCGGCGACGCCCAGCGCCAGGCGCTTGGTCATCGTGTACCAGTGCCGGTCGTAGAACACCCAGGTCGAGATCACCTGCACCAGGATC
>JADZDN010000426.1 GCA_020851015.1 Alphaproteobacteria bacterium | reverse complement strand
CCTTGCCGAACGGCGTCAGCGGCAGGCCGATCACGGCCTGGGCGCAGAAGCGGTTGATCGCGGTGCCGAAGGACTGGTCGAAATCGAAGCGCGTGAACAGGCGCTCGTCGCCGCCCATGGCGTCGATCCGCGTGCCGAACACCACGCCCTGCATGATGTCGGTCGATTTCAGCCCCCAGGTGCGGCAGGCGAAGCGCACGTTGTTGCTGTCGTGCACCTTGGTCAGGTGATACATGCTGGCCGGTTGGCACGGGACGGGCAGGCGCTCCTTGCGGCCGCGGAACTCGATCTCGAAGAAGCCTTCGGGAATGTCGATGTTGGGGGTGCCGTACTCGCCCATCGTGCCGAGCTTGACCAGGTGCGCCTGCGGCGCGTGGTCGCGCAGCGCGAACAGCAGGTTGAGCGTGCCGGTCAGGTTGTTCTGGTGGGTGAAGACGGCATGGTGCACGTCGATCATGCTGTAGGGCGCCGAGGGCATCTCGCCCAGGTGCACCACCGCGTCGGGCCGGAAGTCGGCCAAGGCCTGGACCACGGAGTCGTAGTCGCACAGATTGCCTTCGTAGAACGACAGGTCGACGCCGAAATTCTCGCGCAGCGCGTTGCGGCGCTCGGCCATCGAGCGGATCGGGGTCGCCGATTGCGAGCCGATCTCGGCCACCAGCGCGCGGCGCAGGAAATTGTCCATGCCAGCGACAGAGTGCCCGCGCTCGACCAAGTGCAGGGCGAGCGGCCAGCCCAGATACCCGTCGACGCCAGCGATGAATACGCGCATGGATCGGTTTCCTACCTGGTGGGCCCGGGTCGGGCGGACGCCGTTCGGGCCCAACCTGGCGCCATACCTAGCGCCACGACCCTGAAAAGCAGCTTAATGCAAATGCTGCATAATTAGTAGAACGGGACAGGAGGAAATCTCGGATTTGGTTGCGTGCCTTGGCCATTCCAGCGCATTGCCTCGGTCTCAACCCAGATATTGGGGGCTGGCGTTACCCGAATCGCACCTGTAGTTAAAGAAGATGGCGTGATTTGGCAAGGTTGGGCCCGCTGGCATGGACGCCCTGGGCGGCTTCCTCGAGTATTTCTTCGGATTCCTTAACCCGCTGTCGGTTCTGCGGATGGCCGAGGCGCTGCCGACCCTGCTTGCCTCGCTCAACTACTGGGTCTGGCTGGTACTGGTGCTGGGCCTGGTCCGCATGCAGGCGCCGCCGATCATCGTGTGGCTGGTCTCGATCTGGCGGCCGAGCATCTTCCTGCCGGACCCGTTCGCGGTGCGCGGCGGGCGCGCGCCGCTGGTCAGCGTGGTGATCGCCGCGCGCAACGAGGCGCCGCGGATCGAGGGCACGATCCGCTCGGTGCTGGATTGCGGCTACACGAACCTGGAGGTGATAGTGGTCGACGACGCCTCGGGCGACGACACGATCATGCGCGCGCGGCGGTTCGAGCGCACGACCCGCGTGCGGGTCCTGGCGCTGGGCGCGCATGGCGGCAAGCCGGCGGCGCTCAACCGCGGGCTGGATGCGGCGCGCGGCGACTACGTGCTGATCCTCGACGCCGACACCGAACTGCAGGCCGGATCGATCCCCTATCTGCTGGGCCCGCTGATGGACCCGCGATGCGGCGCGGTGACCGGCGTGGTCCGCGTGCGCAACGCCAACGACAACCTGGTCACGGGCTTCCAGGAATGCGAATACGCGGCGTCGGTCTCGATCCCGCGCTCCTGGCGCGCCAGCCTGGGCGTGATGTCCATCATCCCCGGCGGCTTCGGTCTGTTCCGCGCCGCGGCCGTGCAGCTGCTGGGCGGATTCGATTCCGGCCTGGGCGACGACACCGACATCACGCTGCGCCTGCGCAAGGCGGGATGGGGGCTCGCCTTCACGACCGGCGCGGTGGTGTGGGCGACCGTGCCGCGGAGCTGGTCGGCCTTGTGCCGCCAGCGCCGGCGCTGGGAGCACAACATGATCAAGATCCGCCTGCGCAAGCAGGGCGATCTACTGCTCCCCTGGCGCTACGGCTGGCGCAATGCGCTGGTTGCGGTCGACACGCTGGTGACCCGCATCGGCATGCCATGGCTGTACTTCTCGGCCGCGATTTACCTGCTGGCGACGCAGCCCTTCACGACGCCGATGCTGCTCAGCGGGCTCTACTGGCTGTCGCTGTTCTTCACCTTCATCAAGATGCTGATCGCCTACGACATCACGTCGTCGCCGCAGCCCCGGCGCTTCCTGATGCTGCCGATCGTGCCGTTCCTGCGCCTGGTGTTGCGCATCGCCGTCTTCCACGCGCAGGTGTCGGAGCTGCTGCGAATCGGCCAGCGCCACCCCTACGTGCCCGACCGCGTGTGGCAGCAGACGCCGCACTGGTGAGCGGCGCGGCCGGCCTCAGCAGGCGGTGAACAGCCGGTCGAGGGGAGCGGCCATCACCGTCAGCGCCAGCTCCTCCTTGAGCTCGGTCCACCGCGCCGCGTCGGCCGCGCTCGCCTGGCCCGACTTGGTCATCCGGCCCAGGCGGATGAACTCCGCGCTCATCGCGCCGGGCGGCGGCACGTAGCGCGCGCGCCGGCCGTCGTAGGCGATCTCGAAATAGAGCCGGCCGACCACCGCGTCGGGCGCGTTCGGCGGCGCGCAGGCGGGATCGCAGCGGTACGCCTCGCGCGTGACGACGCGCGCAACCATTTCCAGCGCGTCGCGCAAGCCGGGCCCGGGAAAGGCGGTCAGCACGCTCACCTTCTCGCGCTCGGGCACCGCGTCGACGCAGAGGTCGCGGAAGGCCCGTTCCAGCAGGCGATATCCCAGCGCCACGCCGCCGATGCTCGTGCGGCCGTGGTACTTCACGCAGTCCTCGAATCCGATCGCGAGCTCGTCGCCGTGGTCGCGGATGCGGATCATGCGGCGATCTCGCGCGCATGGAACAGCCTGCCGTAGGGCGCGCCGATCAGGCGCCCGACCAGCTCGTGCTTGAACGCCTGGTAGTCGGCCTGCTCCGCGGCCGTCCCCGCGCCGTCCTGGAAACGGCGCACCCGGTCGAGGAAATCGGCGGTGAAGTAGCCGGGCATCGGCCAATAGGCGCGGCGGCGACCTTCCATCGCGATCTCGAAATAGAAGCGGCCGAGCAGCGCCGGCGGGGCGTCGGACGGACCCGCCTCGGTCGCGACGGTCAAACGGTCGCCCTCGCGCGCCCGCGTGACCATCTCGACGCAATCGAGGATTCCCGGCCCCGGGAAGGCGACCAGCGTCGCGATGCGCCGGCGCTGCGGCGGCACGCCCGGGCTGAGGTCGGCGATCGCGTGGTCGTACAGGCGGAACATCAGGGCCGTGGCGACGATCTGGTCGGGGCCGGCGAAGGCGAGCAGGTGGCCGCGGTCGATCGCGATCAGCGCGCCGCCGTCGCTGAGCGGCAGGAACTGGCGCATGGCTGGCGTAGGCACGGCGTTGGCTCCCGGGCCGGTTCGGTTCGCGGGCAGTAGAGCGCAGCCCGATAGTTTCGCAAATGCGACCTATTCGCACAGTCCCTGGGCCGCCGCCCGGGTCAGGCGGAGGTCAGGACCCCACGCCAGGGGCGGTATTCGCCCTCCTCCGCGACGAAGCGGAAGCGGATGCCGCTTCGGCGGAGCTGGTTGCGCAGAAGCTCGGTGAACGGGGTGGCGCGGCCTTCGACGCGCCGCTGGGTGACGTGGAACACCGTGTCGCCGTCCACGCGGTAGCTGTCGTCGTCCACCGGCTCGAACGCATGCGCGAACCCGGCGCGGCGCTGCGCATGGGCGAAGATGTCGGCGAACAGCGCGCGCTTCGCCGCCGGCGCGAGGGTGCGCGGATAGCACCCGGGCTTCAGGACCGCGGCCGGCGTGCCGCCGGCCAGACAGCCCGGCGGCAGGTCCTTGTTCACCAGGCTGCGGGCGGCCACCACCACGTCGCTGCCGATGGTGACGCCCGGATTGACCCAGGCATTGGGCAGCCAGACGCGGTCGCCGACATGGATCTCGCCCCACTGCGCGGGGAAGCCGTCCCAGGCCGAGCTGTAGATCCCGTGGGTGAACAGCTTGGTCTCGATGCCGCAGCCGAACTCGTGGCCGATCGTGACGCGGCGCGCGGTGTTGATATGGGCGAAGAACCCGAGATGCAGGAAGTCGCCGGCGACCAGGCTCGAGCCGGGGTCATGGCTGCTGCCGCCGCCGATCGACGCGAAGCGGTTGATGAAGGCCTCGGCGCCAATCTCCACGTGGTCGCCCTCGATCACGACATGCTCGCGGACCATCGCGCGGTCGCCCAGGAAGCCCTGCTTCACCTCGATGCGCGCGGTCGGATGGATGATGCAGTCGCGGCCGATCTGGAACATGGCTCAGCGCGCACCCCTCCCCCTTGCCCCCTCCCGCAAGGGGAGGGGGGACAAGAAAAGGGCGGTGGCAAACACTTTTCCGTCCCCTTCCCCTTGATGGGGGAGGGATGGGATGGGGGGGACGGCGATCCGCAAGCGCATGCCCACTATTCCACCACCAGCCGGTAGACCTCGAAGGCCTCGGCCAGGCCGTGGAAGCCGGCGTCCATCGCGCGCACGCGGGCCAGCGCGTCCAGCATCTTCTCCTCGAAGTAGTAGCGCGTGGTGAATTCGGTGAAGCAGTTGACCGCCTCGGCCTTGGCGCGGATGTCCTCGGGCGCGACCCGCACGAAGGCGGCGGGCCGCATCAGCCGGTTGTGCTTGGGCGTCTCATAGCCGAGGATCGCGGCCCGGCCGCGCTCGACGCGCACGACCTCCTCGGTCACGGCCTGGTGGTCCTGCATCGTCTCGCCTAGCGCAGGAGCCAGAATCGCGTCGGGATCGAAATCGCGCACGACATGGGCGACGGCCCGACGGATGCGGTCGCGCGATTCCTCGGTGCCGAAGAAGCGCACCGGCAGGCGTCCCACGCCGATGCCGAGCTGGTTGACGAACTTGACGTTGGCGGCGGGGATGCCGAGGCGCTGGGCGGCGGCAAGCTGGTCGCGCTCGTTGTGCCGCTCGCCGCGCGTGGCGGCGCGGTCGGCGAACACCACCACCCGCGTCTCGATCTGCCCGCGCAAGCGGTTGAGCGTGGCGCCGCAGCCGAACTCGCTGTCGTCGGGATGCGGCGACAGACAAAGCACCCGACGCAATCCGGCAATCATCGCGCCTGCCCTAGGCCCGGACCTGCCGCACGGCGTTCTCCAGCGCGGCGTCGACCTGGTCGATGTCGGCAAAGGTCGCGACCGTGCCGCTGGGGCGCGGCGCGATCTGGCCCAGCATGCGGTCGAGCGCCGCGCGTGCGCCGGCCTCGGGCGTCGCCGGCAGCATCGCGATCACCGCGTCGTCGCCGTAGCGGCCGAGATGGTCGACATCGCGCAGGCGGTCGCGCACCTGCAGGATCACGGCGCGCTCGGCCTCGGCGGGCTCGCCCGGCTTGCGCGTGCGGATCACCAGCACGCTGAACGGGATGCGATAGCGCGCCTGGCGACGCACCTCGTCGCGCAGCAGCGCCAGCGCGACCTGGCGGCGATAGAGCGGCAGGTCGGGCTCGGTCATCTGCTCGTCGTCGCGGTCGAACAGCCGGCCGCTGCGCAGGGCCGCGTGGCCGAGATTGGTGATCCCGAACTCGAACACGTCGTCGAAGGCCAGCTTGTCGGCCGCGGTCCTGGCGCCGCAGCCCATGCACAGCGCCTCGACCCCCGGCTCCTCGAAGCTGGCGAAGCAGCGCCGGCAGCCGAACTGCTCGCCCACCACCTCGTGATCGGTGCCCAGGTGCCGCAGGGCGCCGTCGCATTTCGGGCAGATCCGCGCCTCGCCCTCCGACGCGAAGCTGCCGATCGCGCCGACATAGCCGCAGCGGTAGTGGTGCAGCATGGGCTGCGAGAACAGGTTGGTCGACCCGCAGCTCGGGCAGACCTCGCGGATGTTGAGGTTGGCGCTGCGGCAGGCGGGGCAGCGGTTCAGGCGGTCGAAATGACCGCGTCGCAGATAGTCGCGGTCGGCCAGATAGGCAAGGTCGCTGGCGAACAGCTCGCGCAGGTCGCGCGCGACGCCCGGCCAGTAGACATAGCCCTGGGGCTCGCTCGGCGCCCAGCGCGGCGGCAGCTTGCCGCCATCGGCGGCGATGCGCTTGAGCAGGCCCAGGCGGCGCTCGTCGTCCGGCAGCGGGCGCAGCAGGTGCAGAAGCTTGCCGATCTCGGCGTCGTCCGTCACCGCCGCCCCATTCCCTTGATCGACCGCGCGACCGCGATCCCCAATTGCGATGGGGCTACAATATCATGCGGCGAACGGCAAGCGGAACCCCATACGTTGGGGGTAGGTGCCGGTCAGGCGCGGGCGAGGCTGCGCAGCGTGGCGAACTGGTGGATGGCGATGCCGGCGAATTGCGGGCGGCCGGGGCTGTCTTCCAGGCGCTCGCGCAGCGCCACGAGGTCGTGCTGGAAGCGGGCCATGCCCAGCCCGTGGTAGCTCGACCCCGGCGCGTTGCCGGGCTGGGTGCTGACGCCGAACCAATAGGGGATCGGCCGCCGCTCGAGCGCGGCGAGCGCGCCTTTGGCGAGGTCGATCGCCTTGTCGGGATCGTTGCGGTAGGCCATCACCAGCGCCTCGTCCATCCGGCGCAGCGCGGAATCGAAGAAACTCGCGCCGCGCCGGTCGGGGTCGGGCGTGGCGACGTACCAGGGCGCCAGGGCGGCCCCGAACGACAGCTGGCGCACCTTGCAGGCGGCATGCGCGGTGGCGTACAGCGACAGCGTGCCGCGCACGAGCGCCGCGCGCTCGGTCTTCCAGTCCGGCAGCGTCTGCGGCTGCACGTCCAGCAGCAGGCCCTTGAAGCGGAACACGCGCTCGTGCACGTGCAGCAGCTCGATCAGGTCGAGCGGCAGGGCATCCGGGCGGTCGCGCACCCATTCGGCATCGCCGATCATGCAGCGCACGTCCAGCCCGGCCCGGGGGAACGGCTCGAACGCCGCGGCGCCGGCCGGGTTGTCGGCCAGGAAGCGCTTGCGGTCCTCCGGCGGGATGGAAAGCGCGATCGAGCCGATGCCCATGCGGCGGCTCAGCTCGACGACCTGCGGCCAGGCGGAAGGCGCGGTGCGGAAGACCTGCAGGTGCTTCGGCACGGCCTGGAAGCCCTCGTCGGCGGCGGCGCGCCGTGCCGCCGGCAGCAGGCCGAGGCCCGCCGTCGCCAATGCCGCGCCGATCCAGCGGCGGCGGCCCATGCCGCGCTTGGGCTTCATGGCCTGCCGCGGCGCTGCGCGACACGCAGCGTATCGGCATCCGGGGCGGGGGGCGCACGACGGGCGCGATAGGAGATGAAGACGACCAGGAGGGCGATCGGAATCGTCGGCAGCAGCCAGACGCGCCGCACGAAAAAGGCCGCGATCAGGCCGAACGTGGCCACGAAGGATTCCAGCACCCTCAGATAGAGGTCGCCGAGCTCCATCTGCATCCTGCTCCCGACGGACGGACGCCATTGTCCTGCCCGTTACCGCGATTTGGGGAGGACGGTAGCGCGAGCTTGCTGAATTTTTCGTTAACGCGGGCGGTTCTAGGCCTTCTCGGCGCCGCCCACCTCGGCTTTCAGCCCGGCGGCCTCGATGGCGTGGACGCAGATCGCCTCGTCGACCTCGCCGGCCGCACCGCTGATGCCAAGCGCGCCCAGGGCGACGCCCTTGGCGTCGCGGATGATGACGCCGCCCAGCGCGTGCATGATGCGGCCCTCCGCCGCGCCCTGGATGCTGGCGAAGAACAGCGGGTAGTCGCGCGTGCGGTCGCGCAGGGTCTTGAGCGGCATGCCGAGCGCGAAGCAGGTCCAGGCCTTGTTCAGCGCGATCTCGGTGCGCAGGAAGCCCGCCCCGTCCTCGCGCGCCGCGGCGATCAGGTGGCCGCCCGAATCGACGACCGCGTAGGCCAGCGGCACCTCCTTCAGCGCGGCGCGGCGGCGGCGCGCCGCGGCGATGATCGTCTCGGCCTGGTCAAGCGTGAGCGAGGACATGGCGATTCCCTGTTGCTGCCGGTGGCCACCGGCGTTGTAGCCGAGCGCCGGCGGCTTGCCCAGCGTCCGCGGCGTTGACGCTTGACCGTCCGGTGGCGAACCGGCACCTTGCTGCGCGTTCGCTCGGCCACCCGGCCGGCGACGCGGAAGCGTCGTGGATGCTCGCCACCTGTTCCTTGTCCGACCTCGTTCTGGTTCTGGAAGCGATCGGCGCGCCGGCTTACGCGCTTGACCTGACCACCGGCAGCCCGCGCTTCCTTGCCGCCAATCACCGCTACCTGCACCTCCTCGGGCTGAACGGCGACGCCATCGCGGGCAAGCGCCTGCCCGAGGTCCTGCCCGAGGAGATGGCGGCCAAGCTCGACGCCGCGGCCCGGCGCGTGGCCGAAACGCGCGACGCGACCGAGTTGGACGAAGAGGCGCCCCTGCCCAGCGGCACGCGGCAATGGCGCAGCCTGCTGTCGCCGCTCGCCGATCCGTCGGGCGCGGTCGCGCGGGTGCTGGCGACCGCCAGCGGCGCGGTGCACCGGCCGATGGCCGAAATCGGCCTGGTCGCGTCGGAAGCCAAATTCCGCGGCATGTTCGAGCATGCGCCGATCGGCGTGGTGCTGTGCGCGGCCGACGGCGACGTCCTCGACGCCAACGATGCCTTCCTCGACATCGTGGCGCGCGGCCGCGACGAGCTGGACGGGCGCACCTTGTGGTCGTTCCTGCCGGCGGACTCGACGGCGATCGAGGGCGAGCAGATCGCCCAGCTCCACGCCACCGGCCGCGCCGGGCCCTTCGAAACCGAATACCTGCGCGGCGACGACACGCGGGTCGCCGTCCGCGTGAACGGCATCGGCGTCGGCGGCCTCGACGGCGGCGAGCGGCTGATCTGGGCCTTCGTCGAGGACGTGACCCAGCGCCGGCGCGCCGAGTTCCAGCTCCGCGCCTCGGAGAAGCGCACCGCGGCGATCCTCGACACGATGGTGGACGCGCTGGTCGCGGTCGACCAGAACGGCCGCGTCGAGAGCTTCAACAAGGCGGCCGAGGCCATATTCGGCTACACGGCGGCCGAGGTGATCGGCCGCAATGTCGGGCTCCTGATGCCCGAGCCGTTCGGCGAGACCTTCGGCGAGCACTTGCAGCGCTACCTCCGGACCGGCGAGTCCGAGCTGCTGGGGACGCGGCGCGAGGTGACGGGGCGGCGCAAGGACGGCGCGCTGTTCCCGCTGGAGATCGGCATCAGCGCGGTCACCTCGGAGATGCTGGGCGGGCTCGAGCGTCGGCGCGAGGCGCGGCATTCCTTCGTCGCGATCGCGCGCGACATCACCGAGCGCAAGCGCGTCGAGGCGGAATTGCTGGCCGCCAGCAACGAGGCCGAGGCCGCCAGCCGCGCCAAGAGCGAGTTCCTGGCCAACATGAGCCATGAACTCCGCACGCCGCTCAACGCCATCATCGGCTTCTCCGAGGTCATCAAGGAGCAGATGTTCGGGCCCGTGGGCAACGGACGCTACGCCGCCTACGCGGCCGACATCCACGCCTCGGGCGCGCATCTGCTGGCGGTGATCGGCGACGTCTTGGACCTGTCGCGCATCGAGACCGGCAAGTTCGACCTGGAGGAAAGCACCTTCGAGCCGGCCGAGGTGGCGGCCCAGGCCTTCACCATGGTGAATCGCGCGGCCGAGATCGGCGCCATCCGACTCGACAACCGGCTCTCGGGCGACGCCGGCAAGGCGCTGCCGCGGCTGGTCGCCGACAAGCGCGCGATCAAGCAGGTGCTGATCAATCTGTTGTCCAACGCCGTCAAGTTCACGCCGCGCGGCGGGATGGTGATGGCCGAGGCGGCGGTCGAGCCGGGCGGCGAGATGAGCCTAACGGTGGCCGACACCGGCCCCGGCATCGCGGCCGAACGATTGAAGACGATCTTCGACCCGTTCCAGAACGCGGATTCGACCCAGGCCCGCCAGCACGGCGGCAGCGGCCTGGGGCTCGCGATCAGCAAGAAGCTGGTCGAACTCCACGGCGGCACCCTGTCGCTGCGCAGCCGCCTGGGCCACGGCACGACGGTCCAGGTGCGATTGCCGGCGCGGCGGGTGGCGGCGGCGCGCTGACGGCTTGCGCTATCGGCTCAGTATTTCGCCAGGTCCGTTTCTGCCGTGTAGTTCTCGCCCGCGACGTCCTTGGTGATCGCCTGGCCGCAGATCACGCGCTTGCGCTCGGCGTCATAGGCGAGCGTCGGCGGGCCATAGAGCAGCCAGCCGCGATTCAAGGCCGCCGTCACGCGGTGGCAGAACGCCGCGTCGTCCGGGCCGGTCAGGTAGCGGTAGAGGATCATGGCCGTGCGGTCCCCGCGATCGATGCCTGCCCTCATCCTATCATCGCCGCGCCTTTCGGACAGGTCATCCGCGCCAGCGGTTGCCCGCGCGGCAACCGCCGTGTCACATTGCCGCCGTTTCGCCAATCGGCAAACGTCTGGGGCGAGCGTCAGGGGGCCCGGGGTCCGTGTCGGGAGAGCGTCGGCATGACGGTGGCGCAGCTTGCGGCGCTGCTGGCCGCATCGGCCTGTTTCACCAGCTACGGCTGGGGCCTGGCCCGGTTCTTCCGCACGCCGAGCAAGGACGCGCGCGGCCATCGGCTGATCACCTGGGCGACGGCGGCCTCGGTGCTGGCGCACTACCTTGCCCTGGCGTTTTTCTATCGCGGCAGCGGCGCACGCTTCGCCGCGGCGATGGCGCTTTACGCCGTCTCGCTGCTGCTGTTCTGGTGGTGCGTCGCGGTCAACCGCGCGCAGCCGCTGTCGCTGGCCTTCTCGACCGACCGGCCGCATCACCTGATTACCGCCGGACCCTATGCGGTCATCCGCCATCCCTTCTACCTCTCCTATATGCTCTGCTGGATCGCGGGCATGGTGGCGAGCGGTCGCTGGATTCTCGCGGTGACGGTCGCCGTCATGGGCTGGATCTATCGCCGCGCAGCGATCGCCGAGGAGGCGAAGTTCGCCGCCTCGCCGCTCGCCGAGGCCTATCGGCTCTACGCTGCGGCCACCGGCCGCTTCTTGCCGTGCCTGTGGTCAAGGCGCCCACGGGCTTGAACGGATCGCACGGCGGGCGCAGCCGATGATCCAGGTCCGATCCCTGAACAAGAGCTTCGGGGCGCAGGTCGCGCTCGACAACCTGTCGTTCGATGTCGATGCGGGCGAGTCCTTCGGCCTGCTGGGTCCGGTCGGCGCGGGCAAGACCACGGCGCTCCATTTGCTGGCCGGTCTTCTCGCGCCCGATTCCGGCGAGATCACGGTCGACGACGCGCCCGACCCGACGCGCCGGGCGACGCGGCGCCATATCGGCATCGCGACCCAGGCGCTGACGCTCTACGAGGACCTGACCGCCGAGCAGAACGCGCGCTTCTTCGGCCGGCTCTACGGCATCTCCGGCGCGAAGCTGGACCAGCACGCTTCCTGGGCGCTGGACTTCGTCGGGCTGGGGGAGCGCCGCGGCGAGCTGGTGCGCAGCTTCTCGGGCGGCATGGCGCGGCGGCTCAACCTTGCCTGCGCGCTGGTGCACAATCCGCCGGTGCTGCTGCTCGACGAGCCGATGGCGGGCGTCGACCCGCAGTCGCGCGCCTTGCTGCTGGAGAGCTTCCGTCACTTGAAGGCGCATGGCCGCACCATCATCTATGCCTCGCACGAATTCGGCGACGCCGAGGCCCTGTGCGACCGCGTGGCGCTTCTGGCCGAGGGCAGGATCATCGCGCTCGATACGGTCGAGGACCTGGTCGCCGGCTATGGCGGGCCGGCGCAGGTGACGGTCGAATTCGCCAGCCCGCCGATCGACATGCCGGCGGACATGCCCGGCGACGTCGACGGCACGACTTGGCGGTTCTTCTCCGAAGACCCGCTCGCCTACCTGTCGCAGCTCTCGGCCGAGGGCATGGCCTTCGCGTCCGTGCGGGTGGATGCGCCGGGGCTGCATTCGGTCTTCCAGTCGCTGACCGGCCGAGAGCAGGGCGGTTGATTCGCGCGGTCGCCATCCTGGCCGGGAAGGATTTCGCGCTGCTGTGGCGCGACCGCCCGGCGCTGTTCTGGACCGTCGTGTTCCCGGTGCTGGTGGCGGTGGGCGTCGGCGCCATGTTCGGCGGCGCGCCCGCGACCGCGCTCATTCCCGTGCAGGTGCTGGACCTTGGCGACGCCGGCCGCGCCAGGATGCTGGACGAACTGCCGGGCGTCCGCGCGGTCCGCGCGGAAAGCGAGCCGGCGGGCGAGGCCGCCGTGCGCGCGGGGCGCGCCGCGGCGCTGGTGGTGCTGCGGCCGGGCGAGGCGGTCGAGCTGCGCGGCGATCTGGCGCGCAACGGCGAGGTCGAGCTGCTGCGGGCGCTGGTCGCGGGAATGGCGGCGGCCAGGCCGCCGGTCGCGGCGATCGCGGGCGGCGTTGACCGGCCGCGGACGCCGTTCGAACGCTCGGTCGCGGCCGGCATGGCCTGGGCGCTGATCGGCGCCGCCGCCAGCTTCGCCCTGTCGCTGGCGCGCGAGGTCGAGGCGGGGATGTTCCTGCGCCTCGGCGCCGCGCCGATAACGCGGCTGGACGTGCTGCTCGGCAAGGCGCTGGCGTGCTGGATCGCGTGCTTCGGCGAGTTGCTGCTGCTGGCGCTGCTCGGAGCGGCCCTGGGGGCGATGCGGCCGGGCGACCTGCTGGCGCCGGCGATGGCGGTCGCGGCCGCTGCAACCTGCTTCGCCGGGCTGATGCTGCTGACGAGCCAGCTTGGCCGCGGCGAGATGCAGGTCGCGGCGTCCGCCTGGGGCGCGATGCTGGTGCTGGCGCTGTTCGGCGGGGCGATCCTGCCCCAGGCCATGCTGCCGGAATGGATGCAGGCGATCGGCCAGGCAAGCCCGGTGCGCTGGGCGATGCAGGCGCTGGATACCGCGCTGGGAAGCGGCCAGGGATGGCGCGCGGTCGCAAGATCCTCGGCGATGCTGGCGGCGACCGGCGCGGTCGGCGTGGCGCTCGGCTTTGCGCTGTTCCTTCGGCGCGCGCGATGACGGCGGCCCCGCGGGTCACGGTCCTCGTCCCGAACTACCGCACGCCCGAGCTGACGCGGCTATGCCTGCGGCTGTTGCGCAAGCACACGCCCGCGGGCCGGATCGCCGTGGTCGTGATCGACAACGACTCGCGCGACGCCTCGACCGACTACCTGCGCGCGCTGCGCTGGATCACGCTGATCGAGCGGCCGCGCGTGGCGGGCGAGAAGCCCTGGGTGGCCCATGCCCGGGCGCTGGACCTGGCGATGACGCGCGTCGCGACGCCCTATGTGCTGTCGATCCACACCGACACGCTGGTGCGCGACGCCGCCTGGCTCGACCTGATGCTGGCGCCGCTCGAGGCCGATGCCGCGGTGGCGGGGGCGGGAAGCTGGAAGCTCGAGGTCGGCGGCCGGCCCTGGTGGCGCCGCGCGCTGAAGGCGGCGGAGCGGCAGGTGCAGCTCGCGCTGCTGCCGCTGCTGGGCAGGGGCCACGGCAAGATCGAGGGGCACGGCGAGAACTACCTCTATCTGCGCAGCCACTGCGCGATGTACCGCACCGAGGCGCTGCGCCGGCACGGGCTGAGCTTCGCGGAAGGCGAGCTGCCGGCCGGCAAGGCGGTGCATCGCCGGCTGGAAGAAGCCGGCTACCGGATGGTGTTCCTCGATGCCGAAGCGCTGGGACGCCACGTGCTGCACGTCAACAACGCCACCATGGTGCTGAACGCGGAGTTCGGTGGAACCGGGCGCTTCCGCGGGCGCGGCATGCGGCGAATCGAGCAGGCGCTGGCGCTGGTCGACGCGACGGCCGTGCTGGCGGACGACCGGCTGGACGCTTGATTCAGCGCTGGGCGAGGATGGCGTCGACCACCGGCGCCAGCCGGTCGCGCCACGATGGCCGCGCCACGCCGAACATGGCCATGACCTTGGCGCAGTCCAGCTCCGAATTCGCCGGGCGCGGCGCGGGGGTCGGATAGCCGCTGGTGGGGATCGGGATCACGCGCGGCACGTCGAGCCCGTGCGCCTTGGCGCGCGCGAACACCGCCTGGGCGAATCGGAACCAGGTCGTGACCCCGCTGTTGCAGTAGTGGTAGGTGCCCGCGCAGGCGCGCGGCCGGTCCAGCATCTTCTCCGCGATCGCCAGCAGCGCGCGCGCCAGGTCCTGGGCGGCGGTGGGGCACCCGCGCTGGTCGTCGACCACGCGCAGCTCCGGCACGCGGCCGATGCGGTCCAGCATGGTGCGGACGAAATTCCGGCCGTGCGCGCCGAACACCCAGGAGGTGCGCAGGATGACGTGCTCGGGCAGGGCGTCGCGCACCAACTCCTCGCCCTCGGCCTTGCTGCGCGCGTAGACGCCGGCGGGGCCGATCGGGTCGTCCTCCTTCCACGCGCCGCCGCGCGCGCCGTCGAACACGTAGTCGGTCGATACGTGGACCAGCGCGATGCCGCGCCGCCGGCAGGCCTGGGCCAGGATGCCGGCGCCGTCGCGGTTGGCGGCGAAGGCGGCCAGCGGCTCCGCCTCGGCCTTGTCGACGGCTGTATAGGCGGCCAGGTTCACGACAATGTCCGGCCGCGCCTGCTCGAACACCGCGTTCACCCCGTCGACCTGCGCGATGTCGAACGTCGCGCGATCGAGCCCGACCAGCTCGATCGCCGGCGGCGCCGGCAATTCCGTCAGCTCGCGCCCGACCTGGCCGCCGGCGCCGGCGACCAGGATGCGCCGGGGCGCGCTCACGCCGCGCCGCCCGTCAGCCAGCCGCGCGGCAGATCTTTCAAGCGCGAATGGCGGCGGTCCTTGTCCGACAGGATCGCGGCTTCCGGCGCGACCGGCCAGGCGATGGCGAGATCGGGATCGTCCCAGGCAAGGCCGCGGTCGAGCGCCGGCGCGTAGTAGTCGCTGACCTTGTAGAGCACGTCGCAGCCCGGATCGAGCGTGCAGTACCCGAAGGCGAAGCCGACCGGCAGGTAGAACTGCTCCCCGGCGGCGGCGGTCAGCGTCGCGGCGGCATGCCGGCCGAAGCGGGGGCTCGAGGGCCGCAAATCGACGCCGACGGCGAAGATGCGCCCGGCGGCGACGCGCACCAGCTTGGCCTGCCAGTGCGGCGGCGACTGGAAATGCAGCCCGCGCACCACGCCCGACTCGGCGTTGTGCGCGTGATTGTCCTGCACGAACGCCGCGTCGATGCCTGCCGCGGCGTAGCGGTCGCGCCGGTAGGTTTCGCTGAAGTATCCGCGCGCATCGCCGAAGCGTTGCGGCACCACGATCTTCACTTCGGGCAGGGCGGTTTCGACGACCTTCATCGCGCGTCCAGGCTCGGCGGCGCGCGCACCGTCCTTCGCGCTGGCCGCGATGTCAAGCGCCGGAATGGATGACGGTTACTTGCGCGCGGACTTGCGTCGCGGCTTGCGTCGCGCGGCGGCCTTGCGGGCCCGCTTGGCGGCAGGCTTCGCCGGCGGCGCGGGCGCGGTGCCGGCGGCTTCCACGACCGTATCGGCCGCCGCCTGGGCCGGCGATTCCCCGCCGACATCCATCGCCCCGCCCATGCCGCCGAGCACGGAGCGGTTCATCACCTGCATGATCTCGGCGTTGTACTTGACGAGCAATTCGGCGAGCTCGCCCAGATGCGTCATCGTCGTCTCGGCGGCGCTGGTGAGCGTCTTGAGGTTCGACGCGCTGGCTTCCTTGAATTGGTCCGGCCGGGCGAGCGCCTGGGCGCTTCCCATCAGCTGGCGGGTCGAGCTCTCGATCACCTCGCTCTGCCGCCGCACCAGGTCTTCCAGGTCGCGCGCGACGCGCTGGCCGGCCTCGATGAGCTGCTGCACGGTCTGCCCCTGGCTGGGCACCAGCGAGCCGCTGTCCAGGCCGCGGTAGCGGAACAGCGCCATCAGGCGCTCGAACGACGCGTTGAAATCGGTGAAGTCGGTCATGGTGCGCATCCCCCAGACGGACGCTCTTGCGAGCACCCGGACGATATCGCAGTTGCCGGGTGCCGGCTATATGACCTGCATCACATTGCCGGATGGTTAACAAATCCTTTGTTGCAGCCGCGTCAGATCGAAATTCCGCCGTCGATCACCACCGCCTGCCCGGTCACGAACACGGATTCGTCCGCGGCCAGATAGACGCAGAGCCTCGCGATTTCCTCGGGATTGCCCAGCCGTCCCATGGGCTGGCGCGCGATGAAGGCCTTGCGCGCCTCCGCAGGGTCCGCGAAGGCGTTGATGCGGTCGTCGAGCGAGGGCGTCTGCACGGTTCCCGGGCATATTGCGTTGCAGCGCACGCCCTTCCCGACGAAGTCGACCGCCACCGATTTGGTAAGCCCGATCACCGCGGCCTTGGTGGTGCCATAGACGCAGCGGTTGATGATGCCCTTCACCGACGAGGCGACCGAGGCGATGTTGACGATGGCGCCGCCGCCATTCGTCACCATCTGCGGCAGGAACGCCTTGATGGTGTTCGCCATCCCCAGCACGTTCAGGTTCCACGAGAAGGCCCAGTCCTTCGCCTCGGCATCGAGGATCGTGCCGTGATGGACGAAGCCCGCCACGTTGATCAGCGCATCGACCCGCCCGGCCGCGCGCGTGCAGGCCGCGACCGCCGCGGGATCGGTCACGTCGAGTCGGTGGGTGGCGACGACGCCTTGCACCTTGGCGAGTTCCGCCAGCTTCTTGTCGTCGATGTCGGTGGCGACGACGCTGGCGCCCTCGGCGGCGAAGGCCAGCGCGGTGGCGCGCCCGATGCCTTGTCCCGCCGCGGTGATGAAGGCGGTCTTTCCCGCTAGTCTGCCTGGCACGTCGGTCCTCCCCGTGAAATTGCGGCGCCACCTATGCCGGGGCGGCGGCCGATATTCAAGCGCGAACGCCGCACGCCTATTTCTGCACCTGCTGGTCGACGCTCATGAACGGCACGACGTTCGACAGCATGGATTGCGGCAGGGCGCCGTTCCAGCGCTCGGCCTTGCGCAGCTCGACCAGGCGCACGTTCTGCGCCAGCGCCTCGGCCTGGGCCTTGATCGCGGCGGCCTCGGCCTCGCCTTTGAGCTGGATCGCCTTGGCCGCTGCCTGCGCGACCAGCAGGTTGGCGTCGGCCTGACCCTTGGCCTCGGCGCGGATGGCCTTGCCCTCGCCCTCGATCGACACGACCTGGCCGAAGCGCGTGACCACCGCGCGCTCGTAGGCGTTGACGGTGAAATAGGTCATCAGGAAGAACATCGCGCCGGCCACGGCCGCGATGGCTCCCAGCGTAAGCTTGGTCATCTTTTCCACGGTATTTCCCCCGTCGTCAGGCATGGGTCGCCGATTGCGCCGCGATGCCGCCGAGACTAGATTGGGACCCCATCCCTGCCCTGTCCAGCCGGAGCATTGACGCGCCATGTCGACCGCGACGCCGCTGACCATTCGCCTCAATCCCGGCGACAACGTCGTCGTGGCGCGCGCCGATCTCCTGCCCGGCGCGGCGCTGCCCGGCGAGCGGACGACGGCGCGCGCGAAGATCCCAGCCGGCCACAAGATCGCGACCGCCGCCATCGCCCCGGGCCAGCCGGTGCGCAAATTCAACCAGATCATCGGCTTCGCCAAGGAGGCGATCCAGCCGGGCGACCACGTGCACGTCCACAACATCGCGTTCAAGAATTTCGAGCGCGACTACGCCGCCGGCAGCGACGCGCGCCCGACGCAGTACTTCACCGGAGACGCGCAGGCGACATTCCAGGGGTTCGTGCGGCCGAACGGCCGGGTGGGAACGCGCAACTATGTCGGCATCCTGACCTCGGTGAACTGCTCGGCGACGGTGGCGCGCTACATCGCCGACGCCTTCAACCGCACGGATACGCTGGCCGACTACCCGAACGTCGACGGGGTGGCGGCCTTCGTGCACTCCACCGGCTGCGGCATGGCGGGGTCGGGCGAGGGCTACATGAACCTGCAGCGCACCTTCTGGGGCTATGCCAGCCACCCGAACTTCGCCTCGGTCATCATGGTCGGGCTGGGCTGCGAGGTCGCGCAGCTCTCCTACCTGCTCGACATGTACGGCATCAAGCCGGGGCCGCATTTCCAGGTCATGACGATCCAGGAATCGGGCGGCACCCGCAAATCGGTCGAGCGCGGCGTGGCGCAGATCAAGGAGATGCTGCCCGACGCCAACAGGATCGGGCGCCAGACCGT
>JADZDN010000425.1 GCA_020851015.1 Alphaproteobacteria bacterium | reverse complement strand
TTTCGCCCATGCCTCCCTCTTTCCGGTATCTCTGGTTTCGGCCAGCACGATCAACGCGCCCGCCAGTTCGTCGGGGCCGAGGGCGTCGGCTCCGGTCGCGATGACCAATTCGCCGAGCTGCTGCACCTTTCGGGCTTTCAGGTCTCGCGCCTTGTCTTCGAGCGACTTCAGTTCCGCATCGAAGTCCCGTGGCTTGCGCATCATATCCTCCATAAGCTGTCGATGGAGCGATGATAGTTGAGCGCCTGCCCCAATGCTGTAAGGTTGCCGGGACGGGCTGAAACGGCGCGGGTCTTCCCGAGAAATTAGTTTCGAGGGCGCGCTTATACGTCGTTCCGACGTGCGCTTCGCTGTGGTGATGATCCGGTCGCGATGGCGATCTATCATCTTCACGTCAAGGTCATCGGCCGCAAGGCCGGCTCCAGCGTGGTGGCGTCCGCCGCCTACCGCTCGGCCTCGCGGTTGCGCGACGACCGGCGTGAGCGCAGCCATGACTTCTCCACCAAGCGCGGCGTCGTCCACTCCGAGGTCATGCTGCCGGACGGCGCGCCGGAGGACTGGAGCGACCGCGAACGACTCTGGAACGATGTCGAAGCCTTCGAGGTCAGAAAGGACGCACAGCTCGCCCGCGAGGTCGAGTTCGCCTTGCCGCGCGAGATGACGCAAGCCCAGGGCATCGAACTCGCCCGCGACTTCGTACAAGCGGAGTTTGTCGATCAGGGCATGATCGCCGACCTCAATGTGCATTGGGACATGGCCGAGGACGGGACGCCCAAGCCCCACGCCCATGTCATGCTCACCATGCGATCCGTGGACGAAAACGGCTTCGGCCAAAAGGTGCGGGACTGGAACCGCACCGAGATGGTCGAGCGTTGGCGCGAACGCTGGGCGGAGCTGGCCAACGAGCGGCTGGCCGAACTCGACATCGACGCGCGCATCGACCATCGCAGCCTGGAGGCGCAGGGCATCGCGCTGGAGCCACAAAGCCAAGTCGGCGCACCCGCGCAGCGGATTGAAGGCGAAGGGATCGAAGTCGCCGACCGCGCGGAAATGCACCGTGAGATTGCACGCAACAACGGAGCGCGGATCATCGCCGATCCTTCGGTGGCGTTCGACGCGATCACTCACCAGCAATCGACATTCACGCGGCGCGACATGGCGATGTTCGCGCATCGGCACAGCGACGGAATCGAGCAGTTCAACGCAGTCATGGGTGCGATGCGGAGCGCGCCCGAGCTAGTCGAACTCGGTGCGGACGGACGCGGCGAGGACCGCTTCACCACCCGCGAGATGATCGAGGCCGAGCAGCGTCTGCACCGCGCCGCCGAACTCATGGCCGAGAAGGAACGCCATGAGGTCGGCGACAGGGACCGCGAAACGGCGCTGGCGCGTTCGGAAGCGCGCGGCCTTGTTCTTTCGGGAGAGCAGGCGGACGCACTGGCGCATGTCACGGACGGGCGTGATCTGGGCGTTGTGGTCGGTTACGCCGGAACAGGAAAAAGCGCGATGCTGGGCGTGGCGCGCGAAGCCTGGGAAGCGGCGGGCTACGAGGTCCGGGGCGTCGCGCTGTCCGGCATCGCGGCCGAGAATTTGGAAAGCGGGTCGGGCGTCGCCTCACGCACCATCGCCAGCATGGAACACGGCTGGGGACAGGGCCGCGATGTGCTCACTTCCCGCGATGTCCTTGTCATCGACGAGGCGGGCATGGTCGGCACGCGCCAGTTGGAGCGCGTGCTGTCCCATGCCGCCGAGGCCGGCGCTAAGGTGGTGCTGGTCGGCGATCCGCAGCAGTTGCAATCCATCGAGGCTGGCGCGGCGTTCCGCTCCATTCACGAACGCCACGGCGGCGCAGAGATCGGCGAGGTTCGCCGCCAACGGGAGGACTGGCAGCGTGACGCCACCCGCGACCTGGCGACCGGCCGGACGGGCGACGCGATCCATGCCTATGACGGTCACAGCATGGTCCATGCCTCGCCGACACGGGAACAGGCGCGTGACGATCTGATCGACCGCTGGGACCGCGAGCGGCAGGCGTCGCCCGACCAGAGCCGCATCATCCTCACCCACACCAACGACGAGGTGCGCGCGCTCAACGAGGCCGCGCGCGAACGGATGCGGGAAGCCGGCGATTTGGGCGATGATGTGCGCCTGACGGTGGAACGCGGTGCGCGCAGCTTCGCCAGCGGGGATCGGGTCATGTTCCTGCAAAACGAGCGCGGGCTTGGCGTGAAGAACGGCACCCTCGGGACCGTCGTTGAGGTCGGCGAACGATCTATGACCGTGCGCACGGATGACGGGCGCGATGTCTCGTTCGACCTCAAGGATTACGACCGGATCGACCACGGCTATGCGGCGACCATCCATAAGGCGCAGGGCATGACGGTGGATCGCACCCATGTTCTGGCGACGCCTGGCCTGGACGCCCACGGCAGCTATGTCGCCCTGTCGCGCCATCGTGACGGCATGGACCTGCATTACGGCCACGATGACTTCGCCGACCAGGACCGGCTCATCCGCACCCTGTCGCGCGACCGAGCCAAGGATATGGCGTCGGATTACGAGCGCGCCGATCCGGCGCAGGACTATGCCGAGCGGCGCGGGATCACCTTCCGCGAGCGCGTAGCCGAAATCGTGCGCAAGGTCGTGCCGGAGAAGGTGCGCGGCATGTTCGACGGGTTGCACCTGCCCACCGAGGGCGAGCAAGGGCCGGAAAGGAAGGTGGAGGAAGACCCGGCAGAAGCCCTGCGCAAGGCCCGCACCAAGGCGCTCGTGCGTCATGCCCGCGCCGTGGATGCGATCTTCGAGATGCAGGAGCAAGGCGGCCGGGCCAGCCTGGAGCAAGTGAAGGAATTGCAGGTGTCCCGCGCAGCCTTCGAGGAAGTGCGGCCTCATGGCTCGCACGATGCCGAAGCCGCCTGCAAGAAAAACCCGGAACTCGCCCAGGAAGCTGCAACGGGCCGGGTCAGCCGCGCTATTCGCGCCCTCCAACTCGAAACCGAAATTCGCACCGACCCGGCCCGGCGCGCCGACCGCTTCGTGGACGATTGGCGGAAGCTCACCCGCGCCAGCGAGCGCCAGTATCAGGCGGAAGACATGTCCGGTTACAAGTCCACGCGGTCGGCGATGGGCGACATGGCGAAAAGCCTGGAGCGCGATCCGCAGATGGAATCCCTGCTGGCCAACCGCAAGCGGGAACTCGGCATCTCATTCGACTCGGGCCGTAGCCTTGGCCGGGAACTCGCCTTCAGCCACGGCATCGACCTCGGCAGAGGGCTGGGTATCGGACTGTAGAACTATCCTATTTTCCGCCGCCTCTACGCCACACTACTACGACCGCTAAATATCTATTGCACAACAACAAATCATCGCCCTGTCTGGTCTCTGTAATCGTCAGAAACACCCGGCAGGAGGCAGCGCAGCCATGCTCGTAGCAGATCGTATCGTCCGCATGAAAACCGTTCTCGCCCGCACCGGGCTGTCCCGGTCCACCATCTACCGCAAGATCGCCGAGGGCACGTTCCCGCCTCGGATCAAGATCAGCATCAACGGCGCAGGATGGAAGGAATCCGACATCGACCGCTGGATTGCCGACCCCGCCGGCTGGCGACCACCAATGCCGACGACTGACAGAATGGACGCGAGCCGCGCGTAGCTCAGAGATCGTCGTCCAATTCGTCGTCGTGAACCTCGGCGGCACGTCGCTTCGCGTCGGCGATCAGCTCTTTTGCGGATTCGCCCTTCACCCAGGCGTCGAGCATATCGGCCCAGCACTGAAGCATGATCTTCCGCTCGGCGAGGTAGCGGTTCACGTTGTAGACGGCCGCGATTCGGTTTCGGGGTGCGTGGGCCAAACTCATCTCGATCCAACGATCATCGAACTTGGCGCGGTTCAGGCCGGTCGAAAACGTGCGGCGCAGGTCGTGAACGCCGAAGCTCTGAAAGTCAGGATCATTCTCCCGGATACGCTCTACCACCGTGTCGATCACGCGGTTGAGCGTGGCGTTGCTAATCGGCGTGTCGCTGTCGTATCTGCCGGGGTGCAGGTATCGGCTAGCGCCGAACATGGTGCGGAACACCGTCAGAATGTCGAGCGCCTGATCGCTCAGCGGGACGACATGCGCCTTGCCGGCCTTCATGCGCTCGGCCGGGACCGTCCAGCGCGCGGTGGCGAAGTCGATTTCCTTCCATGTGGCGTCGATGAACTCCGACTTGCGGACGCCGGTCAGCAGAACAAACTTCACCGCTAAGCGCAGCGTGGGCGCCGCCGACACATGATCCAAGGCCCCCAGGACCGCGCGGACCTCGGATGGCGAAAGGGCGCGCTCGCGCGACTCGAACGTGGCGATGGCGCTGGTGCGGATCGACTCGGCCGGGTTGCTCACGTCCAGCCCGCTTCCCTGGGCATGGCGGAACACCAGCAACACGACCTCGCGGACGTGCACGGCGACGGCCGGCCCGCGCTTCTCCTTAACCTCGTCGCACAGATGTTTGAGGCGTTGCGGCGTCACCTCCCCCAGCTTGAGCTTCGACAACTCTCC
>JADZDN010000424.1 GCA_020851015.1 Alphaproteobacteria bacterium | reverse complement strand
CGCGCCACCACGGTGGTCAATTTCGGCCATGGCGACATGGTGATGGCCGGCGCCTATGCCGTCTTCGTGTTCCTCGGCTCGGGCATGCCGTTCGTTCCGGCCATGGCGCTGGGGCTGGTGTTGCTGTTCGCCTTCGGCGTCCTGACCCAGCGGGTCTTCATGCAGCCGATCATCGCGGGGCCGCATCTGTCGCTGGCGATCATGGCGCTGTCGATCGGCTATGCCGTGCGCGGCGGCGCGCGCCTGGAATGGGGCAGCGAGGTCACGACGCTGACGCGGCCCTATCCGCAGGATGCCTTCATGGTCGGCTCGGTCGTCTTCACCACGGACGATCTGGTGATTTCCGGTGTCGTGCTCGGGCTGCTGCTGGCGCTGTTCGTCGTCTTTCACTTGACCCCGATCGGGCGGCTGATCCAGGCGGTCTTCCAGTCGCAGCGCGGCGCGGCGCTGGTGGGCATCAATGTCCATGCGTTCCACGGCATGATGTGGGGCGCTGGCGCGGCGCTGGGCGCCGCCGGCGGGGTGCTGCTGGCGCTGATCGTGCCGCTGTCGCCGGACATGGGCGTGTGGACCCTGCTGCGGGGCTTCGCCGCGATGACGCTCGGCGGCTTCGGGTCGCTGCACGGCGCGGTCATCGGCGGCCTGGTGCTCGGCATCATGGAGAAACTCCTCGGCTTCTACGTGTCGACCGTGTTCATCGACATCACCGCCTATCTGGTGACGATCCTGGTGCTGCTGATCCGGCCGAGCGGTCTCTTCGGCCGGCAAGCAAGCGTCAGGGTTTGAGCGCGCCCGTGACGGACATCGCCAAGAAGGACTCCCTGCCGGCCGATGCCCGGTCGCGGCGCTGGATCGGCCGGAACATCTTCTGGTTGATCCCCGTCGCGCTGCTGCCGCTGCCGCTGTTTCTCGACCAGTACCGGCAATATGTCGTCAACCTGATCCTGGTCTACGTGCCGGTCGGGATCGGCTTCAACATCGTGGTCGGCAACCTGGGCTTGCTGGCCTTCTCGAACGTCGCCTTCTTCGGCATCGGCGCCTACACCTCGGGCGTGCTGGCGCTGAAGCTCGGCCTGCCCTGGTGGGCGACCATCCTGCCCGCCGGCATCATGGGCGCGCTCGCCGGCTCGGCCGCCAGCGTGCCCGCGCTGCGCGGCGTCCGGCTGTTCTACCTGGCGATCATGACGCTCGCCTTCGGCGAACTGCTGCGCTGGGTCTATATCCGCTGGGTCCCGGTGACGGGCGGCTCGTTCGGCATGGCGGTGCCCAAACCCAGCGTGTTCGGCTGGACGCTGCTGACGGAGGGGCACAAGTTCTACGCCTTCCTGTTCCTCGTCATACTGATGATCGTGCTGACCAACCGCCTGCTGCGCTCGCGCTTCGGCCGCGCGTTCATGGCGATCAAGAGCAACGAGCTGGCGGCCGCCGCGATGGGCATCCCGACCGACCGCTACATCCTGCTCGCCTTTGCCTGGGGCGGCTTCGTGGTCGGCGTCGGCGGCTCAATGTATGCCGCGCTGGTCGGCCACGTGACGCCGATCGCCTTCGACCTGACGGAACTGATCCTGGAGTTCGCGATCATCATGGTCGGGGGACTGGGCAGCCTGGCAGGATCGGTGCTGGGCGCCGCCATCATCACCGCGGCGCCGGAGTTCTTCCGCAACTGGCTCGGCTTCCAGGAGCTGCTGTTCGGCGTGCTGATCGTCATCGTGATTCTGTTCCTGCCGCGTGGATTGGCGAGCCTGCTCGCCAAGCTGCACCCGATCTTCGTCGACCGGTACTACAGGGACTGACATGGGGGCGCTGCTCGAACTCAGCGATGTCTCGGTCCGGTTCGGCGGACTTGCCGCGGTCGACAGCGTGTCGCTGTCGGTGGCGGCGGGCGAAGTGTGCGCGCTGATCGGCCCCAACGGCGCCGGCAAGACCACGCTGTTCAACGCCGTTTCGGGCAATGCGGTGATCAACAGCGGCGCGATCCGGTTCCAGGGCGAGGAGATCCACCGCCTGACGCCGCACCAGATCTCCGCCAAGGGCGTGCGCCGCACCTTCCAGAACGGCGGGCTCTTCGCCCATCTGACGGCACTGGAAAACGTGCTGGTCGGATTGCACACGCGGGTCGACAGCGGCTTCCTCGGTCTGCTGGCGTCCACCGCCGCCGCCCGGAACGCCGAAAAGGCGGCCACCGCGCGGGCGCGCGAGCTGCTGGACATGATGCAGGTCGGCCATGTCGCCGACAACCTGGCGTCCGACTTGTCGGGCGGTCAGCAACGCATGGTCGAGATCGTCCGCGCGCTGGCGACCGAGCCGCCGCTCTTGCTGCTCGACGAGCCAGCCGTCGGGCTTGCGCCGCATATGCGCGAGCAGCTAGGCAATATCATCCGCTGCTTGGCCGGCGAGCGCGGCATCGGCATCCTGCTGATCGAGCACGCGATCGAGCTTGTCATGAACGTGTCGGACCGCGTGGTGGTGCTGAACTACGGAAAAAAGGTCGCGGATGCGCCGCCGGCGCAGGTCCGCGCCGACAAGGCCGTGCTGGAGGCGTATCTCGGCCATGCCTGACGCCATGCTGGTCGCGCGCGGCGTCGAGGCCGGCTACCCGAACAAGCAGATCCTGTTCGGCGTCGATTTCGACGTGCGAAAGTCCGAGGCTGTGGCGCTGCTCGGCGCCAACGGCAGCGGAAAATCGACCGCGCTCAACACGATCAGCGGCTTCGTGCGGCCGCTGGCGGGATCAATCCGCTTCGAAGGCGAGGAGATCGCCGGCCTGGCGCCGCACCAGATATTCCGCCGTGGGCTGATCCAGGTATCGCAGGCCCGCGACCTGTTTCCCGACATGACCGTCGAGGACAACCTGCGGCTTGGCGCCTGGGTGCGCGGCGGCGAGGCCGACGCGCTGCTGGAGGGACTCTACCGGTCCTTCCCGCGGCTGGCGGAGCGGAAGACCCAGATGGTGCGCCTGATGTCGGGCGGCGAGCAGCAGATGGTCGCGATCGGCCGGGCGCTGATGGGACGCCCGAAAATCCTGCTGCTGGACGAGCCGTCGGGCGGCCTGGCGCCCGCGTTCGTGAACGAGATCGCCTCGATCATCGCGACCTTGAAGAAGACCGGCATCGCCATGGTCATCATCGAGCAGAACATCAAGCTGGCGCTTTCGGTGGCCGACCGCTTCCTGATCCTGCGCGACGGCCGGGTGACCCAGCGTCACGACATACGCCGCGACGCCGCGGACGAGAAGGAGATCGTCCGCAGCATCTACCTGTAGCTGTAGCCGGCTCCTCCCCGGGCCGTTCGGATCAATCGGCGGCGGGCAGCACAATCTCGATGGCAAGGCCTCCGGCGGGACGGTTGGCGGCGCTCACCTTGCCGCCCAGCGATTCCACGTTGCGGCGAACGATCCACAGTCCCAGTCCGGCATGCTCGGCCCCGTTCGCCGCCTTGGCGTTCTCGGCCGCCTGGTCCTCCGGCCGGCGCAGGGACACGTAGCGGTCGAAGATGTGGTCGATCTCGCCGGGGCGGATGCCCGGTCCTTCGTCCTCGATGCGCAGCATCACGTCCTTGCGCCGTTGCTGCAGCGTGATGGCGATGGTCTTGCCGCGCGGGCAGAAGCCGATCGCGTTGTCGAGGATGTTCTCGACCACCACGTCCAGAATCCCCTTGCCCGCCATCACGCGGATCTTGGGCTCCAGCCTGGACTCGATCCGCACGTCGCGGTCGACGACGGCCTGGCGGAAGCGCAGCAGCACCTCGTCGACCACCATGGTCAGGTCGATCGGCACCTGCGGCGCGTCGATCAGGTCGGCGGTGTGCCGATCCAGGCGCTGCGCCAGGTTCACCTGGACGCGCAAGCGTTCCAGCGACGATTCGATCAGGCGCACGGCGCGCTGGACTTTCGCGTCCTCGACCGCGGCGGCGCGCTTGATGGGCTCCAGCGACAGGGCGATGGTTCCAAGCGGCGCCTTGATCGAATGGGCATGATCCTCGGCGCGCTGGCGGATGCCCTGCGCCGTTGCGCGCAGATCGTGCACCAGGCGATCGAACTCCATCGCGACGCTGGTCAGCTCGGGCGCCACCTTGTGATCGGCGAAGGACGGCCCGGCGGTGCGGCCTTTGCGCATCTGCCGCGTCACCCGGCTGAAATGCTTCAAGCTGCGCGAGACGCTGACGGCCATCAGCGCCGCCAGGATCGCGAAGGCGAGATAGCTCAGCGCCGCGATGCGGATTTCGGGCGTGCGCCAATAAGGGCGCCCGATCGACGTGTCCAGGAATTCGGCCGTGTTGTGCACCGACACCAGCAGCCAGCATCCCGTGTGCGCCTTGATCGGAACCAGCGAGGTGAGCAGCTCCTCGCTGCCGTCGCGCTGGCGGTAGCGGATGTCGAGCGGGCGCTCCCAGCTGCAGCTTTCCGACAGCCGTGCGATCACGCCCTGGGCCGCCAGCGTGTTGAGCTCGGTGCCGACCTGCGACGGCGCGAGGCTCGGCGCCGAGGCGACGTAGTAGAACTCCTGCGGCGCGGTCTCGCCGACGCTGGCGGGCTGCAGCAGAAGCCGCAGGGTCGTGCCGGGGTCGATATACCGCGCCAGCTCGCGATTGAGCTGCGGAAAGCGCGACGGATCGAGCTGGTCCAGCAGCGGCGTCAGGATCTGCGCGATCAGCCAGGTGCGGTCCTTCATGCTGCGGATCACCAGATCGCGGGCATGGCGGTCCGCGGCCTCGAACTGCCCGTAGAGGACCACGGGAAGGCCGACGAATATCCCGACCAGGACCACCAGCTTCAGCGTCAGCGACGCGAAAGCGCGGTGGGCGAATCGCAGCGCGTCAGCGAACGGCGGTGGCTGCCGAACGCCAGCGATATCCAAAGGCCGGATAGTTTTCGATTTCGGTAAAGCCAGCATCGATGGTGCGGAACTTGTTGCGAATCCGTTTCATGGACGAGCGTACGTTCGTGCGGAACCCTTCGTCGCCGCTGCCGGCGATGAAGCCCGCGCGATGGACGCAATCGTAGATCGCCCGGTACGACACGTAGTCGCCGGCCTGCTCGATCAGGCGGTGCACGATGTTGTACTCGGTCACGGTCAGGTTGACGTCGGTGTCGCCCCAGTAGGCGCGGCTGATGCGCGGGCGCAGGACAAGCGGCCCGCAGACGATCTTCTCCTCGCGCACGAGGGCCGGCGGCTGCTTGCCCGCCTCCACGATCAGCTTCACGCGCTTGGCCAGGATCTCCGCGCCCCGCGCCTTGTCGACGAAGTCCAGCGCGCCGTTGTCCAGCGCCTCGCTCTCGTAGTCCAGCGCCGGCAGGCCGGTCAGGAAGACGACCGGCAGCATCACGCCCCGGCGGCGAAGCTGGGTCAGGACGTCGAGGCCGGTCATGGTTCGCAAGCGCCAGTCAAGCACCACCACGTCGGCGCCGTGGCCGGCGGCGAAGTACTCCAGCGCCGGCGGGCCGTCGTCGAAACCCACGACGTTGAAACCATGCTCGGTCAGTTCGCCGCTGACTGCTTCGCGATAGTCCGGGTCGTCGTCGACCAGCACCAGGTTGGCGACAAAGCCGGGACGGGAATGGCCGGCAGCTTCATCTTGCGAGGGCGCTGAGTTCGTATTGGCGAAGGCAGTCACGTTTGCGGCTTGCGCTGTCGTCATTACTTGTCACCTCGTAGGCAAGGGATCGGAACGTCTGGCTTTGGACCTCCGGGTAGAGCGAGATCGATAAGGTGCAGTTGGCCTTGCGATAGTGCCACACCTTTCCCGGCGCCCTGGTTTCGCTCTCCGTCGGCGTGCCCAGTACCGCCACAAGCTGGGATTCGTTCAGGCCGACCAGCTTCGACGGCAGGTTGGACGGCGGCTCGGGCTCGGGCGGCGGCTGCTCGACCGCGGCCGGCTGGGCGGCCGGCTGGGCCGGCTGCAACGGCTCGGGCGCTGCCCCGCCAGCATTGGCCGCTGCGGCCAGGGTTTCGGCGGCCGAGGGGCCGGTTGCAGGTGCCGGTTCGGCCGGCTCCGATGGACGCCGCTTGGCGACCGGACGGCGTGGCGTCTTGTCCGGCTGTGCTTTGGGCGTCGGAAATTCATTGGCGTCGGCGGGCTTCGGGCGCGCCACCGTGCCCGACTGGTCCGGCAGGGCGGCGGGGTCGCTGTTGTATGCGACGGCGTCGCTGCCCGTCGTCAGCGCCTCGACCGCGGCGTCCAGCGTGCCGCAGGCCGGCAGCGCCATCAGCGCTACCACCATCAGGCAGCGTCCTGCCCACCCTGCTCCCGCGTCAATCCGCAACTCAGACCCAAACGTCATCTGGCGTTCATCAGCCTCGCAACCGGACATTGGAACGGCAGGAACTATAGCCGTCCCTGGCCGACAGGTTTGTTGAAAACATATGTCCACCGTTCTGGCGCCCTCGCGAACCGGCGCTTCGCGCCGCATTCAGGCGGAGGCCGCAAGCTATCCAGGGTATCGAAGCGCCGGTAAAGCGTCCGCCGCCACGCTCGCCGGTCCCGCCGGACCAGTCCCCCGCGACGCCGGTTGTGCATCGCAAAATGGTGTTGCCATGTTGTCAAAAACGCCGGCAAGTGCAAGCGCTGTCGGCAGGCGGGGGTCGGAAACCGCGGCTGCTGACCGGAAATTTACCGATATTCTCTTTTTGTTCGCCAAGGATACAGTTATCGGTAGAACAAATCTTCCGGTTTCGCCGCCACGCAGCGTCGGTCAGGCGGGCACGGATGAGCCCAGCCAGTCGATTGCGGCCTGTACGCCGCCTTTGCCGTGCGGGATCGACAGCGCTTGCAGCCCGGTTTCCACCACGCCGAGCGTGCCCAGGACCATCGGCGCGTTGACATGGCCCATATGGGCGATGCGGATCGCCTTGCCGGACAATTCGCCGATGCCCGTCCCCAGCACGACGCCGCACTTGCGGCTGCAATACTTGCGCAGCGCGCCCGGATCGTGGCCGCCCTGCATCAGCACGGTGGTCACGGTATCCGAACGCTCGCTCGGCTCGGCGATATTGAAGGTCAGCGCCTGCCCCTCGGACCAGACGCCGACGGCGCGGCGCACCGCCTCGGCCAGCAGGCGATGGCGCAGGAAGATGTTTTCGAACCCTTCGGCGAAGATCATGTCCATCGCCTTGCGCAGCGCGAACAGCAGGTGTTCGGGCGGCGTGCCGGCATATTTCATGTAGTGCTCTTCGCCGTCGCGGAAGGTCCAGTCCCAGTAAGGCGTGCGCAGGTTGGCGCGGCGATGCGCGGCGCGGCCGCGCTCGTTGGTCGCGACGAAGCCCAGGCCCGGCGGGGTCATCAGGCCCTTCTGCGAGCCGGACATCGCGACATCGACGCCCCAGCCATCCATGTCGAACTGCATGCAGCCGAGCGAAGCGACTGTGTCGACCATGAACAGGGCGGGATGGCCGGTCGCCTTCATCACCCGCCCGAGCGCCTCGATGTCGTTGACGACGCCCGAGGCCGTGTCGATTTGCGCCACCAGCACGGCGCGGATCTGGTGCGCCTTGTCGCGACGCAGGCGCTCCTCCAGCTCGGCCGGCCGCACGGCGCGCCGCCAGTCGCCCTTCAGCACCTCGACCTCGACACCGAGCTGCGCCGCCGTCTCGCCCCAGCCGAGCGCAAAGCGGCCGCTTTCCAGCACCAGGATCTTGTCGCCGCGCGACAGCACGTTGGTGATCGCGCCTTCCCAGGCGCCGTGCCCGTTGGCGATGTAGATGTAGCAGCGACCCGTCGTGCGGAAGAGCTTGCCGAGGTCGGCCAGGATCGTCTCGGTCAGTTGCAGCATCGGCCCTGCGTAGATGTCCAGGGCCGGACGCTGCATCGCCTGCAGCACCTCGTCGGGCACGGTGGTGGGGCCCGGGATCGCCAGGAATTCGCGGCCTGAACGAACGGTCATCGCAATCGCGTCCTCTTGACGGAAGGGCGGGGCCACGGCAAGCGCCATGGCGGGCGGGTGAAGATAGTTTTGCCGCGCCCCGTTGTCCACGCCGCGCCGGGCGCAGGCCGGGCGGTCAGGCGACTGGCTTGCCAGCCGCGCGGATCGCCGCCCAGACGCGCTCGGGCGTCGCGGGCATGTCCAGATGGCGCACGCCCAGCGGGGCGAGCGCGTCGCAGATCGCGTTCATGGTCGCCGCGATGGCGCCGACCGTGCCGGCCTCGCCCACCCCCTTGGCGCCCAGCGTGTTCACGTTCGTGGGCACCGAGCGCATCTCGATCGTGATCGGCGGGATATCGCTCGCGCGCGGCATGGCGTAGTCCATGAAGGATCCGGTCAGCAGCTGCGCCGATTCGGGGTCGTTGACGATGCGCTCCATCAGCGCCTGGCCCATGCCCTGCGCGACGCCGCCATGAATTTGCCCATGCACCAGCATCGGGTTTACGACATTGCCGATATCCTCGACCGAGACGTAGCCGATCACCGCGACCGTTCCGGTCTCCGGGTCCACTTCGACCTCGCAGACATGGCAGCCGTTGGGAAAGGTGACGCTGGGCGGCTGGAAAACGGCCTTGCCGTTGAGGCCCTGCTCGGACTGCGGCAGATCGGGCGCGGCTTCGGCGGCGATGCGCGCCACCTCGAGCAGCGACACCGCGCGATCGGTGCCGGCCACGACGAAACGGCCGGCGGCAAACTCGATGTCCGCGACGGCGGTTTCCAGGCGATCGGCGGCAAGCTTGCGCCCCGCGTCGATGGTCGCGTCGACCGCCAGCGCCACCGCGCTGCCGCTGACGCACAGCCCGCTCGACCCGCCGCTGCCGCGCGCGCTGGCCAGGTTGTCGGTGTCGCCCTGGTGATAGAAGAACCGCTCGACCGGGATGCCCAGCCGCGCGGACACGATCTGGGCGAAGCTGGTCTCCAGCCCCTGTCCGACCGACATCGCGCCCGTATAGAGGTGAACCGAGCCATCGGGGCGAACGACCAGGCGCGCGTTGTCCGGCAGGACCTTGTTGAAAGGGCCGCCCGCCACCTCGATCGGATTGCAGACGCCAAGCCCGCGCAGCTTGCCCCGTCGCGCGGCTTCGGCGCGGCGCGCCGGAAAGCCCGCGACGTCGGCGCGGCGGGCGGCGGCATCCATGTTGGCGCGGAAGTCGCCGCAATCGTACTTGAAGATCAGGCCGGTCTGGAACGGCATCGCCTCGGCGGGAATCAGGTTGCGGCGGCGCAGCTCGATCGGATCGCTGCCCATCTCGCGCGCCGCGACGTCGATCAGCCGCTCGATCACGTACGTCGCATCGGGCCGGCCCGCGCCGCGATAGGGCGAGGTGGGGATCAGGTTGGTGAGGACGCCATAGACCTCCACGGCGATCAGCGGCGTCCGGTACACGCCGGCGATGCCGCCGACATTCGTGATCGGTCCCATCGATCGTCCCGAGAGATAGGCGCCGATATTCACGTCGTAGCGCGCCTGCACGGCCAGGAAAGTCCCGTCCGCGTCCAGCGCCAGCGCGGCCTGGAAGTGCACGTCGCGGGCCTGGTCGTCGCACAGGAAGGCCTCGCTGCGGTCGCATTGCCAGCGCACCGGCCGGCCGAGACGCCGCGCGGCCCAGAACACCAGCGCGTCCTCGCGCGACAGCCCGGCCTTCATGCCGAACGAGCCGCCGACATCGGTCGCCACCACGCGCAGGCGATCGGAGGGGTGGTTGAACAGCTTCGCCAGCCCGTCGCGGATCTGGTGGGGGTTCTGCGTGCTGGCATGGACCGTGATGCGCCCGTCGGCAGCGGGCTCGGCAACGGTCACGCGCGGCTCCATCGGGGCCGCGCTGACCCGTGAAATACTGAAGTCGAGCCGCGTCACATGGGCCGCGCCCGCGATCGCCTTCGCGACCGCGTCGTGCGCGCCATGTTTCCAACGGAAGGCGATGTTGTCGGGCGCCTCGGCCCAGACCGCCGGCGCGCCGCTGGCGAGCGCGGCGCGCGCGTCGGTCACCGCCGCCAGGGGTTCGTAGTCGACCGCGACCCGCTCGGCCGCGTCGAGCGCGGCGACGGGGCTCGTCGCCACGACCATCGCCACGGGCTCGCCCAGATGACGGACCATGCCGCGCGACAGCAGCGGGCGAGGCGTCGAGGGCGCCTGGGCGCCATCCGGACGCTTCATGTCGACAGCGGCCGGCATTTCGGCGGCGCCGGCGGCGGCCAGATCCTCCGCCGTGAAGACGCCAACAACGCCCGGCATGACCCGCGCGGCATCCGCATCGACCCGGCCGATCCGCGCCGCGGCGTGCGGGCTGCGCACGAACACCGCGTGACACAGGCCCTGCGGGCGCGCGTCGGCCGCGAAAAGCCCGGCGCCGGAAACGAGGCGGACATCCTCGCGCCGCCGCATCGGCTTGCCGGGCATGTCGTTGTCTGGCGTCATTGCATACCCTGCCACCGGGCTTCGCCGGCGCCTTCCGCTTGCGGCGCCATGCCGGCGCATTCCTCGAGGATCCAGGCCACGAAGCGGCGGACCTTCTCCAGCTCGCGCGACCGCGGCGGGTAGACGACGAAGTACGCTCCGCGCATCGGCACGCGCAGGCTGAACGGCGCCACCAGCCGCCCGGTTTCCAGGTCGTCGGCGACCAGCGCCGTCTGCGCCAGCGCGATGCCAAGCCGGTCGATGGCGGCCTGGTAGGCGAGGCTCGAATTCTCGAACTTCAGGCCGCTGTTGCCGTCGAGGCCCTTGACGCCGGCCGCCTCGATCCACGCCGGCCAGTCGTGCGGGCGGTGCAGCGAGCACAAGAGCGTGTGGCGCCGCAGGTCGCCCGGCTGGCGCAGCGCGCGGCCCTGGCGCAGCAGCGCCGGGCTGCATACCGGCGTCAGGATCTCGCCGAACAGCCGCGCGCCGATCGTGCCCGGCGGCGGCTCGTCGCCGGAATGGATCGCGACGTCGATCTCCTCGCGGCCGAAATCGACCGGGCTGTGCGAGGTCGTGATCTGCACGTCGAGGCTGCGGTCGAGCGCATGCAGGCGGGCGAGCCGCGGGACGATCCAGCGGATCGCGAAAGTGGGCGGCAATTTGACGCGCAGCGTCGGCGAGTCGGTCACGCCGGCGACGTGATCGGTCGCGTCCTGGATGCGCTCGAAGGCGTCGCGCAGCGCGCGGAAATAGATCTCGCCCTTGGCGGTCAGTTCGATCGCGCGGTGGTGGCGCAGGAACAGCTTCGCCGCCAGCGCGCGCTCCAGCGCCGCGACATGCCGGCTGACCGCGCCCTGGGTGACGCAGAGTTCGCGCGCGGCCTTGGTGAAGCTCAGGTGGCGCGCGGTGGCCTCGAAGGCCCGGATGGCGTTGAGCGGCGGCAGTCGACGCATCGTGCGGTCGCCGGTCGGCTCAGACGCGCCGGTGCAGGCGGCGATCGACCGCCAGCAAGGCGCTGCTGACCGCCGCGGCGAAGACGATGAGGATGAAGGTGATAGCCATGATGACGTCGACGTTGTGCAGGCCGATGCCGTTCATCAGCATATAGCCCAGCCCGCGCTGCGAGGCGAACATCTCGCCCAGCAGCGTGCCGATCAGCGTCAGCGAGACCCCGATGCGGATGCCCGAGAAGATCTCCGGCAGGGCGGCGGGGATGAGGATTCGCCACACCATGTCGCCGGTGCCGTAGTTCAGCACCCGTCCGGTCTTGACGAGGATCGGCCGCACGTTGCGCACGGCGTTGATGGTGAACAGCGCGATCGGGATGAACCCGTGCAGCGCGCCGAACGCGATCTTGGCCGAAATGCCGAGCCCGAAGGTCAGCAGCAGGATCGGGTAGAGCGTGACCTTCGGCACGGAGTAGAGCGCCACCAGCATCGGCTCGAAGACCTGTCCCGCCATGCGCCCGAATCCCAGCGCCAGGCCGATTCCCACGCCCGCGGCGACCGCGATCACGATCGCCACGGCGAAGGCCCGCATCGATTCCCACAGGTGCGGCCAGAACGTCTCCTTGCCCAGCAGGGTGACGGTATAGCGTATCGTGTCGACCGGCGACCGCAGCGCGATATCGCCGACCGCCGCGTAGAGCGCCTGCCAGCTCACGAGCAGGCCGACGACCATCAGCAGCGGCCCGCGCCAGCTGCGCCACGCGCTCATTGCCGGCCCCGCCGCGCCAGCAGGCGCTTTTCCCACAGCCCGACCAGCAGATTGATCGTGATCGACACCGCCAGGATCACGACGATCAGCGGATACATCGTCGCGTTGTCGAAATTGACGTAGGCGAAGGCGATCTCGAAGCCCATGCCGCCGGAGGACATGATGAACTCCGAGCCGATGATGCCGATCAGCGAATAGGCGACGGCGAACTTCACGCCGGTCAGGACATAGGGCGCGGCGAAGGGCAGGGTCACGCGCAGGGCGGTTTCCGCCGGCGTCATCCGCCCGATCCGCGCGGTCTTCAGCAGCACGCGCGGCACGCGGTCGAGCCCGTTCAGCGTGTTCACGATCACGGCGATGACGCCGAGCATGAAGGCGATGCCGATCTGCGGCGCCTCGCCCAGGCCGAACAGGATGATCAGCAGCGGATAGAAGGCCAGCACGGGAATGGCGTAGT
>JADZDN010000423.1 GCA_020851015.1 Alphaproteobacteria bacterium | reverse complement strand
TGAACAAGCAGAAGATGCTGGACGAGCGCAGCCCGCTGGCGGGCGAAATGAGCGGCCACATCTTCTTCGCCGACCGCTACTACGGCTTCGACGACGCGCTCTATGCCGCCGTGCGCATGCTGTCGATCCTAGCCCGGCGCAAGCAGACCCTGGCCGAGTTCCGCGACACGCTGCCGTCCGTGGTCAACACGCCCGAATTGCGCTTCGCCTGCGCCGACGACCGCAAGTTCAAGGTGGTGGACGAGGTGCGCGACCGCCTGGCCGCCGCCAAGGCCGACGTGAACGGCATCGACGGGGTTCGCGTGCGCACGCCGGACGGGTGGTGGCTGCTGCGCGCGTCGAACACCCAGGCCGTGCTGGTCGCGCGCTGCGAGGCGAAGGATCAGGCCGGCCTCGGTCGGCTGAAAGGCCAGCTCTCCGATCAGTTGAAGAAGTCGGGCGTCGAGCCGCCGGCTTTCTGAGCGCGGGGCCTATTCGGCCGCGACGGCCACGGGCGCGGCCTCGGCCTCCCGCTCGCCCGGCAGCAGCATCGCCGCCGCGACAAGCACGCCGCCGAAGCCCGCCAGCATGGCGAACAGCAGGAAGAAGTCGCCCGTCGACTGCTCGACCCAGGCGACCAGCATGATCGCCACCGGCGCGACGCCGAGCGACAGCACGAACTTGGCGCCGAAGGCCAGGCTGCGGTGCCGGCCGGGCGAATAGCGCGTGAGCAGCATCCCCTCCGCCGGAGTCGCCAAGACGGTCAGCGCGTTGATCGCGAACATCAGCGGCACGATGGAAAGCCCGCCCACCATACCGGCAAGCGCGAGCAGCGGGATCTGCGCGGCGAACATCACGATGTAGACCGACTTCGGCGAGAACCGGTCGGACAAGTGACCGCCGAAAGCCTGCACCAGGCCGGAGGCAAGATAGAGCGCCGTCACGAATCCGCCGATCGACGAAGCGCCGGAAACCCAGCCCGACAGGCGCTCGGCGAACAGCTTGGGCATCACCGTCAGCGTGGCCTGATAGATCAGCCCGGCGCAGAGCATCGTGACCGACAGCACGACGAAGGTGCGCCACATGTCCTGGCGCGAAGCAGGCGCGTCCACCACGCGGTCGCGCTTGCGGTCGGTCACCCATCCCATGCGCCAGCACACAAGCAGGGCGATTCCAGTCGCAAAGCTCACCGCACCGGGCAGGAAGAAGGCCGCCCGCCACGACACCAGGTCGCACATCACCCCCGCCACGCCCGAGGCGGCCGCCACGCCGATACTGCCGAACAGCCCGTTGATGCCCAGCGCCTTGCCGCGCGCGGCGGCGTTGCGCACCGACCAGGCCATCCCGACCGGATGGTAGATCGACGCGGCAAGGCCGATCGCCGCCAGCCCCAGCATGATCTCGGTCGGACTACGGGCAAGGCCGGTTGCCACGGTAGCCACGCCGGTCGCCAGGAAATACACCACCATCATCCCCGCCGCGCTCCAGCGGTCGCCGATCCACCCCATGGGCAGGGCGGCGGCGCCGAACAGCAGCGCGCCGAGCGAGGACAGCCGGATCAGGTCGGCATAGCCCATGGCCCATTCGCGCTCGAGGGCAAGCACGACGGTCAGGTAGAGCAACGTGACTAGGTGGGAGTACGCATGACCAAGGCAGGAGAAGCCCAACACCAGCCGGGCGGACCGCATCTCGCCGCCCGTTTCAACGCTTGCGTTTCCGGAGAGCGACGCCCTGTCAGCCATGGTCCGCCTTGCGAACGTGGATCAAGAACACCGTTAACATATCACACGGGCTGAATAATTTCGCCAAACCGGCGCATACCAAGCATGCAAATGGCAACTGGGCCGGAACCTGCCGGGTTTGTTGAGCGTTGGTTCTCAAATCATTGAATCGCCGCAAACAAGCCAAAGTCTTGCCGGAATTGCTTGCATTAATCGAGCATCCGGGGAAGGGCGAAAGGAGTTTCACCCATGGTCGCACCTGCCACGACCGAAAGCCCCCGCGACGCGGTTGCCATCGACCACGAGAGGATCTTGTGGGACGCCGAATATCGTCGCGAGATCATCCAGCAGCTGAAGTGTCAGGAGAAGCCGCGCGATCACCGTCCGGGCACCGCGGCCGGCCGGCACGCAGCGTAACCTGTTCGTCAAAACACTGTCCGGGAGACCGGCGCTGCCGTAACGTCGTGACCCCTTGAGCCTGGCGGGGGACGCGATGACCGACGAGCTCCCCGCACGCGCGCGATCCGCGTGCTTTGGTTGTTTGAGGAGATCGGCCAGCCCTACCGGCTCGAGCTGGTGGACATCTGGAAGAGCGGGCAGAAAACCGCCGCCTATCGCGCGAATAACCCGCTAGCCAAGCGCCTCGCGGTACAGCGTCTCGTACTCGGCCTTGCCGACGGGCCGCGGATTGGTCGGCGTGGAATGGTCGATGACGGCCTGCTCCGCCAGGGCGGGGATCATCGCCGCCTTCACGCCCATCGCGCCCAGGTTCGCCGGCAGCTTCAGCCGCGCGTTCAGTTCCTCGATGAACACCGCCAGGTCGGCGCTATCCTTCAAGCCCAGCACCTTGCGCAGGCGGGCGTACTTGTCGCCGACATGGCCTTCGTTGTAGCGCAGCACCGCCGGCAGGATCACGGCATTGAGCGTGCCGTGATGCAGCCCCATCTCCTTGATGGCGCCCAAGGGATGCGACATGCCGTGCACCGCGCCCAGGCCCTTCTGGAATGCCATCGCCCCTTCCATCGACGCCATCATCATGTTCCAGCGCGCATCGCGGTCCTTGCCGTTGGTCGTGGCGCGCTCGATCCACTTGATCGCGCGCTCGGCGCCGTCCAGCGCGATGGCGTCGGCCGGCGGGTTGATGCGCGGGGACAGGAAGGTCTCGATGCAATGCGCCATCGCGTCCATGCCGGTCGCGGCCGTCAATAGCGGCGGCAGGCCCAAGGTCAATTCGGGGTCGCAGACCGCGCGCCGGGGAATCAAGTGCGGGCTGACGAACCCGAGCTTGCGCCCGTCGTCCAGCGTGACCAGCGCGCCCCGCCCCACCTCGCTGCCGGTGCCGGCGGTGGTCGGGATCGCGATCACGGGCGCCACGTTCGACGTGATCTTCGGCAGGCCGCCCAGGCTCATGGCGTAGGTCGCCAGCGGCCCGGGATGGGTGGCGAGCAGCGCCACCGCCTTGGCCAGGTCCATCGACGACCCGCCCCCCACCGCCACGATGCCGTCGCACCGGCCCTGCCAGTACAGTTCCAGCGCCTTCAGGACCGCCGTCTCGGTCGGGTTGCTCGGCGTGTCCTCGAAGCGCGGCAGGTCGTTGGATTGCGGGATCAGCTCGAGCACGCGCCCGGCGATGCCGGCCGCCACCACCCCGCGATCGGTCACCACCAGCGGGCGTCCGATGCCGACGGCCTTCAACTCGGCCGGCAAGGCGCGGATCGCGCCGTGGTCGAACAGGATCGTCGTCAGATAGGTGATCGGCGCGATCGGCGTCATGACTGGGTGGTGCTCCCCCTGGTTTCCTCGGCAAGCCAGCGCAGATAGTCCGGGTTGCCAGCCAGGATCGGCAATACCACGATCGCCGGGGTGCTGTAGCTGTGCAATCCCCTGACCCGGTGCACCAGCGCGTCGACCAGGCCGGCCCGGGTCTTGGCCACCAGCACTGCCTCGTCCGCCGTTTCGATCCGTCCCTCCCACCAGTAGATCGAGCGCGCGCCCTGCAGCACGTTGACCGATGCCGCCAGCCGGGCCTCGACCAGCGACCGGCCGATCATCAGCGCCTCGGCCTGCGTCGCGGCGGTCACGTAGACGAGGCGCGGCGGATCCTGCTCCGTGTCGGCCATGAAAAATCGTCTCCCCCGGTTGGCGGCGCGCGCCCGGCAGGTTACCATCCTAATCGGTCGGCCGGCGGCGCGCCCAGCGGGGGCTGGAACGTCGCCTTCGGACGTGGCGGCCCTGGCCCCGGGGGAGCGTGAGCATGGTTCAAGTCGCATCCGCGATCGTCGCGGCCGCGCCGCTGACGCGGCCGACCGCGGCCCAGCGCGATTGGCTGAAGCGGGGTATCGGCCAGCCCGGCGGCAAGCTGCCGCTGTTCGATCGCCGCGGGCAGCGAGTCAACGACCGCACGGTGCGCGCCTGCCTGGAACAGGGCTGGGCCGAGCCGTGGTTCGCCAATCCGCTGAAGCCGGGCTGGACGGTCTGCAAGCTGACGGAACTTGGCCGCAAGCAGGTTGCCGGCGCGTGACCCTGCTCCGCAAATGCCGGGAAGGCATCCCGGCCCTTCTCCTGTTCGCCGCCACGGCCGCAAGCGCCGCGGATGACATTGCCGCCAGGCTGGACAAGGCAAAGGCCGATCTTGCGGCGGGTCAGGCCGCCAAGGCCTATCTGACCCTTTCCAACGCGCTCGCCGACCTGGCGCCGCGCACGCCCCTGCTGCTGACGGCCGGCGCCTTCGCCGATGGTCCCTCGATCGGCTATGGCCAGTACACGCCGCGACCGCACAACGTGTTCACGCGCGACCAGCCGATGCAGGTCTATGTCGAGCCGGCCGGCTTCGACCACGCCAAGGAAGGCGCCTCCTATCGCATCTCGCTGGCCTGCGACTACGCAATCCTGGACGCGAAGGGGAAGGTGCTGACCGGCGACCGATCGCTGAAAGAGATCGACATCTTGAGCCGCCAGGCCAACAGCGAGCTCGGCATCGACCTGACCTTGCCGCTGTTCGACCTGTCCAAGGGCGACTACACGCTCGAGATCGTTGTCCGCGACCGGTTGGCCAACGACTCCGCAAAACTACGGTTGCCGTTCAAGCGCATTTAGCGCCATGTAAGCGATTACCCGCGCTTGACGTTCCGGAATCGGTCGGGCAACTTAGCCTGTAATGACAAGTTCGATATGGCGGTCAGCGCCATCAACTAAAGTGTAAGGAGGAATCGCTGATGATCATTGGATTCAGGCGCGGTGCGCTCTTGGCTGTCGCGCTAGGCGTTGTTGCCCTAGCCATGCCCGGCGCCGCGCAGGCACAGAAGAAATACAGCTTCGCCTATGACCAGCCCCCGACCACCGCCTACGGCGTGGCCGGCAACCTGTTCAACGAGAAGCTGATGGAGCTCTCGGGCGGCAAGATGGGCATCAACCAGTTCCCGGGCGCGCAGCTCGGCCAGGAACCGGTGATGCTGCAGAAGCTCCGCTCGGGCGACATCGACTTCGTGATCACCTCGACGGCCAATGCCTCGACCGTGGCGCCGCAGGCCGGCGTGTTCTCGCTGCACTTCCTGTTCCGCGACGAGGACCACCTGGCGAAGTCGCTTGCCAACAAGGAAGTGTCCGAGGCCTTCAAAGCGATGGTGAAGGACTCGGTGCAGGGCGCGCACGTGCTCGGCCTCATCACCATGGGCTTCCGCAACATCTACTCCAAGAAGGAGTACACGAAGGTCGACGACCTGAAGGGCGTGAAGATCCGCGTCCAGGCGACCAAGACCGAGGACACGCACTTCCCCGCCTATGGCACGCAGACCGTGCACATGCCGTTCGGCGAGGTCTACACCTCGCTGCAGACCGGCGTCGTGCAGGCCGCCGAGAACGGCGTCAACGTGTACGAGTCGAACAAGCACTACGAAGTGGCGCCGGTGCTGAGCATCACCCAGCACGAGGCCAACAACAACTGCATCTGGGTCAGTGAAAAGACCTGGAACGCGTTCACCGACGAAGAGAAGAAGTGGGTGCAGGCCACCGCCGAATACGTCAGCCAGAAGGAACCGGCGATGGCCTTCAAGCTGGAGAACGACTCGGCGGCGAAGCTGAAGAAGATCGGCGTCAAGGTGGTGGAGGGCGTCGACAAGTCCGGCTTCCAGAAGGCCGCCGCGCCGATCCAGGACCAACTGGCCAAGGAACTGGGCCCGCACGCGGTCAAGATCCTCGCCCTCGTCCGAAACGTGAAGTAAGCCGGCTCGCGTCACACGAACAAACGGCCGACGGGCGGCGTTGCGCGAGCAGCGCCGCCCGTTCGCTGCAAGGGGGAGAGGGTGGCCGAGACGGAAGAAAACAACCGCGGGCTGGTGATCAACCGGAACCGCCATCTGAAATGGTCGGCGCTGGACCCGGTGGAATCGTTGCTGATGATCCTCTGCGGGCTCAGCATCACCGGCTTCTCGCTGTCGGTGCTCGCCGACGTCATCACGCGCGAGTTGGGCATGCCCTGGCTGTGGCTGCAGCAGGTGACGACCGGCTTCTTCGCCTGGGGCATCTTTCTTGGCATCGGCGTGGCGACCAGGCGCAACGAGCACCTCTACCTGGCCGAACTGGTCAACAGCATGACCGGCGTCGCGCGCATGCTCTTCGAGCTGCTGTCGCGCGGCGTCGTGATGGTCGTCGCCGCCTTCATGATCTATTTCGGGATCAAGAACGCGATCCTCGACATGGGCAGCTTCCGCATGCCCTCGCTGATCCCGCTCACCTACTACAGCGCCTGCATTCCGTTGAGCGGCGCATTGATCTTCCTTTTCGCGTTCGAGCAGCTGGTCAACGGCCTGCGGCACGGTTTCGCCGAACCGGACGCCCCCGCCGTCACGGAGACCGGCTATGAGTAACGGGTGGATCATCATCTCGATGGCCATGACCTTCCTGGTCCTTGGCTACATGGGCGTGCCGGTCATGTTCGCCATCATGGCGGGCGTGCTGGTGGCGGTCTCGATGACCCCGGTCAGCTTCCAGTCGATCATCGGCCAGATGTTCCACGGCGTCGACGCGGAAACGCTGCTCGCCATCCCCTTCTTCCTGATGGTCGGCGAGCTGATGAGCTCGGCCAACGTCACCCACCGCCTGGTCCGGCTAGCCCAGGTGCTGGTCGGCCATCTGCGGGGCGGGCTGGCGCAGGTCGTGACCGTCTTCAGCATGTTCTTCGCCGGCATCTCGGGCTCGTCCACGGCGGACGTGGCGGTGTTGACCCGCACCGTGGCCCCGGAAATGGTGAAGGAAGGCTACGACCGGGCCTTCAACGCGGCGCTGATCGCCTCGGCCTCGACGATGGCCAACCTGATCCCCCCGTCGATCATGGCGGTCGTCTACGGGGCTACCGGCAACGTGTCGATCGGCGGCCTATTCCTGGGCGGCGTCGCGCCGGGCATCGTCGTCGGCATCGGCCTGATGATCTACAGCTACTTCTTCGGGCCGCCCGGCATCCTGAAGAAACGCGCCAGCATCCCCGAGGTGGCGGACGCGGTGAAGGGCGCGCTGCTGCCGCTGATGATCCCGGTCATCATCATGGGCGGCTTGCTGAGCGGCATGTTCACGCCGACCGAGGCGGGCCTGATCGCCTGCACCTATATCGTCTTCTTCCTGATCCCGGTGCTGAACCCCGCCCATGTCCGCAACCTTCCGAAGGACATGGTACATCTGGGCCTGCTCTACGCCATTCCGCTGTCGGCGGTGGTCGGCGCGTCCTGCATGGGCTGGATGCTCGCCTACCTGCGGGGTCCGGACGAGGTGGCGGGCTGGATCGAAAGTTTCGCCGGCAGGGATCCGCGCACCATCCTGTTGTTGCTGGTGGCGCTGTTCGTCGTGCTGGGCGACTTCATCGACGCCGTCCCGGCGATCATCATCTTCATGCCGATCCTGCTGAAGCTCGGCGATTTAGGCGGCATCAACCCCGTGCATCTCGGCGTCGTCATCGTGACCACGCTGGTGTTCGGCCTGATCACCCCGCCCTACGGCCTGTCGCTGCTGATCGGGGCCAAATTCTGCGGCGTGTCGTTCAGCAAGGCCGTGGTGCGGTCGCTGCCGATCTACATCGTGTTCTTCGTCGCCATCGGCTTCACCGTCCATTTCCCGGAAGTGGTGCTGTGGCTGCCCAAGATGCTGCTGCCGGAATCGGTCGGCTGCTTCAAGGGACCGGACAACGCGGGCTATATCTGCCCGCAGTAGGCTGCCGCCAGCGTCCGCGCTAGACTGCCGCGCATGGCGAAGCGCGTCGAAACCGATTCCATGGGCCCGATCGACGTCCCGGCCGACCGGCTGTGGGGCGCGCAGACCGAGCGCTCGCGCCGCAACTTCACCATCGGCGGCGAGCGCATGCCCGCAGAGATCGTCCATGGCTTCGTCCTGCAGAAGCTGGCCGCGGCGCGCGCCAACATGGCGCTGGGCGCGCTCGACAGGAAGGTCGGCGAGGCGATCGCCGCCGCGGCGCAGGAGGTGGCGGACGGAAAGCTCGACGAGCATTTCCCGCTGGTGGTCTGGCAGACCGGGTCGGGCACGCAGTCCAACATGAACGCCAACGAGGTGATCGCCAACCGCGCCAACGAGATGCTGGGCGGCAAGCGCGGCGACAAGAAGCCGGTGCATCCCAACGACCAGGTCAACCTGGGCCAGTCCTCGAACGACTCCTTCCCCGCCGTCATGCATATCGCCGCCGCCCGCGCGGTGCATGGCCGCCTGCTGCCGGCGCTGAAGCGCCTCGGTGCGGCGCTGGACGCCAAGGCACGCGACTTCGCGGACATCGTGAAGATCGGCCGCACCCACCTGATGGACGCGACGCCCCTGACCCTGGGCCAGGAGTTCGGCGGCTACGCGGCGCAGGTGGCGGACGCGGCTAGGCGCATTGCCCAGGCGACCGAGGCGCTCTACGCGCTGGCGCAGGGGGGCACGGCGGTCGGCACGGGGCTCAACGCTCGGGCGGGTTTCGATGCCGCCTTCGCGCGCGAGATCGCGGCGCTGACCGGCCTGCCCTTCGCGCCCGCCGCCAGCAAGTTCGCGCTGATGGCCGGCCATGACGACCTGGTCGCGCTGTCCGGCGCGCTCAACGCGGCCGCCGCCGCCTGCTTCAAGATCGCCAACGACATCCGCTTGATGGGATCGGGCCCGCGCAGCGGCATCGGCGAATTGCGCCTGCCCGAGAACGAGCCGGGCAGCTCGATCATGCCAGGCAAGGTCAACCCGACGCAGGCCGAGGCGATGACCATGGTGTGCTGCCAGGTCATGGGCAACCATGTCGCCGTCACCGTGGCCGGCTCGCAAGGGCATTTCGAGCTGAACGTGTTCAAGCCGGTAATCATCGACAACGTGCTGCGCTCGATCCGCCTGCTCGCCGACGCCGCCGACAGCTTCGCCGAGCATTGCGTCGTCGGCATCGAGCCGGACCGCAAGCGCATCGCCGAGCATCTCGCCCGCTCGCTGATGCTGGTGACCGCGCTCAATCCGCGGATCGGCTACGACAACGCCGCCAAGGTGGCGAAGCTTGCCCATGCCGAGGATCTGACGCTGCGCGAAGCGGCGATCCGGCTGAAGCTGCTGACCGGCGAGGAATTCGACGCCCTGGTGCGGCCGCAGGACATGCTGGGCCCGAAGCCGTGAACGACCTGGCGCCGCCCGCCGGCTCCGCGCCATCGGCGCGCGCCGTGCGCAAGCGCTCGGTCACCATCGCCGGGCATCGCACCAGCGTGTCGCTGGAGCAGGCCTTCTGGGACGCGCTACGGACGATCGCCGACGCGCGCGGCCTTTCCGTCGCCGCGGTCATCGCCGAGATCGATGCCGCCAACGGCCGCCTGCCCGGCCCGGATCGCGCGGCCAACCTATCCAGCGCCCTGCGCGTGCACGTGCTGGAGCAGGCGCGCGCCGGCGCGCTGCGCTAGCCGGAACTACTGCGCTTTCGGCTTCAGCAGCTGCTGCAGCAATTGCTGCGCCGGGTCGACCTTCTGCGGTGCCGGCTGGCCAGGCGCCGGGGCGGGTGCCGGCTGCTGGCCGCCGAGCACGCCCTTGAGCAGATCGGCCGGATTCTGCTGGCCGCCCGCGCCGGTCGCCTGGCCGGGATTGAGCTGGCGGATGATGAACTTGGTCGCATTGCCCAGCACGTGCTGCTTCAAGGCATCCGAGTCCACGTGGGCCACCGGATTGTCGATCGGCCCCACCGCCGTCAGGATCACCGGCGGGGTCTTGGCATGCTCGGTCAGCGTCACGTCGAGCCGCGCGTTCATCGTGTAGGACGGAAAATCGAGGTTGTAGCCGCCCCGCCCGTCCATCGCGTCGGCTTTGACCACCAGGTTGCCGCTCGACACCAGCCCGGCCTTGGCCTCGTTCGACGAATTGATCAGCTGGAAGCGCGTGCGCCCGCCGCTGGTCGTCTGGGTCAGCACGGAGGCGATGTCCAGCACGTTGTTCAGGTTCTTCAGCGTGTTGCTCAGCTTCGCCATGTCGATGCCTTCGATCACGCCGTTGGTCGCCTGGAACCCGCCGGTGCCGGCCAGCGTCTGCACCATCTCCGCCTCGCTGCGGCCGGTGGCGTGGTAGTTGAGATCGGCATCGAACAGGCCCTCGACCAGCTCGATCCGGCCGAACGCCAGGAACCACTTGCGCCCGCTCTGGTGCGCCTTCGCGGCCTGGGCCGCCTTGGCGATGTTCAGCCCCCGCACCTGCATCTGCATCGCCATGTTCGGCGGCTCGGTGGCGGCGAGCTTGCCGAGGATCGTGATCTGGCCGTCATAGAGCGTGCCGCTCAGCCGCTCGAGCGTCGCCACCCCATTGGCGACGGCGAGCTTCACCTGCGGACTCACGACCCGGTAGGGGCCGTCGACGATCGCCTGTCCTGCGAGCACGATGTTGGCGTCGTAGGATCGGATGGTCGGCAGCAGGCCGAGCGGCTCCTTCGACCAGCGGGGATGCAGCGGCCGCGCCTGCGCCTGCGCGAGCTGCGTGCCGACCAGCGATGCCGGCACCAGCTCGGGGAAGAGCCGATGCCAATAGGGCTCCAGGTTGCCGCGCTTCTGCGGGTCGGCCGACTGGAAGGCATCCAGCAGGATGTCGCCGGTGGTCTGCACCTGGAGGTCCAGCTTCGGCCGCGGCCCATCCATGGTCATGACGCCCTGGCCGTTGACGCCGATATTGCCGAGCTGGCCGTTGAGATTGGTGATCTGGACCTTCTTGCCGTCGCCGAGCAGGCGGACATTCTCGAACTTGACCGGGCCGGGGATCGCGCCCTCGGGCTTATAGAAGGACGACAGCACGGTCATCAGGTTCGGCAGGTTGGCCGACGCCGTCATGTCGTACTTCGCCGAGGGCGTCATCGCCTCGCTGACCGTGCCGGTCAGCGCGAGCGTGCCGCCGAAGGCCTGGGCCGTGCCTTGCTGCAGCGTCAGCGAGGGGGCCTCGGTCGAGCCCTTGATCGATCCCTTCGCCGTCAGGGTCTGCAGGTTCTGCGCCAGGGTTGGCGAGATGCCCGCATTCGGGAAGGCCGCCAGCATTGGCCCCATCGCCAGGTTGGCGACGTCGAAGCTGAGGTCGGCCTTGCGCGTCGGGTCCAGCGCGTCGCTGACCTGGCCGTTCAGCGCCATCGTGCCGCCGAAGCCCTGCATCGCCAGGCTCTGCATGCCGACGCCGAGACTGTCCACCGTGCCCTTCAGCGTCAGCTTGCCGTTCACGGGGCCGAGCTGCTGGGCGCCCTGGGCGGTGATGACGCCGGGCATGGCCGCGAGCAGCGGCCCGAGGGTGAAGTTCTGCATGTCGGCGGTGAGGTCGAGCTGCTTGCCCGACTGCGCCACGTCGCCGTTGAGCTTGATCGACCCGCCGAGGCCCGTCAGCGCCGCGTCGCGCAGCGTGACCTTCTGCGCGTTGCCCACGGCTTTGCCGGTCAGCGTGATGCCGCCCAGCTTGTCCGCCGTCGCCATCAACTGCGGATCGGGATTGAACGCGACCAGCAGCGGCTTCAGGCTCGGCAGCTTCATGCTGATGCCGAGATCCACCGACGGCGCGGGCGAGGCCATCTGCGTGATCGTCCCGGTCAGGTCCAACTCGCCGCCGAAAGCGCGCAGCTCGGTGTCCTTCAGCGCGATCGCGTCCGCGCCGGTGTTGGCGACCCGGCTCTTCAGCACGAAGGGGCCGAGCGCCTGGTTACCCTGCTTCGCCTGGGCGCCCACGAGCGCGCCCAGAACCGGGCCGAACTCGGGGAAGCTGGCGTCGATGGCGAGATCGACCTTGGGCGCCGCCTGCCCAAACTGGTCCACGCTGCCCGCGATCTTGCCCGCGCCGCCGAAGCCTTCGAGCGTGGTGTCTACCTTCAAGCCGTCCATCGTGCCGGCGACGGTGCCCTTGGCGTTGAGCTGGCCCAGCGCCTGCGCCGACAGCGGCGAGTCGTAGCCACTGGCGAACTTGAGGAACCGCTTGGCGTCGGTCGCGCGCAGGTTGAAGGCGGTCGAGAAGGCCGGCGACGTCGCCATGCGCTCGACGACCAGCGTGAAGGCGGCCTGCGCGCCCGCCAGGTCGCGCACCGTCGCCTCCTTGATCGCGAGGCGGCCGTTCGCGAGCTCGACGGTCATCTTCACGCCCTGGATCGGCGTATCGCGATAGGTCAGGCTGTCGATATCGGCCTCGAGGTTGAGATCGAATGCATCGAGCGAGCGCAGGGACGTCGCGCCGCCCGCCGTCGTGGGCTGCGCCGAGCGCGCGGCCGCCTTCGCCGGCGCGGCGACCGGCATGTAGGAATCGAGATTCAACTTGTCGACGCTCACCCGCACGGCGAGCCCCGGCCGGTCGCGCCAGGCCATCGTCGCGCCGCCGGTCAGGTGCGCGTTGTCGAGCGTCGCGTCAAGATTGGCGATCTGCACGCTCGCGCCGTCGCTCTTGACGCCCGCCTTCATGTCGAAGCGGCCGAGGCGCTGCGGGGGCAGCGCGGACATGTCCGCGCCCAGCCACTCCAGCAGCGCGCGCAAATTGCCCGAGTGGGCTTCGATGCGTCCGTCCTGCATCGCCGGCGGCGGGCCGCCGAGCGGCAGCGGCAGGTTCGCCACCATCAGGTTCGACGCCGCCGGCAATTGCGCCGAGAGCTGCTTCACCACCGCCACCCCGCCGACGACATCGACCTGCAGCCGCGCCTTCTGCATCGCCTGGCCGCGATAGGCGATGCCCTCGACGCCGATATCGATCGCCGCCACGAGATTCGGCGGGAATGGCGATGCCGGCGCTCCAGTGGGCACTCCAGTGGGTGCCCCGGTGGGCGCGGCGGTTGGGGCGGCGCCCTGCGCCAGCAGCTTGTCGAGATCGAGCCGGCCGATATTGAGGGCAAGCTGAACGGTCGTCTTGTCGCCGAAGGAGAAGGCCAGCGCACCCGCGCCGCGCGTCTCGCCAAGGGTGATGGCGATCTCGGGCGCGGTCATCTGCGCCGTCGTTCCCTTGACCGCGCCTTCCATCGTGAAGGGCTGGGCGGCCATCGGCGGCAGGCTGCCGCCGCCCGCGTTGACCACCCGGGCCAGTTCGCCCAGGTTGGCGGCGTTGACCGCGAACTTGCCGGCGACGGCCGGCGACTGGCCGGCGGCCGCAGCGCCGGTCACGGTGCCGGTGAACTGGGCCTTGGCGCCCGCGCCTTCCATCACGAACGAGACATTGGCCGGCTTGCCGGGCTCGATCCGGCCGACCGACACGTCGAGCGCGGTCTGCACGCCCAGCGCGCGCGCCGTGCCCTTGGCGGCGAGCGGTCCCGCGAGCGAGCCGGCGGAGCCGGTGAGGTTCAGCGCCTCGATGCGGCGCTGGCCGCCGGCCGCGTCGCGCAAGACGACGGTCCCGTTCTTGACCGACACGGCCTGCAGCGCGATGTCCAGGCCGCCGCCGGAATCCCCGGGCTTGGCCTTGGGGAAGTCCAGGCTGGATCGTCCGTCCTTCAGCGTCTCGATCGTCACCACCGGATCGACGATCGTGACGCTCTGCACCTCGACCCGGCGCGACAGCAGCGGCATCAGCGCCACGCTGACCTCGACCGCCTTCACCCGCAGCATGTCGGGCTCGGCAGCGCCCGGGATATTCGCCACGCGCAGGTCGCCGAGCGTCGCCGTCGGCGGGAAGAGCGAGAGACCGACATCGCCGACCCGCACCTCGCGCCCCGTGCTCTCCTTCGCCGCCTGCAGCGCTGGCGCCAGCATCGAGCGAAGATCGATGAAGTGCGGCGCGAGCAGCGCCACGGCGACGAGGACGAAAACCAGTCCGGCGATGCCGTACAGGATCTTGCGCACGACCGTATCCTCCCTGGCCTCCGGCGGCGCCCGTCCCCGTCCTGGGTCCGTCCGGTCGACTGGCCGCTTGTCGAGGGATCGAGCCTCGAAAGGTTGAACCCTACGTCATTTGGGATAAGCTAGAAAGTGGCGGACGCGGTAAAGAACGGGTGAGCAAGCGTCGGCGTTGCAATTCGCCTTGCTCGCGAGGAATTCATGGGCGACGTGGTCAACCTGAACAATTTCCGCAAGCGCCGGGATCGCCAGCAGGCGGATCGCAAGGCGGCCGAGAACCGCGTGCGATTCGGGCGCAGCGCCGCCGACAAAGCCGCGAATCGCCGCGAGGGCGAACGCGAAAAGAAGGACCTCGAGGGCAAGCGGCTCAACGACGACGGTACAAGTACCTAGCGCAGTTCGGGCGGCGCTGCCCGGCGCGCCCGCGCTTCAAACCACGTAGATGCGTGCTGCGTGTCCGGCGGCGGCAGCGATCCGCCGATCGCGCGTGAGGAGCGGAACGTCGAGCGCTTCCGCCAGCGCCACGTATGCCGCGTCGTAGGCCGTGAGGTTGCCCCGCAATTCCCAAACGCGTTGCAGCAGTTGGCCATGCGGATACCGCAGCAGCGGATAGACGGCGAGATCAGCCAGCGCGACCTTGCCGCGTTCCTGGCCAATGATCCCGGCGGAAACAAAGCGGCGCAAGACCTGCGCCACCTCTATGTCCAGCAGGTGCGGCGCCTGCAGCGTCGCCTGCGCGCCAATGCGCGCTTCCACCGCCGCTGCCGCGGGCATGCGCAGCAGCACTTCGATCAGCGCCGAGGCGTCGAGGACCATTACCTGCGGTCGCGCTCATCGCGGACGGCGTCGGCCGCCGAAATGCTCGAGGTCACTTTCGACCGCGCTTCCAGGCGGGCGCGCATTTCGTCCAAGGTCGGTCGCTCCGCCACCTCGCGCAATTCGCTCAGCAAGTAGTCGGACAACGACATGCCGGCGAGCGCCGCGCGCGACTTCAGACGCCGGTGCAACGCTTCGGGGACGTTGCGGATTTGGACCATCACTGGCATGTGAAAAACATGAACACATGTGGATCACATGTCAAGGCCGCGACGGTGTCGATTCGGCGCTACAGAAACGCCCGTCCATACGGCAGGGGCGCCAGGCCCAGATGCCGCGCCAGGGTCTGGCCGATATCCGCGAAACTGTCGCGCCGGCCGATCGCGGCGGGCCGCGATGCCGGGCCGAAGGCGATCACCGGCACGAACTCGCGTGTATGGTCCGTGCCTTCCCAGGTCGGATCGCATCCGTGGTCGGCGGTGATGATCGCCAGATCGCCCGGCCGCAGCGCCCGTTCGAGCGCGGGCAGTTCGCGGTCGAACGCCTCCAGGGCGGCGGCGTAACCCGCGACGTCGCGGCGATGGCCGTAGAGCGTGTCGAAATCCACGAAGTTGGTGAACACCAACGCCCCGTCGGGCGCATCGCGCGCCGCGTCCATCGTCGCCTGCATCAGCGCGGCGTTGCCGTCGGCCTTCACCTTCCGCGTGATGCCCTGGGCCGCGAAGATGTCCGATACCTTACCCACCGACAGCACCTCGCGCCCCGACGCCTTTAGCCGGTCCAGCAGCGTGGGCTCGGGCGGCGGCGTGGCGTAGTCGCGGCGGTTGCCCGTGCGCCTAAATGCGTTCGGCTCCCCAACAAAAGGCCGGGCGATCACCCGGCCGATGTTCCAGCGGTCGACCAGCCGGCGCGCCACCAGGCCGACCGCGTAGAGCCGCTCCAGTCCGAAATGCTGCTCGTGCGCGGCGATCTGGAACACGCTATCGGCCGAGGTGTAGACGATCGGCTTGCCGCTCGCGACATGCTCGGCGCCCAGCTCCTCGATGATCTGCGTGCCCGAGGCATGGCGGTCGCCCAGGAGCCCGGGCAGGTCCGCCTCGCGGATCAGGGCCCGGGTCAACTCGGCCGGGAAGCAGGGCTGCTTCTTCGGGAAATAACCCCAGTCCGTCAGCACCGGCACGCCCGCCATCTCCCAGTGCCCGCTCGGCGTGTCCTTGCCCTTGCTCCGCTCCGCCGCCGCGCCATAGCAGGCGCTCGACGCCACGCTCTTCTCGCCCCTGGCGACACCGGCAGCCGCGGCCAGCCCAAGTCGGTCGAGGTTCGGCACCGCCAGCGGCCCCTGCCGCAGCCCGGCCTTGTCCGCCCGCCCCGCCGCGCAGGCCGCGCGGATATGGCCATGCGTGTCCGCCCCGGCATCGCCGAACCGCGCCGCGTCGGGCGCAGATCCGATGCCGAAGGAGTCCATGACCAGGATGAAGCCGCGGGGCATGACCCACCCTACCCCTTGATCCGCGCCCGCACGACCGGCGAGGAGACCGGCGGATCGTCGCCCACCTGGATCGCGGTCGCCAGGTCGGCCGCGGCCATGCGCGCGTCGTCCTCGCTGCGGGCGTGGATCATCGCCAGGGGCCGGTCCGGCCCGACTTTTTCGCCGACGCCGGCCACGCTGGTCAGGCCCACGGCCGGGTCGATCCGGTCGTCGGCGCGCCGCCGGCCGCCGCCCAGCGACAGCACGACCAGCCCGACCGCGCGCGCATCCATGCCGACGACGAAGCCCGGACGGCTTGGCCTGGCGTCGAGGCGCACCGGCGCGCGCGGCAGGTGCAGCTCGGGCCGTTCGACGATATCGCTCGGCCCGCCCAGCGCGGCGACCATGCGCTGGAACCGCTCGGCTGCGTCCCCGCTCGCCAGGGCGCGCTTCACCTTCGCCTTCGCCTCGGCCTGGTCCTTCGCCAGCCGGCCCAGCAGCAGCATCTCGACCGCCAGCGCGCGCGTCACGGTCATCAGCCGCTCCTCGCCGTCGCCGCGCTTCAGCGCCTCGATCGATTCCAGCACCTCCAGCGCGTTGCCGGCGGTGCGGCCGAGCACCTGGTTCATGTCGCTGAGGATGGCGGCGCTGGCGAGCCCCGCGCCACGCGCGACCGTCGCGATGCTCTGGGCGAGCGCCTCGGCATGCTCGTAGACCGGCATGAAAGCGCCCGAGCCGAACTTGACGTCCATCACCAGGCCCTCGAGACCGGCCGCGATCTTCTTCGCCAGGATCGATGCGGTGATCAGCGGGATCGATTCGACCGTCGCCGTCACGTCGCGGATCGCGTAGAGGCGCCGGTCGGCCGGCGCCAGGTCCGCGGTCTGGCCGATGATCGCCGCCCCCGTCTCGCGCACCACGCGCTGGAAGGTCGGGATATCGGGGCGCGAGTTGTAGCCGGGGATGGTGTCCAGCTTGTCCAGCGTGCCGCCGGTGTGGCCGAGGCCGCGCCCGGAGATCATCGGCACGAAGCCGCCGCAGGCCGCCACGATCGGCGCCAGGATCAGGCTGACCTTGTCGCCCACCCCGCCGGAGGAATGCTTGTCCAGGATCGGGCCGGGCAGGACGAGCGGCTTCCAGTCGATCGTCCGGCCCGACCGGGCCATGGCCATGGTCAGGGCCACGCGCTCGGGCATCGACAGGCCGCGGAAAAACACCGCCATGGCGAAGGCGCCGATCTGCGCCTTGGCGATCGTGCCGTCGACGATGCCGCCCACCATGAATCGAATTTCGCCCTCGCCAAGCGGCGCGCCATCGCGCTTTTTGCGGATGATTTCCTGCGGCAACAGCATGTTGGGTTTACTTCTTCAGGTGATCCGGGCCGAAAGAAAGCGGCAGCAACTCACCCAGGGTGACGGTCCGGCGCAGGCCCTTGGAATCGCCCAGATGGACCGGCATGTCGTCGCGGGCGAATTCGCGCAGGCGCTGGCGGCACCCCCCGCAGGGCGTAACCAGATCGGGCCCCTCGGCCACCACCACGCATTCCAGGATGCGCCGGTCGCCCGCCGCGACCAGCGCGCCGATGGCGCTGGCTTCGGCGCACTGGCCTTGGGGATAGGCGGCGTTCTCGACATTGCAGCCCCAGAACAGCCGGCCGCTCTCGCCCCGCAGGCAGGCGCCCACCTTGAACCCCGAGTAGGGCGCGTGGGCATTGGCGCGCGCCGCCAGCGCCTGGGCCAGCATGGCGGCAAGGGTGGCTTGGTCGCTCATCGGGCCAATGTGCCGGCCCCCGCCCCCTTTGCCAAGGCCGCGCGCGCCGGGTAAAGCTTGGTTGGAATTCCGGGGAGAGGCCTGCCATGGACATCACGCTGACCGCCGCCGACGGGCACAAGCTGGCCGCCTATCGCGCCGACCCCAAAGGGAAGCCCAAGGGCGCTATCGTGGTGATCCAGGAGATATTCGGCGTGAACAGCCATATGCGCCGGACGACCGACGGGTTCGCCGCCGACGGCTATGTCGCGATCTGCCCCGCGCTGTTCGACCGCGTCGAGCGCGGCGTCGAGCTTGGCTACGGGCCGGAGGACGTGGCCCGCGGGCGCGACATCCGCCTGAAGATCGGCTGGCCCCAGGTGCTGGCCGACATGGATGCCGCGATCAAGGAGGCGACCAAGTCCGGCAAGGTGGGCGTCGTCGGCTACTGCTGGGGCGGCTCGGTCGCCTGGCGCGCGGCGACGCATTTCCCGATCGCGGCCGCGTCCGGCTACTACGGCGGCATGGTCGCCGAGTTCGCGGCCGAGCAGCCGAAATGCCCGACGATCCTGCATTTCGGCGAGAAGGACCAGGGCATACCGCTGTCCCACGTGGACACGGTCAAGAAGCACCATCCCGACCTGCCCTGCTACGTCTACCCAGCCGACCACGGCTTCAACTGCGACGACCGCAAGCAGTACGACCCGCCATCGGCCAAGCTGGCGCGCGAGCGGACGCTCGAACTTTTCCGCCGACAGGTCGGCTGACGCCATGCCGGCGGATACCCAGATTCCCAAGATCCGCGTCCGGGGCCTGAAGAAGAGCTTCGGCGACAACAAGGTGCTGGACGGCATCGACCTGGACATCATGCCGGGCGAGGCGTTGGCGCTGGTCGGGCGCTCGGGCTCGGGCAAGTCGGTGCTGGCCAAGTGCATCTTGGGCCTGGTCGCGCCCGACGAAGGCACGATCGAGATCGACGGGGTCGACCTGTGGACCATGTCGACCCGCGAGCGCGAGAAGACGATCGCGCGCTTCGGCGCGCTGTTCCAGGCCGGCGCGCTGTTCGACAGCCTGCTGGTCTGGCAGAACGTGGCGTTCCAGCTGACCTCGGCGCGGGGCTGGAAGCCGGACGCCGCCAAGAAGCTGGCGATCGACCGGCTGTCCGACGTGGGCATGGACGCGGCGGTGGCCGACCTGTTCCCGGCCGAGCTGTCGGGCGGCATGCAGAAGCGCGTCGCCTTTGCCCGGGCGCTGGCCGCCAATCCCGAGATCGTCGTGCTGGACGACCCGACCGCGGGCCTCGATCCGATCGTGACGGCCGCGATCAGCAAGCTGATCGACCGCGTGATCCGCGATTCGCACACGACCGCGCTGATCATCACCCAGGACCTGACCGTCATCAAGCACATCGCCAACCGCGTGGCGATGCTCTACGACGGCAAGATCATCTGGACCGGCCTGGCGCAGCAGGTGACGAACTCGGGCAACGGATTCGTCGACCAGTTCATCCACGGCCGCCGCAAGGGACCGATCGCGATCGACGTGGTGACGGCATCGGCCTCTGGCAACGCGCCTTCAGGCCGGCGCCGGTACCGGCGCCGCAAGGCCGGCCTCTGCCATGTCGTCGGAGATGCGCTGCAGCAGTTCCCCGGCCTGGGCCGGATCGTAGTCCATCTTGAACCGCTTCTTGATCCCGAGCTTGCTCAGGTCGTAGTGGATATTCGGGTTCACGCCGTGTCGGGCCAGGCAGCTTTCGACGCAACGCAGGGGGCAGCCATCGATCGCGACGATCGGCCTGCCCGAGGTCGCGATCCGCACCAGCGATGGCACCCCGCCGCCGACGCCGGCGATGCAGGACATCTCCGCCAGTTCGGCGCGATCCAGGCGGATCGCCAAGTGATTGGCCATCTGCGCCGCGCTGGAGCAGCCGGAGCAGGAGTACACAAGAGGCAAGTCCTGGTTCCGTGGCATCGCGTTCTCCTATTCCATCGCGGCGCGGCCCGCCGCCTCCGCCCGCCGCAAATAGACGCGCCAGTGATCGGCCGCCAGCGGCTCCGCGCCGCTCTGATACCCGCGCCCCTCGAACAGCCGGCGCAGCGGCTGCGGGTGGAACGTCGCATCGATCACGAGCATTGCCTCGCGCGGCGCCGACTCGGCGAACGACAACAGGTTCGGCAGGGGCTCGTGCCCGTCGTCGAGAAGCGGGCGGACGTCGAAACGGCGGATATCCTGGCCGGGCCGGTCGGCCCATGCCGGCCGCCCCTCGGGCAGGCGCTCCGGCGGCGACCCATCGGCGCCTTCCCCCTGGCCTGCCTGACCGCGCACGACCTCGATGACCGAAGCCACCGGCAGGCCGACCATGTTGGCGACATCGGCGAGCGTCAGGCGGCTAGCCGTATCCTCGCGCTGCAGCACCTTGGCGAAGCGCAGGTAGATGGGATGGGCCGAAGCCAGACGATCAAACAGCGTTTCGTCGGCCAGCAGCGCTTCGATGAACAGCGTTTCGGCGGACACGTTCGGCAAGATTCGAGCCTCCGCGGCAATGGGCGGATCGCAATTGGTATTGTTATCGCAGGGCGTTTCCGGACCTGGAATGGGTCAGATCGTCGCTTGGCGCCGGGGAGTGGATCGGCATGCGATACGATGCGGCGACGGAAACCCGGCGTCCGCGGATATCAGCCCGCCCTGCCCAGCACCCTGCCCGCCACGGCGTCGAGCTTCATCACCATCGCCGGGTCGCGCTGGTCGGGCGCGGTGATGATCGCGGTGTCGAGCGCGGTATGGCAGCCGGCGTGGCAGGGCGCCTTGCGGTCGTGCAGCTTGGGCGCGGTCGCCTTGACCAGCGCGCGCGCCTTGTCGGCATTTTCCAGCAGCACCTTGATGACAAGGTCGACCGAGACGTCGTCGTGGTGCGGATGCCAGCAGTCGAAATCCGTCACCATGGCGACGGTCGCGTAGCACATCTCCGCCTCGCGGGCGAGCTTGGCCTCGGGCATGTTGGTCATGCCGATCACCGAACAGCCCCACGAGCGGTACAGCTCGCTTTCCGCGCGGGTCGAGAATTGCGGTCCTTCCATCACCATGTAGGTGCCGCCGCGCGTGTAGGGGATGCCGATCTCCTTGGCCGCGGCCTCGAGATGGTCGCCCAGCCGCGCGCACACCGGATCGGCCATCGCGACGTGCGCGACCAGGCCCGAGCCGAAGAAGCTCTTGTTGCGCGCGAAGGTGCGGTCGATGAACTGGTCGACGATGACGAAATGCCCGGGCGGAAGGTTCTCGCGCAGCGAGCCGCAGGCGCTGACCGACAGGACCTCGGTGACGCCCGCGCGCTTCAGCACGTCGATATTGGCGCGGAAGTTGAGCTCGGACGGCGGCACGCGGTGACCGCGCCCGTGGCGCGGCAGGAAGACGATCTTCTGCCCGTCCAGTTCGCCGAAGCACAGCTCGTCCGACGGCACGCCGTAGGGCGACGCGACGCGGCGCCACTGGACGTTCTTCAGCCCGTCGATCTGGTAGACGCCGCTGCCGCCGATGACCCCGATGACCGGCGGCGTGCCGGGCTTGCGCCCCTCCGCCTTCGCGGCGGGCGCGCCGCTCAATGCACGCCCTTCCACACCTTGCGCTTGACCGCGTAGAGCAGGCCCGAGAGCACGACCAGGAACAGGATCGCCTTGATCCCCATTTCCTTGCGCGCCTCCATCTCGGGCTCGGCGGCCCAGGTCAGGAACGTCGCGATGTCGTGCGCCATCTGGTCGACCGACGACTTGGTGTTGTCGGCGAACGTGACCCCACCCTCGTTGAGCGGCGGCGCCATGGCGATCTGGTGGCCCGGGAAGTACTCGTTGTAGTTCATCCCCTCGGTGAGCGCAAAGCCGGCCGGCGGGTCCTTGTATCCGGTCAACAGGGCATGCACGTAGTCCGCGCCATGCTCGCGGGCCTTGGTGATGAGCGACAGGTCGGGCGGCAGCGCGCCGTTGTTGGCCGCGCGCGCCGCGTTGTCGGTCGCGAACGGCGGCACGAAGCGGTCGGCCGGCCGGCCGGGACGTTTGAACATCTCGCCCTGGTCGTTCGGGCCGTCGGTCACCTCGTAGCCCGCGGCGATCGCCTTGATCTCGTCCTCGTTGAAGCCGAGCGCGGCGAGGTCGCGGTAGTAGAGAAACCGCATGACGTGACAGGCCGCGCAGACTTCCTTGTAGACCTGGAAACCGCGCTGCAGCGCCGCGCGGTCGTAGGTCCCGAACATGCCCGAGAACGACCAGTGCCGGTGCGGCGGCACCGGGTCGTCCGCGGCGCGCGCAGCGCCGATCGAAAGACCAGCCACGATCGCCAGCGCGGCGGCGGCGCCCATGCGTCCCATCATCTTGATCCCCGCGCGCATCACGCTTTCCCCCCGGCCAGCACCGGCGCCGATATCGATTTGGGCAGGGCGAGCGGACGCTCGAACCAGCCGATCAGCGGCATCAGCACCAGGAAGTGCGCGAAATAGTAGGCCGTGCCGATGCGCGCGACCCACAGCGCCAGGCCCTCCGGCGGCTTGCCGCCGGCCCAGGTCAGCGCGGCGCAGCAGATCACGAAGACCCAGAACACCAGCTTGTAGATCGGGCGGAACCGCGCGCTGCGCACGCGCGAGGTGTCGAGCCAGGGCAGCAGGAACAGGATCAGGATCGACCCGAACATCGCCAACACGCCCAGGAGCTTGCTGGGGATCGACCGCAGGATCGCGTAGTACGGCAGGAAGTACCACTCCGGCACGATGTGCGGCGGGGTCTGCAACGGGTTGGCCGGGATATAGTTGGCCGCATCGCCCAGCGCGTTCGGCGCGAAGAACACGAACAGCGAATAGAAGATCAGGAACACGGCGATGCCGTAGAGGTCC
>JADZDN010000422.1 GCA_020851015.1 Alphaproteobacteria bacterium | reverse complement strand
CGGCGAAGCCGTCGCCGGTGCCCATGGCGAAGGTGTAGAACCCGTCCAGGTCCTTCAAGCCCGCCTCCAGCGCCTCGGCCAGGCTCATGCCCTCGCCCAGGCGGTGCGCGAAGTAGCGCGCCGCGACCTCGGTGTCGTTGTCGGTGTCGAATTCCTGGCCGCGGCGCCTCAGCCATTCGCGCAGGCGGTTGTGGTTGCTGAGCGAGCCGTTATGCACCAGGCAGAGGTCGTCGGCCGCGGTGAAGGGATGCGAGTGCTCGGTCGTCACCGCGCTCTCGGTCGCCATGCGGGTGTGGCCGATGCCGTGCGTGCCACCCATATGGGCCAGGTCGTAGCGCGCCGCGACATCGCCCGGCCGCCCCATGTCCTTGAACACGTCCATGGCGCGGCCATAGCCCATCACGCGCAGATCAGGCCGGTTGGTCTTGAGCCAGGCCCGCGCCGGGCCCGTGCCGCCCTGGACGACCAGGATCGCGTGGTTGGCCTTGGTGGTCAGGCCGACATTGCGACCCAGCCCGGCTTTCATCGCCTGGGCCAGCGCGGCCCAATCATGGCCCGCATCGGGATGGAACAGGGTCAGGCGGCCGGCCGCGTCGCTGCCGTGGCCGTAGATGGCGATGCCCGCGCTGTCCGGCCCGCGATCGCTCATCGCCAGCAGCATGCCGGCGAGATGCTTTCCCAGCGCCGGTTCCAGCGCCTTGTTCTTCAGGAATAGCCCGACGATGCCGCACATCGCTGGTCCCCTTCGCTAAATTGGATCAATATTGGTATATTACGGTCGCTCTGCCATGCTATCCGGGGAAATCCGGTCGATGCAAGCGGGCGATTGCCTGTTGAACAGGCAAGCGGCCCTTCCGAGGATGGTGGACCGCCAAATGCCGAAATTGGTCCAGAATGGTTCAGACGATGCCGGTCGCGCCGATGCCGGCCGCATCGCGCTGGCGATCGCCGACGCGATCCGCGCGGGGGCCTGGCGCGCGGGCGAGCGCCTGCCGCCGGAACGCGGGCTCGCCGCCAGCTATGGCGGGGCGCGCGGCACGATCCGCGCCGCGCTGGACCGGCTCGAGCGCCAGGGTCTGATCACAAGGCGCGTGGGCAGCGGCACCTTCGTCGCCGCCGTGTCGCGCGGCCGCGATCCCGAAGCCGACGTCGCCGACCTGACCAGCCCGCAGGAACTGCTGGAAGCGCGCCGCGCCGTCGAGCCGCATCTGGTGCGCCTGGCCGTGCGCAAGGCGACGCCGCGCGACATCGAGCTGCTGGACGCGGCGCTGAAGCGCCTGGAGGCCTGCGGCGGCGACGTGACGGCCTTCGGCGACGGCGACCTGCTGTTCCACGAGCGGCTGGCCGCCGCCACGCACAACCCGCTGATGCTCGCCCTGTTCCGCCAGGTAAACCGCGTGCGCGGCCACGCGCATTGGCGCGACATCCAGCGCAAGACCCTGACGCGGTCGCGGCTGGACGACTATCATCGCCAGCACCGCGCCCTGTTCCAGGCGATCGCCCAGCGCGACGCCGACGCGGCCGAGCGCCTGGCGATCGCGCATCTGGACGAGGCCGAGCGCGACCTGATGAACCGCTAGGAGCGTCCATGGCCGACACCGACGAAACCTATCTGCGCCGCGCCATCGCGCTCAGCCTGGAGAACGCCCGCGGGACGGCGGGCGGCCCGTTCGGCGCGGTCGTCGTGAAGGACGGCCGGATTGTCGGCGAGGGCGCCAACCAGGTCACGCCCGCGATCGACCCCACGGCCCATGCCGAGGTGGTGGCGATCCGCGCGGCGTGCCGGGCGCTGGGAACCTTCGACCTGAAGGGCAGCGTGATCTACACGAGCTGCGAGCCCTGCCCGATGTGCCTGGCCGCAATCCTGTGGGCGCGCATCGACCGCATGGTCTATGCCTGCTCGCGCGTCGAGGCGGCCCGGGCCGGCTTCGACGACGCCTGGTTCTACGAGCAGGTGGCGCTGCCGATCGACGCCCGCGCCCTGCCCGCCAGGCGCCTGCTGGCGGCGGAAGGCGACCGCGCGTTCAAGGCGTGGATCGCAAATCCCGCGAAATCCCTCTATTGAGAGCAAAAGTTATAGTATCTGCTTACTTTTCGCACGCCGCCTTTTTAATCATGATCCAGTTTGCATACAATTCAAAAATCCTACTTAAGACATATTTTATGGCAGATAATACCACTATAGATTCAATATGTTATCCGAATTGTATCGCTTTGTTGACAAATTCCGAAAATTTATGCAATCTTTTTTTGGTATATGGGGGGAGATATGAATATTATAAACAATTCTCAGCGTTGGATGTTTATTGGACAAGTTGTCACCGGCCTCGCTGTGGCGGCGCCCGTTGGGGCTCAATCATCGACTCATGAACTCTGCAGAGCGCTAATTGCCGGCGGGGTTTTTGAAATCGAGAATGTCGACCTGAACGAAGCGATCTCCTATTCGCATGCTCGCTCCATGTGCAACATTAGTCGAAACACGAAAGATACCAACGCGGGTGTCAATATAGAAACTGTAATACCCCTGGAGGCCGTGACCTTGCCTCTTGGATTGTCGGGAACATTTTCCCAGAAGCGGGAGCAGTTCAATCAAGTATGCGACGCTGCTGAAACCCAATATTCAAAGGCCCTTTCGCTTAAGTACGCAGTAAAAAGGGCAAGTCCAGAGATTTTGAAAGCAGTAGAAAAGTGCATAGCTTCGGAAACTACTAAAGAGCAAAAATCTGTAGTTCACTATTTCAGGTATACGAGCGAACCAAGTGAAATAATTTATGAAATTCGTGCGCCAGGCCAGCCCTACCCTGGATTTGCCATGAAAAGAATTCAAACTAGCGTTAATATAGATTGTGGAATCGATAAGTACAAAGATGAAATAATCAAGGACAAAGGGTTAAATTTTATTTGTGACCGCAAGAACGGGCGAGGCAGCACCATTAGGTCGGTCGACTTTACAGACTTTGGGTCACGGCAAGACGCAATTCTGCTTGTACCTCCATTGCCTCCAACCAAAGATCGCATAGTGCGCGGAGGTCGAGAGCCATTTAACGTTAACTGTTCTTATGCAATAAAACCTGACGGCACTATCAAATTCAATGACGGAGCTAGCGGGGAGTTGCACGGAAACGAGATATATCCAGTTTTTTCAGTGAACGCTGATGAATTAGTCTATGGGGAAAATGGCTCTCGTAACTCCATCACGATCAAGGCAATTAACAAAGAGCGCTTTTTTAGCAATGTGTCAAACACGTCGACAACGGGTACGATCTATGAATTGTGTTCCGTCGACCTTTCTCTACCACCACGGTAGTTCGTATTTGCGAGAGACGACGAACGGGTTAATCACGGGGACGCAGATCTTGCCACTCTCGCCTGCCACACGCAAAGCAGCGGCGTGACGACGAGTTCCATGACGAGGCCGAAGGTCATCGGCGCGGACGGCAGGCCCATCCGCAGGGCGCCCCAGAGCCGCGCCAAACCGCCCAGGAACACGATCGCCGTCAGCAGCCGCGCTTGCGCGGTGCGACGCTCGATCGAGGGGATGAACGACCAGAAGGCCAGGCCGATGCCGAGCAGCAGGCCGGACAGGTAGCGGACATGGCTGTCGAGCGCGACCGCGCGCGGGACGGGCGGCAGGGCCAGCGACCCCACCATGTCGGGCCCCAGCATCACGCCGGCGAGGCCGGCCGACACCGGCACCAGCCCGCCGAGCGCGATGGCGATCTGCAGCGCGCGCCGTTCCGCCTGCGGCGTCATGCGCCCCTCGGGATATCGCGGCCCGCGATTTCGCGCGGGCCCGGCATCAGGCCTCGGCGGCCTTCTGCGCCTTCTTGCGGTCGTGGGGGTTCAGGATCGCCTTGCGCAGGCGGATCGACTTCGGCGTGATCTCGACCAGCTCGTCGTCGCCGACATACGCGATGGCCTGCTCCAGGCTCATCTTGCGCGGCGGGGTGAGACGGATCGCCTCGTCCTTCGAGGTGGTGCGGATGTTCGAGAGCTGCTTCTCGCGCAGCGGATTGACCTCGAGGTCGTTGCCGCGGCTGTGCTCGCCGATGATCATGCCCTGGTAGACCTTGACGCCCGGGTCGATGAACAGCGGCCCGCGCTCCTCAAGGTACCACAGCGCGTAGCTCACGGAGACGCCGTCGCCGGTGGAGATCAGCGTGCCCTTGCCGCGCCCGTCGATCGGGCCGCGCCAGGGGCCGTAGCCGGCGAACATGCGGTTCATCACGCCGGTGCCGCGCGTGTCGGTCAGGAACTCTCCGTGATAGCCGATCAGGCCGCGCGACGGGACCGAGAAGGTCATGCGCGTCTTGCCGCCGCCGGACGGGCGCATCTCCTTCAGCTCGCCCTTCCGCTGCGCCAGCTTCTCGACGACGATGCCGGTATAGGCCTCGTCGACGTCGATCAGCGCCTCTTCCAGCGGCTCCAGCCGCTGGCCGGTCTTGGGATCGGTCTTCATCAGCACGCGCGGGCGCGCGACCTACAATTCGAAGCCCTCGCGCCGCATCGTCTCGATCAGCACGCCGAGCTGCAATTCG
>JADZDN010000421.1 GCA_020851015.1 Alphaproteobacteria bacterium | reverse complement strand
GCTCCCTCCGGTCGCGCCGGAACAGGCCGATGCCGCCGGCCTGAAACCGCAGGCGCATGGCGCGCGGCCGGACGGCGGCCTAGTATATCGCCCGGACGCCCGCGCGGCGTCGAGGATCATGTGGGAGAGGGGCGATGAATCGCAGGCTATTCTTAAGCGCGGCGCTGGCCGTGCTGGCGGCGTTCGCCATGGGCGCGCCGGCCGAGGCGCAGCAGAACACGCTGGAGAAGATCAAGCAGCGCGGCAAGCTGATCGTCGGCGTCAAGAACGACTACAAGCCCTGGGGCTTCCTCGATCCGTCGGGCGCGTTGAAGGGCATGGAGATCGACATGGCCGCGGACGTGGCCAAGCGCCTGGGCGTCGGCATCGAGCTGGTGCCGGTGGTCGCGTCGAACCGCCAGGAATTCCTGCAGCAGGGCAAGATCGACCTGATCATCGCCACCATGGGCGACAACCCGAAGCGCCGCGAGGTGATCGGGATGATCGAGCCCAACTACTACGCCGGCGGCACCAACGTGCTGGCGCCGAAGAAGGCTGCTTTGAAGAAATGGGCCGACCTGAAGGGCAAGAAGGTCTGCGCGATCCAGGGCGCCTACTACAACCAGCGGGTGCAGGAGATGTACGGACCCGACCTGCAGGCCTTCGCCGGCATTCCCGAGGCGCTGACCGCGCTGGGCGCCGGCAACTGCGTGGGCTTCGTCTACGACAACACCTTCATCGAATCGACGCTGGCCGCCGGCGACGCGAAGTGGAAGGACTACGAGATGCCGCTGGTGACCGAGGACGAGCAGCCCTGGGCCGTCGCGGTGCCGCTGCCCGAGCTGAACGGCCCGTGGGGCGAGTTCATGAAGAAGGTCAGCGTGGACTGGCACAAGAACGGCACGCTTCTGGCGCTCGAGAAGAAATGGGGCATCAAGCAGAGCCCGTTCCTGGCCGAGATGAACAAGAAGTACAAGGGTTCGTGAAGCGCTGAGGCCCTCACCCGGTTCGCTGCGCTCACCACCCTCTCCCGCCCAAGGTCGGGAGAGGGTCTCCAACGCCCCTCGCCCGCGCTAGCGGGAGAGGGTGCCCGGAGCGAAGCGGAGGGCGGGTGAGGGCCATCGCCATACTGCCATGGACTCCGTCGCCGCGTTCTTCAAGTGGCTGAAGGCCGCGCACGGCATCAACCTGACCATCGGCTACGATGCGTTCGACCGCGCGCGGTTCCTCGACGGGCTGCTGACGACGATCGAATTGTCGGCCCTGTGCATCCTGTTCAGCGTCGCGGTCGGGCTGGTCGGCGTGTGGCTGCAAGGCGCGCGCAACAAGTGGCTGCGCGGCGCCGTCTACTGGTACATCCAGTTCTTCCGCAACACGCCGCCGCTGGTACAGCTCTATTTCTTCTACTTCGCCGTCGGCGGCGTGCTGCCGCGCATCGACGGCCAGCCGCCGATCGGCAATTTCGCCTGGGCGGTCATCACGCTGTCCTTCTTCGCCGGCGCCTTCAACGTCGAGATTTTCCGCTCGGGCATCGAGGCGGTGCCGAAGACGATGGGCGAGGCGGCCGAGGCGCTGGGGCTGACGCGGTTCAAGATCTTCTTCCTGATCCTGCTGCCGCTGGTCTTCCGCATCTGCCTGCCGGCGCTCAACAACAACCTGGTCAACCTGGTGAAGACCACCACGCTGGCCTACGCCATCGCCGTGCCGGAGCTGCTCTACGTCGCGGCGCAGATTTGGTCGGACGAGAACAACGTGCGCGAGATGATGAACGTGCTGCTGGTGATGTACGTCGCCATCGTCGGCGTGCTGGTCTACGCGATGTCGCGCTGGGAGCGGGCGATGCGCCTGCCGGGTTTCGGGCAATGAGCGGCCATCCGCCGCCGCGGCCGTTCCCGGTGCTGCTGCCCCTGCGGATGCCCGCCGCGAGCGCCGCGCCGTGGGGCGACCGCCGCACCGCCATCGTGCTCGCGCTGGCGAGCGCGCCGCTACTCCTGGTCGGCGAGGCGCTGGCCGCGCCGGCGGACGAGGGCGTCATCGCGACGTTGTTGAAATGGACGCCGGTGATGGCGAGCGGCTTCGTCTTGAACCTGTGGATCAGCGTGCTGGCGATGGCGATCGGCACGGCCAGCGGCGCGGTGCTGGGCCTGATGCAGGTATCGCTGCTGGCGCCGGTGCGCGAAGGATCCTGGATCGTGACCCAGTTCTTCCGCAACGCGCCGTGGCTGGTGCTGCTGTTCTACTGCATCCTGCTGATGCCCTACGAGGTCCGCTTTGGCGGGATGGTGGTGCCGCTGCCGGCCTGGATCAAGGCGGTGGTGGGGCTGGCCCTGCCGGTGATGGCCAACGTGGCCGAGGTGGTGCGCGGGGCCATCCAGTCGATCCCCACCGGCCAGTGGGACGGCGCCAAGGCCATGGGCCTGACGCGGCTGCAGACGATGATGCTGGTGATCCTGCCGCAGTGCCTCAAGCGCATGCTGCCGCCCTGGATGAACGTCTACGCGATCCTGACGATGGCGACGCCCTTGGTGTCGATCGTCGGCGTGCAGGAGGCGATGAACCTGACCCGCGCGGCGCTCAACGCCGAGGCGCGGCCGGACCTGCTGATCCCGATGTATCTCTATCTGCTGGTCTGGTTCTTCCTCTACTGCTTCCCGATCGCCCGCGCGACCTTGTGGCTCGAGCGCCGCTACGGCGTCGCCGGCTGAGCCGCTTGAGGGGCTGACGGACCCAAGGATGCGGATACGGAAAGCCGATGCTATATAGGCGCCGGCACGTCCCCGTAGCTCAGCTGGATAGAGCGGCGGTTTCCTAAACCGTAGGTCGCAGGTTCAAGTCCTGCCGGGGACGCCAGTGAAATCAATAGGCTGAGCCGAACCGTGGCCGAATTGCGCGCTGTCGGCGCGGGCGATCAATGTCAAACCCGGGGCCCGGCCTTGCGGGTCGTTGCTCGGGAGTCGCGCTTGGCCGGAACCGGCGCGCGGTCCCGGCGTTGCCGGCAAGGATTGTCGGGGAGTGCGTGTCATGCTGCGCTTCATGGTGCTGGCGGGATGCCTGAGCGCCGCGAGCGCCTGCGCCCAAGGGACGGAGCCTACGCGGGCGAGCGCAGGCGCCCAGGGCGACCAGGCGTTGGCCCGCAAGGAGGCGATCCGCGAGATCCAGCGCAGGGGGTGCGCGCGGGTCCTGCATCTGGCGCTGGATAGCGAAGGCTCGTGGATCGGCGAGGCGCTGTGCGGCAGCCAGGTGGTGGATGTGGCGGTGAGCGAGGGGGGCGAGGTGATCGCCTGGCCGGCGGCGCCCGCCCTGGCGCGCCATCCCGATGGGCCGGTACGCCAGCCGCCGCTCAATTGACTTGCCGTCGCCGCTGCCAAGCCTGATGCCGCGCCTGTTCGCGGGCGCGGCGCGCAAATGGTACGCCGACGACGCGCCGACCCACGGCGCCGCGATCGCCTTCTACACGGTTTTCTCGCTCAGCCCGGTGATCGCGACGATGCTGGCGGTCGCCAGCGTGCTGTTCGGCGAGGAAGCCGCGGGCGGCGCCATCTATGGCCAGCTTCGCGAGATCGTCGGCCCGGCGGGCGCGGCATCGCTGCAGGCCTGGATCGCCAGCGCGCACGCGGCGGATGCCGGTTGGCTGGCAGGTCTGGCGGCCCCGCTCATCTTCCTGTTCGGCGCGTCGGCCGTTTTCGTGCAGCTTCAGGTGGCGCTCAACCACATCTGGCGGATCGAGACGGTTCCGCCGCCCTCGCCCCGGAAAACGCGGGGCGGCGGCTGGCGGTATCTGGAATTCCTGCTGGATTATCTGCGCATCCGCCTGATCGGCTTCATGCTGGTGATCGGGGCGGGGTTCCTCCTGGCGGTGTCGCTGATGGCGAACGCGGCGATCGTCGCCTTCGCCAACGCGGCCGCGCGCCACGTGGCGCTTCTGGCCGATTTCGCGTGGCTGGCGCAGATCGTGCTGTCGCTGGCCGTGCTGACCGGCATGTTCGCCGCCATCTTCAAGATGCTGCCGGATCGGGCGATCGACTGGGTCGACGTGTGGGTGGGGGCGGCGATCACGGCGATCCTGTTCGACCTGGGCAAGGCCTGCATCGGCGCCTATCTCGCCACCACCAACCTGGTCAGCAGCTATGGCGCGGTCGGTACCATGGGCGTGCTGCTGATCTGGGTCTACTACTCGGCCCAGGTCTTCCTCTACGGCGCCGAGGTCACCTGGCTGTGGCGCGACATCCGGGCGCGCAGCCGCGCCGCGGCAAGGCCGGATTGCGGCGGCGTGCCGCCGGTCCGCCACATTTCCGCCCTGTGACCTGCGTCACTGGCCGGCCCCGAAAGCCAGCCTAGGCTTGCCTCCGCTCGACGCTTCCCGCAATCGGCGGAGGAGGGTTTTGCCATGCTGACCTTGTTGATCCGGTTCCTGGCCCAGGATGTCGTTTTCGGCCTGGCGTGCGCGGCCGTCAGCGTGGCGCTGGCCGTGGTCGGCTTGTGGGGTATCGGCATCGCGCTGGGCGACGATCCCGCCCTGCTGCTGGCCCTGGCGCCGAAGGTCGGCACCAGCGCGCCGTGACCGGCGCCGGCCGTCCTTGGTGAACTGCCTCACAGCGACGGCGCGGCGGCGCGCCTAGGCTTCGCTCCATCCGGCCACCTGCCGGGCAGAGCGAGGGTACCATGATCGGATCGTTCGTCAGGCTGTTCGCGCTCAGCGTCACCTTCGCGCTGGGCTGCACCGCGATCGGCCTGTCGGCCGCGATCGCCGGGCTGTGGCTGGTGGAGGCGGTTCAGGACGGCGGCCAATCGCTGCATGCGACGCTGCACGCGCTGATCGTCAGCGCGCGGTGACCCCGCTCAATTCGCCGGCTTGGCGAGCTTGTCCCTGATCGCGCGCGGATTGGCCAGGCCCGGCGCGTCGGCCTGGTCCTGGCAGTAGTACTGACCGTTGATCGTGGGGCGGCAGATCGTGATCTTGCCGTCCGCGCCGGTGAAGGTGTAGCCGCCGGTCAGGTTCGGCCGCGACGTCATGATGCGGCCCTGCGAATCGCGCATCACCTCGCCGCCCTGGATCGTCGGCCGCGAGATCACGGTGTTGCCGTTGGGATCGACGAAGGTCTGGCCGCCCAACAGGTTCGGGTGGGTCGTCACCACGTCGCCGCTGCTGTCCTGGTAGGTCTGCTGGCCAAGCGCGCGGGCGACGCTGCCGGGCGTATAGGTGCCGGCGCTGGGAACATCGGGCCGCGCGCCCGGCGCCGAGCCCACGACCGGCGGCGTCGGCGGCGGCTGGACGTATTGCGGCGGCGCCACCTTGGGCGGCGTCTGCGCCTGGGCCGAAAATCCCAGCAGAAGGAGGGCCAAGAAGGCCATCATCAGGGCCATGACGGAGACTCTCCGCGTCGTGCCACAGCCGATGATATAGGCAACCCGCGAGGGATTGCCACCTTGCATGCGCAGAAGGACGCCCGGGGCCCGGCAGCCCCCGCCGCACCGGTTTTCCGGCGCGGCGGCACCGGCGCGACGACGGAGGCTAGCGCGTACGCGGCGGCAGAGGCTGCGGATTGAGCATCGCCCGGCCGCCCGGGGGCAAGGGTTGGGGGTTCAGCATCACCTTGCTGCCCGGCGGAAGCGGCTGCGGGTTCAGCATGACACGATTGACGTTGGCGTGGACGCCGGTCGTGGCGGCCTCGCCCGATCCGGCGAGGCCAATGGCGAAGCAGACGGCGAGAAGGCTGGATACAACGAGCTTCATGGGAACCTCCTGGCGGGCGGCGACGAGGAACCCTAGCCCGACCGGGCCGGGCGGGCTGTGAACCAGCTTACCCAGACGACCGGCAATGCCGTAAACTGGCGGCCATGGTCCGCTTGGTCCTGCGCCTGGAATTCCCCCACCGCTTCGGCCTTGGCCGCGGCAAGATCGAATTGCTGGAGCAGATCCGCGCGACCGGGTCGATTTCGGCCGCCGGCCGCGCCATGGGCATGTCCTATCGCCGCGCCTGGCTCTTGGTCGACAGCCTGAACCAGGCCTTTCCGCAGGGCGTCGTCGAAACCGCCCAGGGCGGCGAGCACGGCGGCGGCGCGCGGCTGACCCGCTTCGGCGGAACGCTGATCGACCGCTTCCGGCGGATGGAGGAATTGGCGCAGGCCGCGCTGGCGCAGGAGATGGCGGCGCTCGGCGCGGCCAACGCCGATGCCAAGGCGCCGGGCCGGTCGGCGAAACCAAGCCCGCGGCCGCCGCGCCGGCTCGCGCGGCGCGGCGCGCGCCCCGCCGCCGGCGGCTAGTCGGCCGCTTCGACGAACACGTCCGGGCGCTCGTTGTCGACCACCACCGGCGTGTCGAAATACTGGTAGCTGGGCTCGCTGCCGAAGGCGGCCAGGATGCGCTGGCGGAACGCTTCGCCGTGCCAGCGCTTCGCGTCGGCGACGCTGCGCCACAGATAGACCCCGCCGCCCTTGCGGCGCTCGAGGTCGAAGATCATGTGCTTGCGCAGCAGGTCGGGATTGTCGCGCCAGCGCGGGATGGATTCGCGGAACTGCGCGATCATGGTTTCGCGCGTGGTGCCCGCGGGAAGGTCGAACAGCACAATCTCGGTAATCATTCGCCGTTCCTCCATCTACTCGAACAGCAGCCGCCGCAGCAGCCGGAGCGCGCTGCCGTCGGCGACGACGAAGACGATGAAGACGCAGGCCGCGACCAGGCGCGACACCCAGTCGCGCGCCGCGTAGATGATCGGGTCGTCGTCCATGTCGCCGCGCGCGGTCGCCAGCCAGATGCGGCACTGCCAGAACAGCAGCAGCGGCACTACCAGCCAGATCGGGCCGGGCGAGCCTTGGCGGCCCTGCATCCAGTCGCTCTGCACGTAGAGAGCGAGCACCAGCGTGCCGACGAAGCTGGCCGCCACGCCGAGCATCATGATGAAGTCGCCGTCGAGCGCCGTGTAGCCGCGCCGGGAGATCGTGGCCTTGCCCCCGCCGGCCCTGGCCAGCGGCAGGATCTCGGCTGCCCGCTTCACTGCCGCGAGGCCCAGGAAGAAGAAGGACGAGAAGGCGAGCAGCCAGGCCGAGACGTGGTAGCCGCTCGCCTCGCCCCCGGCGTAGAGGCGGATCGTATAGAGCCCGGCCAGCACGAACAGGTCGACCAGCGGATACTGCTTCAGCCATATCGAGTAGCCGATCGACACCGCGCCGTAGAGCAGCAGCAGCGGCAGGACGCCGGCGCCCACCGCCAGCGAGCAGCCGGCGAGCAGCAGCACCGGCGGCATCAGGATGGCGGCGTGGATCGGCGCGGCGCCGCTGGCGAAGGGGCGCTTGCGCTTGCGCGGATGGCGGCGATCGGCGTCGAGATCGCTGATGTCGTTGATGACGTAGATGGCGGAGGCGACCAGCGAGAAGGCCATGGCGGCCAGGATCGCCCGGCGCCAAGCCGACAGGTCGGACAAGGCGTGGGCGGTGACGATCGGCACGAACACGAGGAGGTTCTTGACCCACTGGTAGGGCCTTGCGGCGCGCAGCAGCGCCTTGGCCGTGCCGCCGGGGTGATCCAGCACCGCCTCGACCACCCCGGCCCGCCGCGCCCGCGCGACCAGGCCGGCCGGCGCATTCACCACCACCGCCGCGGCGGCGCGGCGCCAGATGGCAAGATCGCTGGCATCGTTGCCGGCGTAAACGAAGCCCTTCTCGCCGTAGCGACCGACCAGCGCCTCGGCCTTGGCGCGGCCCTTCAGGTTCAGCGCGCCGTCCGAGGCGAGCACCGTGTCGAACAGGCCCAGGTGGTCCGCCACCGCGTCGGCGATCCGCCGGTCGGCGGCGGTGACCAGCGCCACCTCGCGGCCCTCGGCCCGCGCGGCGCGGATCATGGCAAGCATGCTCTGGTCGTAGGGCAGCAGCGCGGCGTCGAACGACGCGGCGTCGGCCACGTGCTGCTTCAGCGCCGCGCGACCGCGGGCCAGGCTGAGCGGTAGGCGGATCCAGGCGCGCCAGTCGCCGAGCAGGTTGCCGATGCCTTCGACCAGCGTGTCGCTGCGGATCAGCGTGCCGTCCAGGTCGACGCACAGCGGCGGCCTGCGCCCGCCCAAGGCCGGTGCAGTCGCGGGGTGGTCCATCGCGAGCGGTCGATCCATCACGGCGACTATGGGGGCAACCCGTCACTCGACGGTTAACCCCACCCTCCGCGGGCGGCAGTGCTACGCCAAAGCAATGGGATATTTAACGAATTAGCCATACTATGGCCATGCGCGACGTGTCAAAAACAGGCCGCCAGGAACCCGCCCCCCGTGAGCTCCCCGAGATCCGCATCGCCGGGCGGCCTGCCCGACCGCCGGCGGGCCGAACGCGGGGTCGTCGCGACGCTGGCGGTGTTCGCCGCCGCCGTGCTGGTCGCCGGCGTGGGCTCGGGCGGCGCCGATCTGCTCGCCAGCCTGGCCCGGATCGACGTGGGTTTGATGGCGCTGCTGCTGGGTATGGCGCTGGTGAGCTTCACCCTGCGCTTCCTGCGCTGGCACCTGGCGGCGCGCGCGCTGGGGATCCGGGTGCCGATCCTGGTCCATGCCGGATTCTTCCTCGCCGGCTTCTCGATGACGCTGACGCCGGGCCGGGTCGGCGAGGTGCTGCGCCTGTGGCTGCTGCGCCGGTACGGCGGCTTCCGCTACGAGAAGACGGCCCCCCTGCTGTTCGTCGACCGGCTGTCCGACGTGGTGGCGATCGCCGTCATCGCCGCGCTGGCGGCGTTGCTGATCGGCAAGTACCTGCTACTCAGCGTGATGGCCCTGGCCGGCGCGCTGGCGCTCAACCTGGTGTTTTTCGCGCCGCGTCCGTTCCTGTGGATGACCGGCGCCGCCTATGGCCTGACCCGCCGCGCGCCGCGGCTGTTCGCGCGCGTGCGCGTGGCGCTGCGCCAGATGGGGCGGCTGTCGGACCGGCGCGTCTATGCCGGCGTGCTGGCGCTGAGCCTGGCGAGCTGGCTGACCGAGGGGCTCGCCTTCCATCTGCTGCTCGGGCGGCTGGCGGCCGACTTGTCCGCGGCCGCCGCGGTGCTGGTCTTCACGCTGGCGACCCTGGCGGGGGTCGTCACCATGCTGCCCGGCGGACTGGCGGGGGCGGAATTCAGCATGCTCGGCATGCTGCTGGCGCTGGGCGTGCCGGGCGCGGCGGCGGTCGCGGCCACGGCCGTGATCCGCCTCGTCACCCTGTGGTTCGCGGTGCTGGTCGGATTCATCGCCCTGCCCTTCGCGCTGCGCAAGGCCGGCCGCTAGGAATTTCCGGCAGTTGCAGGCGTTCAGCCGCCATTCAGGACGGCGCGGGTATTCTTCCTGCATCACACGAAGGGAGACAGCGATGACCACGACCCGCACCCGCCTTGCCGCCTTGTCCCTCTGCCTGGTCGCGGGGCTTGCCGCCCTGCCGGCGATGGCGGAATCGGACAACCACGTGGTCTACCAGGGCGCCGCTTCCGGCGCCGTGGCGCCCAACAGCAACAACAACCGCAACCCCGATCCCTCCGAGCCGCCGCTGGTCTACAATCCCGTCACCGGCACGACGGGCTACTACGCGCCCGCGCCCGTGCCGCTTCCGGCGCCGGTGGTCCTGCTGAACGACAGCCAGATCGCGCAGAGCCTGACCAGCCAGGGCTATCGCCGGGTGCGGGACATCCAGTTCGACGGCACGCACTACACCGCCCACGCCCGCGACGGCCGCAACCGCCAGCTCGCGCTGGTGGTGTCGGCCGAGACCGGCCAGGTGCTGGACGCGCGCTACGTCCGCTAGCGCCGGGCCCCGGCGGCCCTAGGGGATCACCACGTCGAACAGCGGCGCGTATTGCTGCGAGCCGAAAACGTCGGTTTCCCCGGGGCTGCCGCTGGGCTTGAGGCGCCTTATCGTGAACTTGATCGCGTTGGCCGGCTCGAACACCGTGAAGTGCGACACGCGCTCCACGGGGATGTTGAACAGCGCGGCCACGCCCTCGCGGCTCAGCACGTTGCTGTTGCGCACGCGGTCGAAGTTCGCGCGCTCGCGGCAGATGATGTCGAAGGTGATGTGGTCGACGCCCGCGTTCTTGGAGCGGATCGTCGAGGCAAGCTCGCGCAGCGTCGCCATCACACCGCCTCCTTCAGGCCCGAGCCGTCGACCGTCATGCTGCGCGTGCGGAACAGTTCCATCGCGTTCTTCACCTCGATCACGTGGTTGAGCGTCCATTCGTAGGCGGCCTCGCCGATCAGGATCTCGTCCGACATCAGCGCCGCCGCGCCGGCCGTGCCCTTGGTCTCGGGCAGGCGGGCGTAGAACATGTTGCGCGCCGCCAATGCCGCGATCTCGGCGGCCTTGTCGCCGTCGCGGTGGATGGCCTCGACCACGATGCCGAGCTCGTGCGGCTTCATCTCGGGATTGGGGTCGAGGTCCTTCATCACCGCGTTGCGGCCGTAGAGGTGGTAGAAGACGTCATAGCCCTCGCCGATCGGGCCGAAGCGCTCGGCGACCTTGCCCTTGGCCCACTGGATCGCCTTGTCGATGAGCTGGATCGTGTGCGGGTCGCGGATGCCGATCACCGCCAGGCGCCGCTCGCCAACCTTTC
>JADZDN010000420.1 GCA_020851015.1 Alphaproteobacteria bacterium | reverse complement strand
TCCCCCTCCCCCTAGCCCCCTCCCGCAAGGGGAGGGGGGACCACACATGAAATCTGCTCGGCGGCGGTTCGCGAGCCGGACAGCCTTGGGCCTGACCCGGCCATCCACGCTTTTCCTTCACCGCACGAAATGCGGCGGGGATGCCCGGCTCGAAGGCCACGGCTGTCCGGTGGAATGTTTGACGAACTGCACGGAAGCCGACGTCGATTGGGCATTTGATTCAATGCGCGCGATGCCGAGACGCAAACCTTGGGTCCCCCCTCCCGCCCCGCGCGACGCCGCAGGCGTCGTCGCGCTCGGGGGAGGGGGGACCCGAAATCGTCAAAAGCCCGATCGGCGTCGGCTTTCGTGCAATTCGTCAAGTGCTCAGCCGGACAGCTGTGCGACAAGCGCGGCCATGACGGCCAAAGCAGGTTTTCCAAAGCCAAACACGGGCGTTGACTCTCAAATTATATTGAACTAATTATTCATTCATTCAATTGGAGCCGCGTCATGGCCCCCCGGCGTTACACAAGCCAGCGTCGCGACCAGGCCATGGCCGACACGCGCCGCCGCATCGTCGAGGCCGTGGTCGCGCTGCACGGCGAGCAGGGCGTGCAGCGCACGAGCTACGCGCAGATCGCCCAGCGCGCCGACGTGGCCGTGCCCACGGTCTACAAGCACTTCCCCGACCTGGTCGAGCTGCTGGGCGCGTGCATCGGCCATACCACCGCCAGCGCGCCGACGCTGACGCCTGAACTCTATGCTGGCCTCGGCGACACGCCCGCGCGCATCGATGCGCTGGTCGCGCGGATATTCGCGCGCCACCAGGCGCTGTCGCCCTGGCTGCATTGGGCGCAGCACGAAGCGGCGCTCGTGCCCGAACTCGGCCAGCATACAAGGCATCGGCACGAGCAGGACCTGCGCTTCATCCGCGAGGCGCTGGCGCCGCGCTTCGGCACGGCGCTGTCCAAGGCGCTGGTGGCGCTGGTGGACATCCTCACGCGTTATTCCGCCTGGGAGACGCTGACCCAGGAACGCGGCCTGTCGCAGGACGACGCCATCGCCGCAACGCGCGCGGCCCTGGCCGCGCTGCTCGACGCCGCGCCACAAACCGCTAAGACCCCATCCCGACGGAGCCAGCCATGACCACGATCGACGCGATCGCCGACGGCATCTATCGTATCAGCACGCCGCTTGCGATCCCCGGCGGCGCGTTCTCGTTCAACCAGTATTTGGTGGTGGACGAGGCGCCGCTCCTGTTCCACACCGGCCTGCGCAAGCTGTTCGCCGAGACCCGCGCGGCCATCGAGCGTGTGATGCCGGTGGCGCGGCTGCGCTATGTCGGCCTGTCGCATTTCGAGGCCGACGAGTGCGGCGCGCTGAACGAATTCCTCGCCGCGGCGCCGCAGGCCCAGCCGCTCTGCGGCCGGATCGCGGCGATGGTGTCGGTGGGCGACTATGCCGACCGCGCGCCGCGCGCGCTGGCGGACGGCGAGCAACTGTCGCTGGGCAAGCGCAGGATCCGATGGTGCGACACGCCGCATGTCCCGCATGGCTGGGAATGCGGCTTCGCCTTCGAGACCACGACCCGCACGCTGCTCTGCGGCGACCTGTTCACCCAGGGCGGCGCCGACAACCCGGCGTTGACCACCGCCGATATCCTCGGCCCCAGCGAGGCGTTCCGGCAGCCGCTCGACTACTTCGCCCATGCCCCCGACACGCGCGCGACGCTGCATCGCCTCGCCGATCTCCGCCCCACGACGCTCGCCTGCATGCACGGCAGCGCGTGGGAGGGCGACGGCGGGGCGCTGTTGCGGGCGCTGGCGGATTGCGTGGCGGCGACGCCCGCGCGCGGCGGCCTAGACCGACGCTAGGTCCAGCACCTCGGCGACGTGGAGCGCCTGGCGGCCCGCGCCGTCCCTGATCTGGTGGCGGCAGGAGGTGCCGTCGGCCACCACCAAGTCGTCGGCACCTGCGTTGCGCAGCGCGGGCAGCAGCGACAGCTCGGCCATGGCCAGCGACACGTCGTGGTGCTCGGCCTCGTAGCCGAACGAGCCGGCCATGCCGCAGCAGCTCGATTCGATCGTCTCGATCTTCAGGTCCGGCACCAGCGCTAGGGTGTCCGCCACGCCGCCAACGAGGCCGAAGGCCTTCTGGTGGCAATGCCCATGCAGCAAGGCGCGCTTCTGCGCGAGCGCCTTGAGATTTAGGTCGAGGCGGCCCGCCTTGCGCTCGGCCGTCAGGTATTCCTCGAACAACATCGCGCGCCCGGCCAGCGCCTCGGTGTCCCTTCCCGGCAGCAGGGCGGGATACTCGTCGCGCAGGGTCAGCAGGCAGGACGGCTCCAGCCCCACGATGGCGGCGCCGCGTTCGACCGCCGGCTTCAGCGCCGCGATGGTTCGGCGCGCCTGTTCGCGCGCCTGGTCGACCAGCCCGACCGACAGATAGGTGCGGCCGCAGCACAAGGGCCAATGCCCGTGCGCGCCCGCTACGGCGGCTTTCTTGCCCGCGCGGTCCAGCACGCGCAGCGCGGCCCGGGGGATCTGCGGCTCGAACCAGCGGTTGAAGCAGTCCGCGAACAGCAGGACATCGGCCTTCGCCGGGTCGGCCCTGCCCTCGCCGTCCTTCAGCGCGTCGCGGCGCCAACGCGGCAGCTTGCGCCGCGCGCTGAACCCCGCGACCTTCTCGCTGACCGCCGCCAGGCCCGGCAGCGTGTCGCGCAGGTTCATCAGCGGCGCCACCATCGCGGCCGTCGGCGCGTAGATCGGCAGGTTGGCGATCAGCCAGTCGCGCAAGCCGGGCTTGTGCCGGCGGCGGTACTGCGCCAGGAACTCCAGCTTCATCCTGGCCATGTCGATGCCCGTGGGGCATTCGCGCTTGCAGCCCTTGCAGCCCACGCACAGATCCATCGTCGCCTTCATGTCCTCGGACGCCAGCGCGTCGGGGCCGAGCTGGCCGGACAGGGCCAGGCGCAGGGAATTGGCGCGGCCGCGCGTCAGGTCGCGCTCGTCCTTGGTAGCGCGGAAGGACGGGCACATCACCTCGGCATCGGTGCGGCGGCAGGCGCCGTTGTTGTTGCACATCTCGACCGCGCCGCCGAACCC
>JADZDN010000419.1 GCA_020851015.1 Alphaproteobacteria bacterium | reverse complement strand
TCATCGTCACGCGCGAGGCGCCGAACTATCGCGCGGACGGCTAGGCCGCGGTGACGCCGGGCGGGCGGGTCCAGGCCGCGATCGAGCTGCTGCAGGCGATCGACGACGCGCGCAAGGCGCCGGCCGATCGCGTCGCGTCGGCCTATTTCCGCGACCGGCGCTATGTCGGTTCCAAGGACCGCGCGGCGATCCAGGGCATCGTCTACGACGTGCTGCGCCGGCGCGCGCAGCTCGACTGGTGGCTGGGCCGGATCGAGATCGCCCCGCCCGACCCGCGGGCGCGCGTGCTCGCCTGCCTGGCGCTGGTCACCGGATGGCCGGCCCAGGACATCGACGCCGCCTTCAATGGCGAGCGGCACGCGCCCAACCCGCTGACCCCGCCCGAGCGCGCGGCGCTGCGGCGCTTGGCGGGCGGCAGGATCGACCATCGCGACCAGCCGGCCGCCGTGCGCGGGAATGTTCCGGCCTGGCTGGCGCCGGCGCTGGCCGGCGCCTTCGGCGAGCGCCTGGATGCCGAGTTGCGGTCGCTGCTGGAGCCGGCGACGGTCGATCTGCGGGTGAACGCGCTGAAGGCCACGCGCGCGGAAGCGCTGGCGCGGCTGCGCAGCGAAGGCGTGACGGCCGAGCCGACCACGCTGTCGCCGCTGGGCCTGCGCCTGGTCGGCCGCCGGCCGCTGGGCGAGACCGGCAGCTTCGCCGACGGCATCGTCGAGGTGCAGGACGAAGGCTCGCAGCTCGTGGCGATGCTGGTCGGCGCGAAGCCGGGTATGCGCGTAGTCGATTTCTGCGCCGGCGCGGGCGGCAAGGCGCTGGCGATCGCCGCCGGCATGGCGAACAAGGGCCACGTGATTGCCTGCGACGTGTCGCAGAAGCGGCTGGAGGCCTCGGCCAGGCGCCTGCGCCGGGCCGGCGTCCACAATGTCGAGCGCCGGCTGCTGAGCGACGAATCGGACAAATGGGTAAAGCGCCACAAGCACGAGTTCGACCGCGTGCTGGTGGACGCGCCCTGCACCGGCATCGGCACCTGGCGGCGCAACCCCGACGGACGCTGGAGCCTCGATCCGGCCGACCTCGAGGAGCTGGTGGCGAAGCAGGCGCGCATCCTCGCCAGCGCCGCGCGCCTGGTGAAGCCGGGCGGCAGGCTGGTCTACGCCACCTGCTCGCTGTTGCCGGCGGAGAACGAGAAACAGGTCGAAGCTTTCCTGGCCGCCCATCCCGATTTCGCCGTGGTGCCGGCCGGCGAGGCGCTTCCCGGCGTGTCCGCCGACGGCCCCTACCTGCGCCTCACCCCCGCGCGCCACGGCACGGACGGCTTCTTCGCGGCGGTGATGGAGCGGAAGGCTATGTCAGCGTGGTGAAAGGGGTAGGGCGACGCAGCGCAAGCCAGCGATCCTCGCCATTCGCCGGTCGTTGCTCAGTAATGTCGCTTCCCATTCCATCGTGGTCGCGGCAATGATCGCGTCGGGAAGCTTCAATCGGGTTCGGCGACGAAAATCGATCGCTGCCGTCCGAATGGATGCGGTCAGGTCCACCAGTGTAAGGTCATCGAGAAATGCGCGGAGCCGCCGCGATGTTCTTGCGTTCAGGTCCGGGTGGCAGAGCAGCTCCATTTCGGTGATGACGGACGCGAAATAGTTACCATCGGGGAGCGGCTCGGTCAGGCGGCCAGCGAGCAGATAGATGATTGCATTGGTATCTAAGACCCAGTTCACCGCCATTCGGCGCGGCACCGCTTCTGGTAGGCGAGGCCGTCGCCCGCCAGGCGGACGCTGCCTCGATATTTCTCGAGCGTCGCCGCGGGCGCGCCGCGGACCACTGTTGGCTTGCGTCGCGTCAGCAGCCGCTGGATGCGTCGCCACTCGGCATAGGACACCTGGATAGCGACGGGGCGATTCGACTTGTCCATCAGGATTTTCTGCGTGGGTCGTCGGGCAGCCATGGCACCGCCTCCAAGAGAACCGCGTCAAGGTAACATCGGACGGCGACTTCCTCAACGAATCGCGGGCAGGAGGCGGCTGATTTCGTGCCGTGTCCTGTCGCTAGTCGCTCCCGCCAAATCATGCTAGGCAATGCCATGACGATCATCCGCAATGCCGAGCCGCGCGACGCCGGGCCGATCGCCCGCGTGCATGTCGCCACTTGGCGCAGCACCTATCCCGGCCTGGTGCCCGACTCGATCCTGATCGGCATGTCCGAGCAGCGCCATGCCGAGATGTGGCGGCGATCTGTCGCCCAGCCGCGCGGGGACGTGGTGATCGTGGCCGACCATGCCGGGGACGGCGTGGTGGGGTTCGCCAGTTGCGGCGCCTTGCGCGGCAGCAACCTGCCGTTCGCCGGCGAGGTCTACACGCTTTACGTCCAGCAGGACCACCAGGGCAACGGCGTGGGTCGGCGGCTGCTGGCGCGCTGCTTCGGCGCGCTGCTCGAACGCGGGTATCCGACCGCGGCCGTGTGGGTGCTGGCCACCAACCCCTCGCGCTACTTCTATCGCGCGATGGGCGGCGAACTGGTGGCCGACCGCACCGAGGCGCTGTGGGGCGTGCTGATGGACGAAAGCGCCTATGGCTGGCGCGACCTGCGCGCGGCGCTCACCGCGCCATGCATGGCGGTGACGCCGCCGCCCGAAGAAAACTCGTGAACGAAGCCGGCTTGAAGAGCGCATGACCGACCGCATCCTGATCCTCGATTTCGGCTCGCAAGTGACCCAGCTGATCGCGCGCCGCCTGCGCGAGGCGGGGGTCTATTGCGAGATCCATCCCTTCAACCGCATGGACGATGACGCCATCCGCGCCTTCGCGCCCAAGGCGGTGATCCTGTCCGGCGGGCCGGCCTCGGTGACCGAGGTGGGCACGCCGCGCGCGCCCGACCTGGTGTTCAAGCTCAAGGTGCCGGTGCTCGGCATTTGCTATGGCCAGCAGACGATGTGCGCGCAGCTCGGCGGCACGGTCGAGGGCAGCGACCACCGCGAGTTCGGCCGTGCCGACGTCGAGGTGAAGGCGCCGAGCGCCCTGTTCGACGGGGTGTGGGCCGAGGGCGGCCAGTACCAGGTCTGGATGAGCCACGGCGACCGCGTGACCAGGCTGCCGCCGGGCTTCCGCGTCATCGCCACCAGCCCCGGCGCGCCCTACGCGATCCTGGCCGACGAGGACCGCCGCTTCTACGGCGTGATGTTCCATCCCGAGGTGGTGCACACGCCGGATGGCGGGCGGCTGCTGCGGAACTTCGCGCTGCGCATCGCCGGCTGCCGCGGCGACTGGACCATGAAGGCGTTCCGCGAGCACGCGATCCAGGCGATCCGCGCGCAGGTCGGCAAGGGCAAGGTGATCTGCGGCCTGTCGGGCGGCGTCGACTCCTCGGTGGCCGCGGTGCTGCTGCACGAGGCGATCGGCGACCAGCTCACCTGCATCTTCGTCGACCACGGCCTGCTGCGGCAGGACGAGGCGGCGGAGGTGGTGGGCCTGTTCCGCGGCCACTACAACATCCCGCTGCTGCATCGCGATGCCGCCGACCTGTTCCTCGAGCGCCTGGCCGGCGTCGACGACCCGGAGCGCAAGCGCAAGATCATCGGCGCCACCTTCATCGACGTGTTCGACGAGGAAGCGCACAAGGTGGGCGGCGCGGAGTTTCTGGCCCAGGGCACGCTCTATCCCGACGTGATCGAGTCGGTGTCGTTCTCCGGCGGGCCCAGCGTGACGATCAAGTCGCACCACAACGTGGGCGGCCTGCCCGAGCGCATGAAGCTGAAGCTGGTCGAGCCGCTGCGCGAATTGTTCAAGGACGAGGTGCG
>JADZDN010000418.1 GCA_020851015.1 Alphaproteobacteria bacterium | reverse complement strand
TCAGCGAGAATTCCGGCGTCACCAGCACCGGATGCGGCCACAGCGCCCGCACCACGTCGGGCGACAAGGGCGTGGTGGCGGCGATCAGGCCGAGGGTCACCAGCACCGCCGCCGGCACCGCCAGCAGGCGCCGCGCCTTGGCCACCAGGGCCCAGGTCGCGACGATCAGCAGCCCCATCGCCGGGTGCTGGCCGATCGCCTTGACCGGCGCCAGGCAGAGGCCCAGCAGCACGCCCGCCAGCATCGCGTTGGCCAGCGGGGCGGGAATGGCCGCCACCCACCGGCCGAGCGGCCGCCACATCCCCGCCAGCACGATCAGCCCGCCCGAGACCAGGAACGCGCCAACCGCCACCGGGAAGCCGCCTTCGACCGCGCCGGTGGTCGCCAGCAGCGCCGCGCCGGGGGTCGACCAGGCGACGCTGATCGGCATGCGCGTCCGGAGGCTGAGATAGATGCCGCAAAGCCCCATGGCGATGGTCACCGCCATCAGCCCCGAGGCGGCCTGGGCCTGGCTGGCGCCGACGCCCATCAGGCCGCGCAGCACCACGGCGAAGGCCGCCGCGAAGCCGACGAAGCCCGCCAGGACCCCGGCCGAGACGGCCTGCAGCGAAACCGGCGCGTGCCTCAAGGGATATCGCGCCTAGTGGATTTCCGGCTCGGCCACCTTGCCGGGCGCGGTCAGGAAGTCGAAGTCGCAGCCCTCGTTGGCCTGGGTCACGTGCTTGGCGAACAGCGCGCCGTAGCCCCTGGGGTAGTGCGGCTTCGGCGCCACCCAGGCCGCGCGGCGGCGCGTCAGCTCCTCGTCGGACACTTCGAGCCGCAGCACGCGGCCGGGCACGTCGAGCGTGATCGTGTCGCCGTCCTTCACAAGCGCGATCGGCCCGCCGATCGCGGATTCCGGCGCCACGTGCAGCACGCAGGTGCCGTAGCTGGTGCCGCTCATGCGCGAGTCCGACACGCGCACCATGTCGCGCACCCCCTGCTGCAAGAGCTTCTTGGGCAGGGGCAGCATGCCCCATTCCGGAAAGCCCGGGCCGCCATGCGGGCCCGCGCTCTGCAGCACCAGCACGGAGTCCGGCGTGACCTTGAGGTCGGGCGAGTCCAGCCTCGCGGCCATGTCGTTGTAGTCCTTGAACACCACGGCCGGGCCGCTGTGCTTCAAGAGCTGGGGATCGGCGGCGCTGGGCTTGATGACCGCGCCGTCGGGCGCCAGGTTGCCGCGCAGCACCGCGAGCGCGCCCGCGTTCGACACCGGGTTGTTCAGCGAGCGGATCACGTCGTCGTTCCAGATCTGCTGACCCTTCACGTTCTCGCCGATCGACTTGCCGTTGACCGTGCGCGCGCCGCCGTCGATCAGCGAGCCGAGCTGGGCGATCAGCGGGCGCAACCCGCCGGCGTAGTAGAAGTCCTCCATCAGGTAGGCGCCCGACGGGCGCACGTTGGCGATCACCGGCACGCGCTTGGCGATGACGTCGAGGTCGTCGAGCGTCAGCTTGATGCCCGCGCGGCCCGCCATCGCCAGGATGTGCACGACGGCGTTGGTCGAGCCGCCGACGGCCATATCGACGGTGATGGCATTGTCGAACGAGGCGCGGCTTACGATGTCCGACGGCTTCATGTCCTCCCACACCATCTCGACGATGCGCCGACCGCTGGCCGTGGCCATGCGGGGATGGCTGGAATCGGGCGCGGGGATCGACGACGCGCCGGGAAGCGTGAAACCCAGCGTCTCGGCGATCGACATCATGGTGGCGGCCGTGCCCATGGTCATGCAGGTGCCGAAGCTGCGCGAGATGCCGTTCTCGATCTCGCCCCAGTCGTCGCGCGTGATCGTGCCGGCGCGGAGTTCCGCCCAGTACTTCCAGGTGTCGCTGCCGCTGCCCAAGGGCTTGCCGCGCCACATCCCGCGCAGCATCGGCCCGGCCGGCACGAAGATCGCCGGGATATCCATGCTGAGCGCGCCCATGATCAGCCCGGGCGTGGTCTTGTCGCAGCCGCCCAGCAGCACCGCGCCGTCGCAGGGATGCGAGCGCAGCAGCTCCTCGGTCTCCATCGCCAGGAAATTGCGGTAGAGCATGGTGGTGGGTTTCACCACCGGCTCCGAGAGGCTGATCGCCGGCAGTTCGATCGGGAAGCCGCCGGCCTGCCACACGCCGCGCTTCACCTCCTCCGCGCGCACGCGCAGATGGGCGTGGCACTGGTTGATGTCGCTCCAGGTGTTGACGATGCCGATGATCGGCTTGCCGGCGTAGTCCTCGCTGGCATAGCCCATCTGCTTGATGCGCGAGCGATGGCCGAAGGACCTGAGGTCGTCGACCCCGTACCAGCGGTGGCTGCGCAGTTCCTCCGGCTTCTTGCGGCGTGCGGCCATGGACCCCTTCCCTCCCGAATTGGCGCGGGGAGCCTATACGCAACCCGCCATGCGCCACAACCCGGCCGCGCCACGGTCCGGCCGCAATCGCCGGCTATGGACACGCCCCGCATGCGGCATGAATCGATGCAAGTGGCGCCGCCAGCGGCCAAGCGTCGGCGATCGTTCCTGGCGGGGGCCGTCACCGCCGCGCTCGCCGCCTTGAGCCTGGCGCCGCCGCTGGCGCGGCTGCACCCGCTGATCGACCTCGTCGCGCAGTTCCTGTTGCAGGCTGCGGCCGCGACGCTGCTGGCGCTCGCCATTGCCATGCTGCGCCGGCATTGGGCGGCCTGTGCTGCCCTCGGTCTGTGCCTTGCCGCCCAGTTCGTCCAGCTCCGCCCCCATGCCGCGGCGGGCGGCGCGGAAGCGGCCCAGCCGGCGCTGGCGTCGCTGGCCGCCGCGGCCGGCGCCCGCCAAGCCGCCCATCCGGCCGCGGGCCTGAAAGCGATCCACCTCAATCTCTCGAATCGCAATCGCGACTACGCCCGGACGATCCAATTCCTGGAGGCCGAGGACGCCGACATCGTGTCGCTGGTCGAGGTCACGCCCGCCTGGCGCGTCGCCCTGAAGGCGCTGGAGGGACGCTATCCCTTTCGGGCGGATTGCACGGCCCTGCGGCGATGCGATCTGGCGATCTTCGCGAAGATACCCTGGCAGGGCTTGCGGCTGGACATGGACCGCGGCATCGACCTGCCGCTGCTCGAGGCGCGATTCGCGCTGGCCGACGGGCCGCTGACGCTGTTCGGCACGCACCTGGCGCGCCCGTTCTATGGACCGCTCGGCACGCAATGGGCCCAGGCGGAGCGGCTGGCCGGGCGCGTGGCGGCGGTCCCGGGGCGCAAGCTGGTGCTGGGCGACCTCAATGCCGTGCCGTGGGGCGCGGTGCTGACCGGCCTTGCGCGCCGCGGCGGCGTTGTCCGGCTGGGCGGCATCGAAGGCACCTGGCCATCGATCCTGCCGTTTCCCGGCCGGATCGCGATCGACCATGCACTGGTCGATCCGTCGTTGGCGCCAAGCCGCGCCCGAACCGGCCCCGCGCTGGGGTCGGACCATCTGCCGGTGATCGTGGAGGTCCGGACGAGGTGGTGATTCGATTCCGTTCTCGCACCCGGGCTTGAGCAACCTCTCACCCCCCGCCAAGCGGGTAGGTCGCCTCCTCGCGGTAGACCGAGTGGCCCTTGCCGGGATGGCTGGAGTAGAGCGCGAACTCGCCGACAGGGACCGGGCCGGCGCGGAACAGGCTGTGCGACTCGCGGAAGGCCAGGATGCGCTGGACTGGGGCATCCTTCAGCCGCGCCAGCGTGACATGCGGGACGAACTTGCGCTGCTCGGGCGGCAGGCCCGCGCGCTGCACGCCGTTCTCGACCTTGCCCTGCAGGCGCAGCAGCAACTCGCTGCGCTCGACCCCCGCATAGAGCACCCGCGCCTTTTCGGGCGGACCGAAATGGTCGACCGAGGCGAGCGTCACCGCGAATTCGGGCACCTGGATGCGCTGCAATTCGGCGTCGATGTCCTCGGCCTGGCCCATCTCCACCTCGCCGATGAAGCGCAGCGTGATGTGGTAGTTCTCGGGCGGGTCCCAGCGCGCGCCGGGCACGCCGCCGGTGAGGAACGACAGGCGCTGGCGGACCTCCTGCGGCAGGGCAAGGCCGACGAACAGCCGGATCATTGACGCGCTTCCTCTTTCGCGTGGCTGCCTAGCGCAACACCGGGTTGGGGTTCTCGGCGTGGATCGCCTCGATCCCTTCCAGCACCGCCGGGCTCAGCCTGGTCGACTCGGCCAGCGCGAGGTTCTCCTGCAACTGCTCGGCGGTCCGCGCGCCGACGATGGTCGATGCCACGAACGGCCGCGTCATCGTATAGGCTAGCGCCATGCCGGCGGGCGACAATCCGTGCTTGCGGGCCAGGTCGACATAGGCCCGGCTGCCGGCCTGGGCGCGCGGCCAGCGGTAGCGCAGCCAGGGCGGGTTCTTCGGATAGGCATTGAGCCGCGCGTCGGACGGGCCGCCGCCCGCTTCCAGGTATTTGCCGGTCAACAGGCCGAAGGCGAGCGGCGAGTAGGCCATCAGCGGACAGTCCTCGCGGATCGAAACCTCGGCCAAGCCGACATCGAAGCCGCGGCTCAGCAGGCTGTAGGGGTTCTGCACCGCGGCGCAGCGCGGCAAGGCGGGGTTCTCCTCGGCCTTGCGCAGCAGCGTCATCAGGCCCCAGGGCGTCTCGTTCGACGCGCCGAAGGCGCGGATCTTGCCGGCCTGCTTGAGGTCCGCTAGCACGCCCAGCGTCTCCTCCAGCGGGATCGGGTCGTCCTTGGGCTCGTGCCTGTAGCCCAGCTTCTCGAAGGTGTTGGTCTGCCGCTCGGGGAAGTGGGTCTGGTAGAGGTCGATATAGTCGGTCTCCAGGCGCTTCAGGCTGCCCACGACCGCCTCGGTGATGTGGCGGCGGTCCAGCCGGGTGGTGCCGCCGCGCACATAGGGCAGGCGTCCACTGCTACGGCCCACGACCTTGGTCGCCAGCACCAGCTTGTCGCGCCCGCCGCGCGCCTTCACCCAGCGCCCGACATGGCGTTCGCTGTCGCCATAGGTCTCGGCGCGCTGCGGCACGGGATACACCTCGGCCGCGTCGAAGAAGGTGACGCCGCCGTCGCGCGCCAGGTCCATCACGCGATGCGATTCCTGCTCGCCGGTCTGCTCGCCGAAGGTCATGGTGCCCAGGCACACGGAACTGACGGTGATGCCGCTGCGGCCGAGGCTGCGATACTGCATGAAAACTCCGAAGCGGACGGAAGGGTTGGGTCGGCGCCGGGGGACGGCGCGTCTAGACGAACAGCGTCAGCACCCCGGTATATCCGTAAAGCCTGTTGTGGGAAATCTCGCCGTTGGCGAAGAATCCCACCAGCGGGAAATCGCCCAGCGCGTCGTTGATGCGCTTCAGCTCCTGCGAGTCCTTGCCGAACAGGTTGGGCCCCCGCGCGACGCAGGAGACGTAGATGCCGCCCTTGGGCGTCGACTTCGCGCGCTGCTTGATCTGCTTCAGCATGCGGTCGAGGTCCTGCTCGGCGGCGGCCTGGTCGCGGCGCACGAACAGGATCGGATCGCCGGTGGCGACGGTGGCGCCGATCGCCACCAGCCCGCGCTTGGGATCGATGCCGGTCAGGTTGCGCACCATGTAGTCGCCGGTATCCGATCCCGGCACGGGCAGCGCGGCGTGGATGTAGCCGGCGACGCGGCGCAGGTCGCGCGCCAGCAATTCGCCGATATCCTCCTTGAACACGTCGAGCGCCGGGCGGCCGTCGATCGTCTGGATCACGTTGTCCGCGCATTCGGTGATGCGCCGGATCGGCCCGATCGGCGAGCAGCCCTGGGTCAGTCCCGTCGCGACCGCCACGTCGCCGGCGAACATCACGCCCGACAGGCCGCCTTCCGTCACCTTGCCGGCGAGCTGCGGGAACCCGCCGCGCGAGGCGGTCAATCCGCCCACCACGAAGCCCAGGTCCTCGGCCAGCGCCGAAACCAGCGCGGGCAGCTGGTTGGCGCGCGGATCGGCATGGACCAGCGCCACGGTGGGATGGCGATGCTCCATCCAGCGCTGGTGCGCCTGCTTGAGCGGGCGCGTATCGTGCTCGAGCTTCGGCAGCAGCCGGTATTCGTCGGGATCGCAGGCCGCCACCATCATCGCCAGGGCCGGCTCGTCGTAGTACTCGTGGCCGGTCGCCAGCACGCCGATGCCGGCGGTGCCGACCCAGTCGCGCACGCCGGTCACTTCCTTCAGCACCGTCGCGATGTCGTCGAGCTCGCCGGCAAAGCGGTCGGCGACATAGAGGAAGCCCAGGCGATGCGCAGGCCCAAGCGGCCCCATGTCGTTGAGGCAATGCGCGATCCCGGCCCGCCAGTCGGAAGCGGCGGCGTGGGCGTGGCGGATGTCGTGCATGGTCGCACCGTCCCGCCTAGCCCGCCTGCCGCGCCTGGCCGACCAGGCGCTCGACATAGGGCAGGATGCGCTGGACCATCGCGCCGATCCCCTCGGCGGTGGGGTGCATGCCGTCGGGCTGGTTCAAGGCCGCGATCCCGGCCACGCCGTCGAGGAAGAACGGGTACAGCGCGACGCCGTGTTTCCGCGACAGCTCGGGATAGATCGCGTCGAACCGGCCGGCATAGTCGCGGCCCAGATTCGGCGACGCGCGCATGCCCGCCAGCAGCACCGGCACGCCGCGCGCCTTCAATTTGCCTAGAATCGCATCCAGGTTCTGCTCGGCCCGCGCGGGGTCGAGGCCGCGCAGCATGTCGTTGGCGCCCAGCGCGACGATGGCGGCGTCGGGCTTGTCGCCCAGCGCCCAGTCCAGCCGCGCCAGGCCGCCGGCGGTGGTGTCGCCGGATACGCCGGCGTTCAGCACGCGCACGTCCAGCCCCTTGGCCTTCAGCGCCTGTTCGAGCTGGACGGTGAAGCCCTGGCCGGCGGGCAGGCCGTAGCCGGCGGTCAGGCTGTCGCCCAGCGCCAGGATGCGCGTCTCGGCGACGGCCACCGGTAGCGTCGCGGCATTGACAAGCGCCAGGACCAGGCCATATCGCACAAGGGTCTTCGACCAACGAGCGGCCGCAAAGGCGAGCGCTCGCCGCAGCGCGAAGGGGCGGGCGATCCTGATGAACGAAGCTTCCGGCGACACTGGCAACACCTCTGATCCGATCGTCCTTCTGGACGACGTGCATCTTACACTGTCGAGCACGGCCGGCGCGGTCAACATCCTGCGCGGCATTTCGTTCCAGGTGCGGGCGGGCGAGACGGTGGGCATCGTCGGTCCCTCGGGTTCGGGCAAATCCACGCTGATGATGGTCACGGCCGGGCTCGAGCGGCCGAGCGCGGGACGCATCCGCGTCGCCGGCCACGACCTGCTGACGCTCGACGAGGACGCGCTTGCGCGCTTCCGCCGCGATCATGTGGGGATCGTGTTCCAGTCCTTCCACCTGGTGCCCACGATGACGGCGCTGGAGAACGTCGCCATCCCGCTGGAGTTCGCGGGCCGCACCGACGCCTTCGCGCGCGCCGGCGAGGCGCTGGGGCAGGTGGGGCTTTCGCATCGGCTGACCCACTATCCGGGCCAGCTCTCGGGCGGCGAGCAGCAGCGCGTGGCGCTGGCCCGCGCCTTCGCGGTGCATCCCCGGCTGCTCTTGGCGGACGAGCCCACAGGCAATCTCGACCAGGCGACCGGGCACCAGATCATCGACCTGCTGTTCGACCTGCGCCAGCGGCACGGCACCTCGCTGCTGCTGATCACGCACGATCCCGAGCTGGCCGAGCGCTGCGGGCGCATCGTGCGCATCCAGGACGGGCGCATCGCCGAGGACACGCGTGTCGCCGCATCGCCGCGGCGCGCGGCGGGCTGAGAGCATGGCGCTCGCGATCCTCGCGCAGGCCGCGCGCATGGCGCGGCGCGAGCTGCGCGGCGGCGTGCGCGGCTTCCGCGTCTTCCTGGCGTGCCTGGCGATCGGCGTTGCGGTGATCGCGGGGGTCGGCTCGCTGGGCCGCGCGATCGACGCCGGGCTCAAGGCCGACGCGCGGCTGCTCTTGGGCGGTGACGTCGAATTGCGCCTGACCCACCGCCCGGCCGATCCGGCCGAGCGCGCGTGGATCGCGCGTGCGGGCCGATTGTCCGAGGAGACCGAGCTGCGCGCCATGGCGCGCGCGGGCGCCGGGGGCGCCACGCGCCGGAACATCGTTGAGCTGAAGGCCGTGGACGGCGCCTATCCGCTCTATGGCGCGGTTGGCTTGAGCGGCGGCATGCGGCTGGCCGACGCGCTGGCGCTGCGCGACGGGCGCTGGGGCGCGGTGGCCGATCCCGACATCGCCGCGCGGCTGGGCGTCAGGCCGGGCGACCGCTTGCAGCTCGGCGAGATCGAGCTCGAGCTGCGCGCCACGATCGAGCACGAGCCCGACAAGGGCACCAGCCTGTTCCGCTTCGGCCCGCGCGTGATGATCGCTGAGCAGGCGCTGGCCGCGACGCAGCTGCTGCAGCCCGGCAGCCTGGTCTACTACGCCTATCGCCTGGCGCTGCCGGCCGGACAGGACGCCGGCGCGTTCCTCGAGGATACCGCCAAGCGCTTCCCGCAGGCGGGCTGGCGCATGCGCAGCCATGCCCAGGCCGATGCCGGGGCGCAGCGCTTCATCGACCGCCTGACCCTGTTCCTGACGCTGGTCGGGCTGACCGCGCTGCTGGTGGGCGGCGTCGGCGTGGGCAACGCGGTCAAGAGCCATCTCGACGGCAAGGTGGCGACGATCGCCACCTACAAGTGCCTGGGCGCGCCGGGCCGGCTGGTGTTTCTCGCCGGGCTGCTGCAGGTCCTGGCGCTGGCGGCGCTGGGCGCGCTGATCGGCATCGTGCTGGGCGCGGCGGTGCCGATGCTGGCGGCGCCGATCCTGGCCGACAAGTTGCCGGTGGCGGCGCGCGTCGCCGTCTATCCCGCGCCGCTGCTGCTTGCCGGCGCCTTCGGCCTGGTCTCGGAGCTCGCCTTCTAGGTCTGGCCCTTGGCGGCCGCGCGCGAGGTGCCGGCGGCCGCGCTGTTCCGCGACCTGATCGCGCCCGCGCGGCGCTGGCCGCGCCTGGGCTACGTCGTGCTGACCGCGGTCGCCGCCCTGGCGCTGGCGGCGCTGGCGATCGCCTGGTCGGTCGACAAGCGGGTGGCGGTGTGGTTCGTCGCCGGCGCCATCGCCAGCCTCGCCGGCTTCCGGCTGATCGCCTGGGCGCTGGTGAAACTGACCTCGGCCTTGCCGCGCCCGCGCCGGCCGGTGTTGCGCCTGGCGCTGGCCAATGTGCACCGTCCCGCCGCGCCCACGGCCAGCGTGCTGGTGTCGCTCGGCATGGGCTTGAGCGTGCTGGTGGCGGTGGCCCTGGTCGAGGGCAATATCGGCCGGCAGATCACCGAGCGCCTGCCCACCGCGGCGCCCAGCTTCTACTTCATCGACATCCAGCCGGACCAGGTGGCCGACTTCGACCGCACCGTGGCGGCGACCGGCGCGGGCGACGTGCAGCGCGTGCCGACGGTGCGCGCGCGCATCGTCAAGCTGAACGGCGAGTCCGCCGACACGCGCCCTGTCCGCCCGGATGTTTCGTGGGTGCTGCGCGGCGACCGGGCGCTCACCTACGCCGCCGCCATGCCGCCGAAGACGCGCCTGGTCGCGGGCGAGTGGTGGCCGGCCGACTACAGCGGCCCGCCGCTGGTATCGTTCGACGCCGAGGCCGCGCGGGGGATGAACCTGGGCGTGGGCGACACGCTGACGGTCAACGTGCTGGGGCGCGAGATCACGGCCAGGATCGCCAACCTGCGCGCGATCGACTGGGGCGACCTGACGATGAACTTCGTGCTGATCTTCGCGCCCGGCGTGCTGGAGGCCGCGCCCCACACGCATCTCGCCGCCGCCCATGCGGACGCCGCGCAGGAGGAGGCGCTGTTCAAGGCCGTCACCGACCGCTTTCCCAACGTCTCCGCGGTGCGCGTGCGCGACGCGCTGGAGGCGGCGGCGCGGCTGGTGTCGCAGGTCGGCATCGCGGTCCGGCTGACCGCCGGCATCACGATCGCGGTCGGCGCGCTGGTGCTGGCCGGCGCTGTCGCGGCCGGGCACCGCCGGCGCGTCTACGACGCGGGGGTGCTGAAGGTGTTGGGCGCCACGCGCCGCGAGGTCGGCATGGCCTTCCTGGTGGAGTACGCGATGATCGGCCTGCTCGCCGCCGCCGTGGCCGCCGCGATCGGAACCTTGGCGGC
>JADZDN010000417.1 GCA_020851015.1 Alphaproteobacteria bacterium | reverse complement strand
GTCATGTAGCCGGGATAGAGGCCGGCGATCTGGATCACGTTGCCCGCCGGCAGGATCCGCAGCATGTCGATGTCCTTGACGCCGAGCGACCCGCCGGCGAAAAGCTCGATCTTCAGCTTGCCCTTGGCCTTCTCGTTCACCATGTCGGCGAACTTCTTGTAGTCCTGGGCTTCCGGCCGCGCCGGCACCCATACGATATGCATCTTCCAGTTCGTCTGCGCGGCCGCCTCGCCGGCGCCCGCCAGCACCGCCATCGCCGCGGCCAGGCCCACCAGGGCCGTTCTCAGCATCGTCTTGCGCATCGCTTCACTCCCCCTCGTCTCACGCTCAGGTATTGATTCCGTAAATCTTCGCTGCCGCGCCCGCGCTAACCTTGCCGTTCGCCACATCGGCCTTGACCAGCTCGGGATCGCGCTTGCGCGGATCGCCGTAGCCGCCGCCGCCCGCGGTCTCGACCATCACCCGGTCGCCCGGCTTGAGCGACGTCACCAGCTTCGAGCGCACGGTCTCCTCGCTGCCGTCGGCATGGCGGATGACCGAATGGGCCGGCGCGCCGGACATCCCGCCGCGCGAGCCCGAGGCGGGGCAGAAATGCCGCTCGCCGCGATGGGTCAGCGTCGTCTCGACCTCCAGCACCTCGATCTCCTTGACGATGCCGAGCCCGCCGCGACGCGTGCCCGGCCCGCCGGAGTCCTTGCGCAGCTCCATGCGCGTGACCCGCAGCGGCGCTTCCATCTCCAGCGCCTCGGCGGGCAGGTTCATGCAGTTGGTCGCATCGGTCTCGATCACGTCCGCGCCGTCGGCGCCGATGCTGCCGCCGCTGCCGCCGGCGATCAACTCGCCGACGACGAAATTGCCGCTGCCGTCCGGCTTGCGCCCCCCGAATGCCAGCGTCAGCAGTTCGCCCGCGGAATCGGCCGGCACCTTCTCCGGCATCACGTCCTTGAACGCGCCCAGGATGCAGCCGGTGATGCGCTTGATCGTCGCGGTGCGCGAACCGACCGGCGCGGGCTCCTCGGGGTTCACCAACGTGCCCTTCGGCAGGTTCAAGCTGACCGGCCGGAAGCAGCCGGCAGTGGTCGGGATGCTGGGATCGGTCAGCGCGCGCACCGAGAAATAGGCCGCCGCCTGGCTGCCCGACTTCACGACGTTGAACGGCCCCTTGAGCTGCCGGCTGGTGCCTTCGAAGTCGCAGTGGATCGCGCCGTCCTTGACCGTGACCGCCACCTCGATGCGGATGCGCCGGTCCAGCTCGATCCCGTCATTGTCCAGGAAATCGTGGTAGCGGTAGGTGCCCGGCGGGATCTGGCGCAGCGCGTCGCGCGTCATCGCCTCGGACCGGTCGAGCAGCTCCTGGAAGATCGCGTGCAGGTGGTTGTGGCCATAGTTGTCGGCCAGGTCGACCATGCGCCGCGCCCCGATCATGCAGCCCGCGATCTGGCCGTTGATATCGCCCATCACCGTGTCGGGAATGCGCACGTTGAGCCGCAGCAGCTTGACCAGCGTGTCGTTCATCACGCCGGCGTCGCGCAGCTTCAGCGGCGGGATGCGGAATCCCTCCTGGTAGATCTCGGTGGCGTTCGTCGGGATCGACCCCGGCGTCATGCCGCCCACGTCCTGGTGGTGCGTCATCGCCGCGGACAGCGCGATCGGCCGGCCCTTGTAGAAGATGGGCATCACCAGCGCGATGTCCGGCAGGTGCGTGCCGCCCAGGTAAGGGTCGTTCATGATGTAGATGTCGCCATCCTTCATCACGTCGAGCGGATACTCCTTCAGCAGGGTCTCCACGATCGGGATGAGGGTGGCGAGGTGGATCGGCACGGCGCAGGCCTGGGCCAGCGTCTCGCCGGCGATCGAGAACAGCGCGGCGGACGCGTCGAGCCCTTCCTTGACGATCGGCGAGAAGGAACTGCGCAGCAGCGTCGATTCCATCTCGTTGGCGATGCCCTCGATCTTGTGCCGCACGACCTCGACCGTGATCGGGTCGAGCTGGGCATTCGCAATGCGCTGGCCCATCGTTCAGGCTCCTTCCCAGGTCAGGATCAGGTTGCCGACCTTGTCCACCGCGCCCGACCAGCCCGGCTCGACCAGCGTGGTCGTGTCGGTCTGCTCGACGATCGCCGGGCCCTGGAACGTGAACCCCGCCGGCATGGCCATGCGCTCGTAGATCGCGGTCTCGGCGAAGCCCGTGGCGCCGGCCGTCAGGACCGGTCGCTTGGCCTTCAGGGGCGCGCCGGCCGCCGGCTTGAAGGCGCCGCCGTCGATGCGATCGAGGCCGCCGGCCTGGTGCACGCTGCGCAGGTTGACGATCCGCGCCGGCACCCGCGTGGCATGGCCGTAGACGCGGTCATGGTTTTCGAGGAAATCGTCGTACAGACGCGCCATCGGATCGGGCGCATCCAGGCGCAGCGGAATCTCCAGGGTATAGGACTGCCCGATGTAGCAGACATCGGCGGAATACTGGATGGTGACCGCCTCGCCGTTCAGCCGCTCCTTGGCCATCAGGGCGACGCAATCCCGGTCGAGCGCGGTGAACGCCTGGCGCAGATCGCCGGGCTTGGTGTCGGCGAGCGCCCGGCCGAAGGCGGCGGATACCTCGTGCTCCACGGGCGCGGCCAGCAGGCCCGCGGCCGAGAGCACGCCCGGCGTGCGCGGCACCACGACGCGGGCGATGTTGAGGTCGCGCGCCAGGGCCGTCGCATGCACCGCGCCGCCGCCGCCCAGCGGCAGCAGGGCGAACTTGCGCGGGTCGAGCCCCTGGCGGATCGAGACCAGGCGGATCCCTTCGGCCATCTGGGCGTTGAGCACGCGATGGATGCCGAGCGCCGCCTGCTCCAAGGTCATGCCGAGCGGCTTGGCGACCTTGTCGGCGATGATGCGGTGCGCGAGCTCGGGCTTCAGCTTCAACGAGCCGCCGGCGAAGAAGTCGGGATTGACGTAGCCCAGCACGACCGACGCATCGGTGACGGTGGGCTTGTCGCCGCCGCGGCCGTAGCAGGCCGGGCCCGGCTCCGATCCCGCCGATTGCGGGCCGACGCGCAGACCCCCGCCGCGGTCGATCCAGGCGATCGAGCCGCCGCCCGCGCCGATCGAGTTGACGTCGACCATGGCGACGCGCACGGGATAGCCGTCGATCAAGCCGTCCGAGCGGATCAGCGCCTTGCCCTTGCTGATCAGCGCGATGTCGCAGCTCGTGCCGCCGATATCGACCGTGATCAGGTCCTCCGCCCCGGCCGAGGCGCCGGCCAGGCGCGCGCCGATCACGCCCGCCGCCGGACCGGACAGGAACAGGCGCACCGGACGCTGGCGCGCGACCTCGCTGACCATCAGCCCGCCGCGCGACTGCATGACCTGCAGCGGCGCCGGCACGCCTTCGCCCGACAGCCCCTTCTCCAGCCGCGCCAGATAGCGGTCGATCACCGGCTTCACATAGGCGTCGAAGGCGGTGACGACCGTGCGCTCGTATTCGCGAAAGGCCGGGTCGACCTCGTGCGAGACGGCGGTCATCATCTCGGGATAGGCCGCCTGCACGACCGCGCGGGCGCGCTTCTCGTGCGCGGGATTGCGGAAGGAAAAGAGGAAACAGATCGCGATCGCCTCGACGCCGTCCTTGACCAGCTCGTCCGCCGCGCGCTTCACCGCCGCCTCGTCGAGCGGCTCCAGCACCGTACCGTCCGCCGCCACGCGCTCCGGCACCTCCTTGCGCCGCGCGCCGGGCGCCAGGAACGACGGCGTCTCCGATTCCAGCACGACGTTGTACATCTGGTGGCGCATCTGGCGCCCGATCTCCAGCACGTCGCGGAATCCCTTGGTGGTGATGATGCCGATGCGCGCGCCCTTGCGCTCGAGCACGGCGTTTGTCGCAACGGTGGTCCCGTGGGTGAAGCGCGCGATGTCCGCGGCCTTGACGCCCCAGTCGCGCGCCATCAGCGCGATCGACTGCAGCACGGCCTGGCTCTCGTCCTTGCGCGTGGTCGGCAGCTTGACGAACCGCATGGTGCCGTCGGCCAGGCGGCACACCACGTCGGTGAACGTGCCCCCGATATCGACGCCGATCTGCGCACGCGCCGCCATGTTCGTCCCCGCCCCCCGATGCGTCACGGCTGGCGATCCTGGCATGGCGCTTCGGTCATTGCAATAATATTGAAATTCGATGTTGAAATTTTTAATATGACTGACCCGCAGTCAGCCGGAAGCGAAACGCCATGGCCCGCCCCGCCGCCAAGCGTCGCCCTTCGAGCGCCATCGCGCGATCCATGCCGGTTCCGCGCCGCGATGCCCCCGCCGCGCCGGCCCCCGGCAAGGTTGCCGATCTCTGGATGGGCATCCAGCTCCGATCGCTGCGCAAGGCCAAGCAAATGTCGCTGGTGCAGGTGGCCGAGGCCGCCGGGCTGTCGATCGGGATGGTCAGCCAGATCGAGCGCGGCCTTGCCTCGCCCTCCATCAAGTCGCTGCGCAAGCTGGGCGACGCGCTGGGCGTGCCGGTCGGATGGTTCTTCCACCCGCAAGGCGGCGGCAGGCCGTCGGAGCGCGAGACGATCGTTCGCCGCGAGGATCGCCGACAGTTGCGCCTGGCCACCGCCGCAACCCACGAGCTGGTGGCGATGGAGCTGCTGACGCCCGACCTTTCGGGCGATATCGAGCTTCTGCTGCTGACGCTGGAGCCGGGCTTCGATTCCGGACCGGCGCACCAGCATCGCGGCCAGGAAGCGGGGCTGGTGCTGACCGGGGCGCTCGAACTGAGGGTGGGCGACGACCAGTTCGTCGTCAATCAGGGCGACAGTTTCCGCTTTTCCAGCAGCGATCCGCACCGCTACGCCAACGCAAGCGAGCGCACGACCCAGGTGGTCTGGATTCTGTCGCCGCCGCTCCAGTAGCCGCGCGGCTAGCCGACCGCCCTGCGCACCGCGTCGATCGCATATCGCCGGAGGCGCGGGCCGGCCTTCATCACCTGGCCCGGTACGGGATGGCCCACCAGGGCTTCGACGCGCTTCGCGGCCGCCACCAGGGCGGCAAGGTCGATGCCGGTTTCGATGCCCATCTCGTGCAGCAGGTAGACCAGGTCCTCGGTGCAGATGTTGCCGGTCGCGCCCGGCGCGAACGGACAGCCGCCGAGGCCGCCGAGCGACGATTCATAGCTGTCGATCCCCGCGTGAAGCCCCGCCATCACGTTGGCGAGGCCGACGCCGCGCGTATTGTGGAAATGCAGCGTGATGTGCATGTCGGGATGCGCATCCTGGATGGCCTTGCACAAGCCCGTCGCGATCGGCGGCGTGGCCATCCCCGTCGTGTCGCCCAGCGTGAGTTCGCGCACGCCCAGCGCATGCAGCTTGCCGACGATGCCGACCACCTGGGCGAACGGCACGTCGCCGTCGAACGGGCATCCGAAGGCGACCGCGATGGCGCCATGCACCGCGATCCCCTGCGCGCGCGCGATCTCCGCGACCTGGCGGAAGCCGTCCAGACTTTCGGCGATCGAGCGGTTCACGTTGGCCTGGTTGTGGCTTTCCGTCGCCGACACGAAGGCGACCATCTCGTCGACCTTGGCCTCGGCGGCGCGGCGCGCGCCGTTGGCGTTCGGCACCAGGCAGGCGGCCACCAGTCCCTCCGGCCGCTCGATGCCGGCCATCACCTGGGCGGCGTCGGCCATCTGCGGCACCGCGCGGGGCGAGACGAAGGAGCTGACCTCGATGCGGCGGATGCCGGCCCGCGTCAGCGCATTGACCAAGGCGATCTTGTCCGCCGTCGGCACGAATTTGGGCTCGCTTTGCAGCCCGTCGCGCGTGCCGACTTCCGTTACCGTAACTTTCCGTGGCACCATCGGCGCCTCCATCCTTGTGCGGCCGGCGGCCGCCCGTCGCACAGCGCTATGCTACAGTTCCCGGCCCGCAAGGCAATCGCAACCAACGCCCAGGGAACGCCCCGCCATGCCGCTGACCGGCGTCCGCGTCGTCGACCTTACCCGGATCATATCGGGTCCCTTCTGCTCCATGCTGCTGGCCGATCTCGGCGCCGACGTGGTGAAGATCGAGCCGCCGGGCGACGGCGACCCCCTGCGCGAGCAGGGCGTAAAGGTCGATGGGATGAGCTGGTACTACGCCAGCTACAACCGCAACAAGCGTTCCTTGAGCGTCGACCTGCGCAGCGACGAGGGCAAGGAGATCCTGGCCCGTCTGATCGAGCGGTCCGACGTGCTGGTCGAGAACTACCGGCCAGGCGTGCTGGCGAAGATGGGCTTCCCGCCGGAACGCCTGGAGAAGCTCAACCCGCGCCTGGTCGTGGGCAGCGTGTCGGGCTTCGGCGCCGACGGACCCTATGCGCAGCGCCCGGCCTTCGACTTCATCGCCCAGGCCATGAGCGGCTATATGAGCGTGAACGGCGAGGAGGGCAGCGAGCCGCAGCGCACCGGCATACCGATCTCCGACCTTGTCGCCGGCCTATACGGCGCGCTGGGCATCGTGGCCGCGCTGCATGGCCGCGGCAATTCGGGCAAGGGACAGCGGGTGGGCATCAGCCTGCTGGACGGGCTGGTCAGCTTCCTCAGTTTCATGGCGTCGAACTACCTGGCGACCGGCCGGATCCCCTTGCGCACGGGCAACGACCATCCGCTCGTCGCGCCCTACGGGCTCTACGCGGCCAGCGACGGTCCGATCGCGATCGCTCCCAGCCACGTGGGCATCTACGACCGGCTGCTCAAGGCGCTGGACCTGGAGCGGCTGCGCGACGATCCGCGCTTCCTGACGAACGCGCTGCGCATGCAGAACCGCGCCGCGCTGCGCCAGGAGGTCGAGACCGTCACCCGCCACCAGAACCAGGCCCATTGGATCGCGCATCTGAATGCGGCTGGCGTTCCCTGCGGGCCGGTGCTGGACCTGGCCCAGGTGTTCCGCGATCCGCAAGTGCTGCACCAGCAGATGGTCATCGACGTGCCGCATCCCGGCCGCGGGACGGTACGCATGCACGGGTTTCCGTTGAAGTTCTCCGACACGCCTTGCCGGCTTCGCATGCCAGCGCCGGAATTGGGCGCGGAGACCGATTCGGTCTTGGCCGAACTCGGCTATCGCGATGCGGCGATCCGCGATCTTCGCACCCGTCGCATCGTGTGAGCCGGTCGCCTCAAGGCGGCTGCCAATCGGCCGGCGGCAGGGCGGGATGGCGCGTCTCGCAGGCGACGACCAGGTTGATCTCCTCGCCCGAGAGGCGGCAGTGGAACCGGCCGGTATCGGCGTGGAAATCGTCGAGGAAGAGATGCGGCAGGGCCATCGGCATGGCGATGGGATCGATCGACCGCCGCGCCGGCATAAGCCGGCCCTTGCGCGCGGCGAGCCAGTGCCGCCACAGCCCGTCGAGCCGCGGATCGCCGACCCGCCGCAGCGCGCGGGGATCAGGGGTGTCCGCGCTGTGCGGCGGCGGTGATGCGGTCGCGAACATGCGTTCCCAAATCGCGAAACGCTTCAGGAAAACCGCTGGCGCGCCAGTCGCGTGCCGGCGCCCAGCGCCTCGAGCTTGCGCAAAGCGATTTCGCGGTCCATCGGCGCCAGGCCGCAGTTCGTGCAGGGGAATAAACGCTCCTTCGGCACGAATTCCAGCGCGCGGCCGATCGTGGCGGCGACCTCCTCGGGCGTCTCGACCTCGTCTGAGGCCACGTCGATCACGCCGACCAGCACGTCCTTGCCCTTGAGCAGCCCCATCATCTGCGCCGGCACGCGCGAGTGCGTGCATTCCAGCGATACCTGCTGGATGCGGCTCTTGGCGAGGGCGGGGAAGAACTCCTCGTATTGCCGCCATTCGTTGCCCAGTGTCCGCTTCCAGTCGATGTTCTGCTTGATGCCATAGCCGTAGCAGATATGCACGGCCGTCGTGCATTTGAGCCCGTCGATCGCCCGGTGCAACGCGTCGATGCCCCAGGTGGCGGCTTCCTTCGTGAAAGCATTGAAGGCGGGCTCGTCGAACTGGATCACGTCGACGCCGTCGGCCTCAAGCGCGCGCGCCTCCTGGTTGAGGAGATCGGCGAACGCCATCGCCATCCTCACGCGGTCTCCGTAGAACTCGTCGGCGATCGTGTCGATGATCGTCATCGGTCCGGGCATCGTGAACTTCAGCTTCTGGCGCGTATGGGCGCGGGCGATCCGCGCCTCGGTCTGGTGCGCCCTGCCCTTCATCCGCAGCTTTGCCACCACCTTCGGCACCATCGCGTCGTAGCGGTTGTTGCGGATGCCCATCTTGACCTTGTGCTCGAAGTCGATGCCGTCGACGAATTCCAGGAAGCCGTGCACGAAATGCTGGCGCGACTGCTCGCCGTCGCTGACGATGTCGATGCCGGCATCTTCCTGGGCCTTCAGCCAGAACACGGTGGCGTCGCGCTTGGCGATATCCAGCTCCTTGCCCTGGACCTTCCATTGCGGCCACAGCTTGTTGGTCTCGGAAAGCCAGAACGGCTTCGGCAGGCTGCCCGCGATGGTGCACTCGAACATGACCCCTCCCTTGTGATCTTCTCGTTGTCGATGGCGGACACTAAACCAAATGCCGCCATGCCGCGAAGCTATGTCGCAGGCTGCGGATCCGCGCGGGCTTTGCTTGTGCGCGAGCGATGCATGCTCTAGTCTGGCCGCGTTCCGCTGTCCGCACCGTTTCGGCCATGTCACGCTATTCGGCGTTCCAGCTTTTCGTCAACGCGTTCACCGGCCACCGGTCCTGGCCCCGCGCTTGGCGCGATCCAGCGCCCAAGCCAGCCTATGATGTCGTGATCGTCGGCGGCGGGGGACACGGGCTTGCCGCCGCCTACTATCTGGCCAAGGAGCACGGCATCACCAACGTGGCCGTGGTCGAAAAGGGCCCGATCGGCCTGGGCAACACCGGCCGGAATACCACCATCGTCCGCTCGAACTACATGTTTCCGCAGAACCACCATTTCTATGAGTGGTCGCTGAAACTGTGGGAGGGGCTGGAACAGGACCTCAATTTCAACGCGATGGTAAGCCAGCGCGGCGTGCTCGGCCTGTTCCATTCCGACGCGCAGCGCCAGGTCTTTGCGCGGCGCGGCAATTCCATGCGCTTGAGCGGCATCGACGCCGAACTGCTTGACCGCGACCAGGTCCACGCCCTGGTGCCGCTGGTCGACCTGGACAATGGCCGCTTCCCCGTCATGGGCGGATTGCTGCAACGCCGCGGCGGCACGGCGCGTCACGATGCCGTCGCCTGGGGCTTCGCGCGCGCCGCCGACCGGCGCGGCGTCGACATCATCCAGCATTGCGAGGTGACGGGCATCCGCATCGCCGGCAACCGGGTGCAGGGCGTCGAAACGACGCGCGGCTTCATCGGGGCGAAGAAGGTGGGGCTGGCGGTCGCCGGCAACACCTCACGCCTGGCCCAGATGGCGGGCATCAACCTGCCGATCGAAAGCCACGTGCTGCAGGCCTTCGTCAGCGAAGCGCTCAAGCCGATGATCGGCTGCGTCGTCACCTTCGGCGCCGGGCACTTCTACATCAGCCAATCGGACAAGGGCGGGCTGGTGTTCGGCGGCAACATCGACGGCTACAATTCCTATGCCCAGCGCGGCAACCTGCCGACGGTCGAGCACGTCTGGAGCGCGGGCGTGACGATGATCCCCGCGCTCTCGCGCGTGCGCGTGCTGCGGCAATGGGGCGGCGTCATGGACATGACGATGGACGGTTCGCCGATCATCTGTCGCACCCCGGTCGAGAACCTCTATATCGACGGCGGCTGGTGCTATGGCGGGTTCAAGGCGACGCCGGCGGCCGGCTGGTGCCACGCCCATACCATCGCCAGGGACGCGCCGCACGACTTCAACCGGCATTTCACGATCGGCCGTTTCCGCGAGGGGCTGATGATCGACGAGCGCGGCGCCGGCCCGTCGCCCTGGCTGCAATAGGCCGAAGCCCATGCATCGCATCGACTGCCCGTGGTGCGGCGTCCGCGACGAGATCGAGTTCGCCTATCGCGGCGACGCGACGGTCAGGCGGCCGGAAGCCGGCGCGGGGATCGACGCGTTCTACGCCTATGTCTACGAGCGCGGGAATCCGCGCGGCTGGCATGTCGAATGGTGGCACCACGCGGCGGGCTGCCGGCAATGGATCAAGGTGCTGCGCCACACGCTGACGCACGAGATCCGCGCCACGGCCAAGGCCGGCGACACCGTGACGGTGCCCAAGCCATGAGCCACCGGCTTTCATCGGGCGGGCGGATCGATCGTTCGGGCCGGCTGCGGTTCAGCTTCGACGGGCGCTCCTATGTCGGCCATCCCGGCGACACGCTGGCCTCGGCCCTGCTGGCCAATGGCGCGCGGCTGGTCGGGCGCAGCTTCAAGTACCATCGCCCGCGCGGCGTCCTGACCGCCGGGCCGGAGGAGCCGAGCGCGCTGGTCGAGCTGCGCGCCGGCGCGCGGCGCGAAGCCAACGTGCCGATGCCGGTCGTCGAGCTGTTCGACGGGCTGGAGGCGCGCAGCCAGAACCGCTGGCCGTCCCTCGCCTTCGACATCCTGTCGGTCAATTCGCTGCTCTCGCGCTTTCTGCCGGCCGGATTCTACTACAAGACCTTCATGTGGCCGGCCGCGTTCTGGGAGAAGGTCTACGAGCCGCTGATCCGCCGGTCGGCCGGCCTGGGTTCGGCGGCGCGGGAAGCCGATCCCGACCATTACGAGACCAGGCATGCGCATTGCGACGTGCTGGTGGTGGGATCGGGCCCGGCCGGGCTGGCCGCCGCGCGCGTGGCAGCCGATGCCGGCGCGCGGGTCATCCTGTGCGAGCAGGATTTCGAGCTGGGCGGCGGCCTGCTGCTCGACCCCGCGCAGGAGGAGTGGCGGGCGGCAACGGTCAACGCGCTCGCGCGCCAGGCCGAGGTCACGCTGCTGCCGCGCACCGCGGTATTCGGCTACTACGATTCCAACGTGCTGGGCGCCGTCGAGCGGGTGGCCGACCACCTGGCCGAGCCGCCGGCGCACCAGCCGCGCCAGCGCTACTGGACGATCCGCGCGCGCGAGGTCGTGCTGGCGACCGGCGCGCACGAGCGGCTGATTGCGTTTCCCGGCAACGACCGGCCCGGCGTCATGCTGGCCGGCGCCGCGCTGGCCTACCTTCGCCGCTTCGCCGTTGCCGCGGGCAGGCGCGCCGTCGTGTTCACCAACAACGACGAGGCTTACGACACCGCCCTGGCGCTGCGCGAAGCCGGGGTCGAGATTGCCGCGGTCATCGATGTGCGGCCTGCCGCCGCCCGCGCCGACGAGGCGCGCCGCGCCGGTATCGAGGTGCGCAACGGCAGCATCGTCGCCGGCGTGGGGGCTGGCCGCGGCGTCCAGCGCGTCACGGTGGCGCGCCGCAACGGCGCGGACAGCGAAGACCTCGCCGCCGATCTTCTCTGCGTGTCCGGCGGCCACAGCCCGGCGGTCGAGCTGGCCAGCCAGTCGCGCACCCCGCTGGAATGGAGTGACGCGATTGCTGCCTTCGTCCCCGGCCAGCCGGTGCAGCGCCAGCGATCCGCCGGCGCGGCGCGGGGCATCTTCGGCATCGCCGAGGCCGCGGACGACGGGGCCGCGGCCGGCCGCGCGGCAGCCGCCGCTTTGGGCCTCGGCAAGATAGGCGCGATCGCGCTGCCACGTGCCGCCGCGCGCGCCTCGACGCCGCTCGAGGCGTTCTGGGAGGTGAAGGCGTCGGGCAAATCCTTCGTCGACCTGCAGAACGACGTGACGACCGAGGATATCCGCCTCGCCCATCGCGAGGGCTACGGGCATATCGAGCACGCCAAGCGCTACACCACGCATTCGATGGCGACCGACCAGGGAAAGACCGGGGGCCTTGTGGGCGCGGCCGTGCTGGCCGAGGCGCGCGGCGAGTCCATCGCCGCCGTGGGCCTGCCCACCTATCGCCCCTATGCGTCGCCGGTCAGCTTCGGCGTGATCGCGGGCCACGCGGTCGGCAAGGATTTCGCACCGGTTCGCCGCACCGCACTGCACCAGTGGCATGTGCGCCACGGCGCGCGCTTCATGGAGGCGGGCATGTGGATGCGGCCCGCCTATTATCCGCAGGCAGGCGAAGAGAAGGATGCCTGGCTGTCGGTCCTGCGCGAGGCGCGGGCCGTGCGCCGCGCGGTCGGCATCTGCGACGTCTCCACCTTGGGCAAGATCGATGTTCAGGGCAGGGATGCCGGCATTTTCCTGGACCGGCTCTACACCAACACCTTTTCGACCCTGCCGGTCGGCCGGGCGCGCTACGGGCTGATGCTGCGCGAGGACGGGATCGTGTTCGACGACGGCACCACGTCGCGCCTGGCGGACGATCATTTCTTCATGACCACCACCACGGCCAACGCCGCCCGCGTGCTGGAACACATGGAATACCACGCCCAGACGGTATGGCCCGATCTGGACGTGCGGTTCTGCGCGGTCACCGACCATTGGGCGTCGATGTCGGTCGCGGGCCCGAAAGCGCGGCTGGCGCTTGCCAAGGCCGTGCAGGGTCTCGATCTCGCCAACGCCGCCTTCCCATTCATGGCGGTTGGGGATGCGCAAGTCGCCGGCTGCCCGGTCCGGGTGTTCCGCATCAGCTTCTCCGGCGAGCTTGCCTACGAGGTCGCCACCCCGGCAGGTTTCGCCGAGCCGGTCTGGGAAGCGATCGTCGCCGCCGGCGCGGAGCACGGCATCACGCCCTATGGCGTCGAGGCGCTGGGCCTCCTGCGCATCGAGAAGGGCCACGTGGCGGGTGCCGAGCTTGGCGGCCACACGACGGCCCGCGACCTGGGCCTGGAGCGCATGCTGAAGAAGCAGGGCGATTTCGTCGGCCGCGTGCTGGCCGGGCGTACCGGTCTCGTTGCGGCGGAACGCCCGCGCCTGGTCGGGCTGCGGCCGGTCGATCCGAAAGCCCGGCTACGCGCCGGCAGCCATCTGGTCGTCACGGTGGACGATGGCCAGAGCCTGGGCTGGGTGACCAGCGCCATGCCGTCGGTCGAGCTCGATTGCTGGATCGGGCTTGCCATGCTGTCGGGCGGCGAGGCCTGGCATGGCAAGCGCCTGTTCGCCGCCTTCCCGCTCTACAACGAATACGTGGAGGTGGCGGTGACGCATCCCCACCACGTGGACCACGAGAATGCCCGTGTCCGCGCCTGAGCCCCTCTCGCCCCTGGCGCAGGCGCTGAAGCCCGGGCGCCGCGGCGCCGCGGGATCGCCGCAGGTCACCCTGCGCGCGTACCGGCGCTCGGTCGTGCAACTGCAGGCCCGCAGGGGACGCGCCGCCGATCTGGCCGCTGCCATACGCCAGGGATTCGGTCTGGCGCTGCCGGCCGCCGGCCGAAGCGAGTCGTCGCCAACCCTCACGGCGATCTGGATCCAGCCCGATGCCTGGTTGCTTACCGCGCCCTATCTGATCGAAGGCGACCTGGCGCGCGGCGTCCGCGCCGCCGTCGGCAATGCCGGTGCCGTGGTGGACCAGACGCACGGCAAGTCCGTTCTGCGCCTGTCCGGCTCGATGGCGCGCGCGGTGCTGGAGACAGGCTGCCGGATCGACCTTCACCCCCGCGCCTTCGCGCCTGGCCAGGCAACGGCGGCGCCGGTCGGACACATCGATTGCGTCCTGCGCCTGCTCGACGGCACGCCAAGCTACGAGTTGATCGTCGCCAGCACCCTCGCCGAGGCGTTCGTCGATTGGCTGCTGCATGCCGCCGCGGCCTATGGTTGCGAGGTCCTGCCGCCGGATTGACGGCGCCCGCCCCTGGAAAGAAAGAGCATCACCATGACCAAGCACGGCAAGAACCGGCCGCCGGGATTCCAGACCCGCGCGATTCATCACGGCTACGAGCCGAAGAAGTTCCTGGGCTCGGTCGCGCCGCCGATCTTCATGACCTCGACCTACGCGTTCGAGGGCATCGAGGATGCCGCGGCGGTGATGGCGCACGAGCGCGAGGGTTATCTCTATGGCCGCGAGGCCAATCCCACCCAGGCGCTGCTGGAGACGCGGCTGGCGAACCTGGAGGGCGCCGAGGCCTGCGTCGTCGTCGCCTCGGGCATGGGCGCGGTCGGCACGCTGCTGCTGTCGCAGGGCGATGAGATCGTCGTCAACCGCACGCTCTATTCCAACACCCACACGCTGTCGCGCCAGGCCCTGCCCCGCTTCGGCATCAAGGTCGTGCCCGTCGACCTGACCGATCCGGCGAACCTCGAGGGCGCGCTGACCCCGCGCACCAAGCTGGTCTACTTCGAGACGCCGGTGAATCCGACGTCCGAGGTGATCGACATCGCGGCCATCGCCCGGCGGGCGCACGCCACCGGGGTGCGCATCGTCGTCGACAGCACCTTCGCCTCGCCCTGCGTGCAGCGGCCGATCGAGCACGGCGCGGACATGGTGCTGCATTCGCTGACCAAGTACATCAACGGCCATGGCGACCTGCTGGGCGGCGCGGTGCTGGGCGATGCGGCGACGATCGAGCAGATCCGCGGCAACGGCCTGCGCTACATCACCGGCGCCACCCTGTCGCCGATGGCGGCGTTCCTGGTGCTGCGCGGCATGAAGACGCTGAAGCTGCGCATGCAGCAGCACGCCGCCAGCGCCGCCGCCGTGGCCGAGATGCTGGCGGCGCATCCCACGGTCGCCTGGATCCGCTACCCGTTCCTGGCCGGTTCGCGCGAATACGCGGTGGCGAAGAAGCAGATGTCGCTGGGCAGCGCGATGATGGCCTTCGGGCTGAAATCCGGCTTCGCGGGCGCGGCCCGGATGATGGACCGGCTGCAGCTGATCTCGCGCGCGGTCAGCCTGGGCGACGCCGAGTCGCTGATCATGCACCCGGCCAGCCTGACCCGCGCGCGGCAGAAGGTCCATCCGGAAACCACGCTGGCCGCCGGCGTGACCGACGACCTGATCCGCCTTTCCATCGGGCTGGAGGACGCCGAGGACCTGCTCGACGACCTGACCCAGGCGCTGGAGGGCGCATAGCGAAACGGCCGGACCCCGCGCGCCGGGGACCGGCCGCCCCGGGTCGTCAGATCAAGCCCAGTTCCAGTCCTGGACGTTCCAGGTGGCGTCGGTCACGTACTGGTTCGGCTTGTCGTTCAGCAGGTTCTTGCGCTTGAGCCGCCCCTGGGCGGTACCGGCCTGCGGCGCGAAGGGCACCTCCTCGTGCAGGATTTCCTGCACCCGCCAGTAGATCTTCCTGCGGGCCTCCTGGTCGGTCTCGTTGACGCCCTGCTCCAAGAGCTTGTCGACCTCGGCGTTCTCGTACTGCACGTAGTTCGAGCCCGAGCCGCTCTTGACCGGGATCTGCTTGGAGTGCGCGCGCGCCGTGTAGTCGGGGTCCATGCCGACGGTCGGCTCCCACGCCACCAAGAGCGTGTCGAACTGGGACTTCGTGGTGTACTCGCCCCAGACGACCGAGGCCGGCATGTTCTTGATCTCCATGTCGACGCCGATCTTCTTCCAGTTCTGCTGGAACAGCGCCTGGCAGCCCTGGCGCGCCGGGACGCCCGCGGTCGTGGAGCAGGTGAACTTCATCTTCACGCCGTCCTTCTCGCGGATGCCGTCGGCGCCGACCTTCCAGCCCGCCTCGTCCAGCATCTTCGCCGCCAGCTCGGGATTGGGCGTCGGGTCCTTGAGGTTCGGGTTGTAGGCCCAGTGCGAGGTGTGCAGGTAGGACATGGTGCGCTTCCACGCCCCG
>JADZDN010000416.1 GCA_020851015.1 Alphaproteobacteria bacterium | reverse complement strand
TTACGTCCGCACCGCCAAGGCCAAGGGCGTGGGCAGCCGCGGCGTGCTGTTCATCCATGGGCTGAAGAACGCCGCCGTGCCGATCGTCACCGTCATCGGCATCGGCATCGCGCTGCTGATCGGCGGCTCGGTGGTGACCGAGAGTGTCTTCGCCATCCCGGGCCTGGGGCGGCTGGTGGTCGATGCCATCCTGCGGCGCGACTATCCGGTCATCCAGGGCGTGGTGCTGCTGTTCAGCGCGGTCTACGTGCTGCTGAACCTGCTGATCGACCTGCTGTACACCGTGTTCGACCCGAGGATCCGCTATTGAGCCCGCCCGCAGCCACCGCCGCTGTCGCGGCGCCGCCGATGCCGGCCGCGGATGGGCGGGCGGACCTGTTCGCGCCGGTGCGCGCCACGGGCCGCGTGCGCACCTTCATCCGCCGCCATCCCACCATCGCGCTGGGCGGCTTCCTGCTGGGGCTGATGATCCTGCTGGCCATCACAGCACCCCTGCTTTTCACCGTCGATCCCCAGGCGCTGGCCCCGGCGCGCCGCGTGCGCTGGCCCTCGGCCAACGCCTGGTTCGGCACCGACATGCTGGGGCGCGACGTCTATTCGCGCGTGATCTACGGCACGCGCATCAGCCTGTTCGTCGGCATCTCGGTGGCCTTCCTCGCCTCCGGCATCGGGCTGATGATCGGCCTGTTCTCGGGCTTCAGCCGCATCCTGGATGCGGTGGTGATGCGGGTGATGGACGGGCTGATGAGCATCCCGCCCATCCTGCTGGCGATCGCGCTGATGGCGCTGACCCGCGCCTCGGTCCAGAACGTGATCATCGCGATCACCATAGCGGAGGTGCCGCGCGTCTCTAGCATGGTGCGCGGCGTCGTGCTCAGCCTGCGCGAGCAGCCCTATGTCGAGGCCGCGATCGCCGCCGGCACGCCGACATACAAGATCATCTTCAAGCACATCCTGCCGAACACGTTGGCGCCCTTGACCGTGCAGGCGACCTATATCTGCGCGAGTGCGATGATCACCGAGGCGATCCTGAGTTTCATCGGCGCCGGCACGCCGCCCATCGTGCCCAGCTGGGGCAACATCATGGCCGAAGGGCGCGCGCTGTGGCAGGTCGCGCCCTATATCGTGTTCATCCCCGCCGCCTTCCTGTCGGTGACGGTGCTGGCGGTGAACCTGCTGGGCGACGGCTTGCGCGACGCGCTCGACCCGCGGCTGGCGAAGCGCATATGACCGGAGGATCGCCCAACTTGGCCGGACCGCTGTTGGATGTGCGGAGCCTCCGCACGCATTTCCGCACCATCGATGGCGTTGTCCGTGCCGTCGATGGCGTCAGTTTCCATATCGACGCCGGCGAGACGCTGGCGGTGGTGGGCGAAAGCGGCTGCGGCAAGAGCGTGACCAGCCTTTCCATCATGCGCCTGGTGCCGACGCCGCCCGGCCGGCACGGCGGAGAAATCCTGGTCCAGGGCCGCGACCTGCTGGCGCTGTCCGAGAAGGAGATGCGCGCGATCCGCGGCAACTCGATCTCGATGATCTTCCAGGAGCCGATGACCAGCCTGAACCCGGTGCTGACGGTGGGCCGCCAGATCGGCGAGACGCTCAGGCTGCACCAGGGCATGAGCGCGGATGCGGCCGAGAAGCGCGCGGTCGAGATGCTGGAACTGGTGCAGATCCCCGAGGCGAAGCGGCGCGTGCGCGAATATCCGCATCAGCTGTCGGGCGGCATGCGCCAGCGGGTGATGATCGCGATGGCGCTGGCCTGCAACCCGCAACTGCTGATCGCCGACGAACCGACCACCGCGCTGGATGTCACCATCCAGGCGCAGATCCTCGATCTCATGCGCGGGCTGAAAAGCACCGTGGGCGCGGCCATTCTTCTCATCACCCACGACCTGGGCGTGGTCGCCGAAATGGCCGAGCGGGTTGTCGTGATGTATGCCGGCCGCAAGGTCGAGGAAGCGCCGGTGGGCGCGCTGTTCGCGACGCCGCGGCATCCCGATACCCGCGGGCTCCTGGGCGCCGTGCCGAAGCTCGGCTCCTCGCTGGAGGAGGAAGGGCGCAGCAAACTCTCGGAAATCCCAGGCATGGTGCCAAGTTTGCGCAAGCCCATCGTCGGCTGCTCCTTCGCCGGCCGCTGCCCGCTGGTGACCGACATCTGCCGCACCACCGAACCGCTGATCGAACTGAAGGCGCCGGGCCACAGCGCCGCCTGCCACCATTCGCCCGTGGAAGCCTCGGTCGCGGGGATGGCGGCATGAGCGCCGCACCCATCCTGGAGGTGAACAACCTCAAGAAGCACTACGCCATCCGCGGCGGGCTGATGGGCGGCACGGTCGGCTACGTCTATGCCGTCGACGGCGTCTCGTTCAGCGTGGCCAAGGGCGAGACGCTGTCGCTGGTCGGCGAATCCGGCTGCGGCAAGACGACCGTCGGCAAGACGATCCTGCGCCTGACCGAACCGACCGGCGGCGAGGTGCTGATCGACGGCAAGCGCATCGACAACCTGCCCGTGCCGCAGCTGCGCCCCTTGCGCAAGCGCATGCAGGTGGTCTTCCAGGACCCGTTCAGCAGCCTGAATCCCCGCCTGCGCGTGCGCGAGATCATTGCCGAGCCGATGCTGAACTTCGGCATGGTTTCCGGCGGCAGCGAGATCACCGACCGCGTCGCCGCGGTGCTGGACAAGGTGCGCCTGCCGCGCGACGCCATGACCCGCTATCCGCACGAGTTCAGCGGCGGGCAGCGGCAGCGCATCGGCATCGCCCGCGCGCTGGGCACCGACCCCGACCTGATCATCTGCGACGAGCCGGTTTCCGCCCTCGACGTCTCGGTCAAGGCGCAGGTGGTGAACCTGATGAGCGACCTGCAGCAGGAACTGGGCCTCGCCCTG
>JADZDN010000415.1 GCA_020851015.1 Alphaproteobacteria bacterium | reverse complement strand
CGCCGCGCCAGTCGTCGGTCAGGTTGACCCAGTCGCCCGCGATGCCCTTCTTGCGCCCGAACGCCTCCAGGTCGCGGATGATGCTGGTGCGCCAGTCCACCACCGTGCCGAACACGTCGAAGGTGAGGGCCTTGACGCCCGAAAGGTCGGTGGCCATCGCGCCGGTCCCTTATCGCTGCCTGGTCCGCCAGTCTGGCGCAACATAGAACGGCGCATTGCTGGGCGGAAGCGGGGCCTTGCCCAGGATCATGTCGGCGGCCTTCTCGGCGATCATGATCGTGGGCGCGTTCAGGTTGCCGCTGACGATGCTGGGCATGATCGAGGCGTCGACCACGCGCAGGCCCTCGAGCCCGCGCACCCGGCACTGCGGATCGACCACCGCCATCGCGTCCGTGCCCATCTTGCACGAGCCGCAGGGATGATAGGCGCTGTCGGCGCGGGCGCGCACGTAGGCGTCGATCTCGGCGTCCGTCCTCACCTCGGGCCCGGGCAGCAGCTCGCGTCCGCGATAGGGATCGAAGGCCTTCTGGCTGAAGATCTCGCGCGTCAGCTTCACGCAGGCGCGCATCTCCCAGCGGTCGCGCTCGTTCGCCAGGTAGTTGGGGTCGATCAGGGGATGGACGGCCGGATCGGCCGAACGCAGCGTGATCGCGCCGGTGCTGGTGGCGCGCATCGAACCCACATGCGCCTGGAAGGAATGGCAGGTGCTGGGCACGCGGCCATGGTCGTTCACGACCGAGGGCAGGAAATGGTACTGGATGTCCGGATGCCTGACGCCCGCCTCGCTGCGGATGAAAGCGCCCGATTCCAGATGCGCCGAGGTGCCGAGCCCGGTCTTGAACAGGAACCACTCGATGCCGACCTTGGCGCGCACCAGCGGGTTGTTGACGCTGTGCAGCGTGATCGGCTGGGTGCATTCGTGCTGGATCCATAGCTCCAGATGGTCCTGCAGGTTCCGGCCCACGCCGGGAAGCTGATGCACGGGCGCGACGCCGACCTTGCGCAGCTGGTCCGCGTCGCCGATGCCGGACAGCAGCAGGAGCTGCGGCGAGTTGATCGCGCCGCCCGCCAGGATCACCTCGCGCTCGGCGCGCGCGACCGCCTGCCGGCCGTGCTGGCGATATTCCACGCCGACCGCGCGCCCGCGTTCGACCAGCACGCGCGCGCTGAGCGCACGGGTCCTGACCGTCAGGTTGGGCCGCGCGCGCGCGGGATGCAGATAGGCCATCGCCGCGCTCCAGCGCCGGCCCTGATGGATCGTCATGTCCATCGGGCCGAAGCCCTCCTGCTGGAAGCCGTTCATGTCGTCGGTAGGGGGATAGCCGGCCTGTTGCCCCGCCTCGATGAAGGCGCGGAACAGCGGGTTGCGCATCGCCCCGGTCGATACCTTGAGCGGCCCGTCGCCGCCGCGATAGGCGTCCGCCCCCTTGGCGCGCGTCTCGGCGCGGCGGAAATAGGGCAGCACTTCGCCATAGGACCAGCCCTGCGCGCCGCCTTCCGCCCAGCGCTCGTAGTCCAGCGCGTTGCCGCGCACATAGACCATCGCGTTGAGCGAGGACGAGCCGCCGACCACCCGGCCGCGCGGCCAGTACATCACCCGCCCGTCCATGTGGGCCTGCGGCTCGGTGTGATAGAACCAGTTGAAGCGGTCGTCGCTGAGATTGTGGACCAGCGCCGCCGGCATGTGGATGCGCCAGGACCGGTCCTCCGGCCCCGCCTCCAGCACCAGGACCTTCAGCTCGGGCTGCGCCGACAGGCGACCGGCCAGTACGCAACCGGCCGAGCCGGCGCCGACGATGATGTAGTCGTAGGTTTCCGCGGCAGCCATTCGTCTGATCTACCCCCGTGAGAAGCGGCGATCCTCGATCGCCGGTCCGGGCCGTCCCCGCCGGTTCCCGACCCTTCATGGCCTCGGCGCGGCGTCCGGCGATGATATATCCGGCGCCCAGCGGAGCAGCAACGCCGCGTGGATCGACAGGGGTTCGCGGGTCGACCAGACTGTCGCCGCACGTTCGAGGAGACGCACCGGCCATGGCGGATCAGATCACCTTGCTTTATGCCGGGCTGGCCGCGCTGCTGCTGCTGGCCCTGTCGGTCTACGTGATCCGGCTGCGCTGGCGCTACCTGGTCGGCCTGGGCGACGGGGGCCAGCCGGTCCTGGCCCGCGCCATCCGCGTGCACGCCAACTTCGTCGAATACACGCCGATCGCCCTGATCCTGCTGTTCCTGCTCGAGCGCGCGGGCTACGCGCCCGGCGTGGTACATGCCCTGGGAGCGTCGCTGGTCGCCGGGCGGCTCGCGCACGCCTGGGGCCTGGCGCGCGACGACGGACCTTCGGTCGGACGCGCGCTGGGCGTCGCCCTGACCTTCGGGATGCTGCTGGTCGCCGCGCTGCTTGCGCTATACTCGGCGCTCGGGCGCTGAAGGGGCGGAGCGGGGATGATGAACGGCTGGCGCGGCGTGCTGTTCGACAAGGACGGGACGCTGATCGACTTCCACGGCACCTGGGTGCCGGCGACGGTGAACACGGCCGCGGCCATGGCCGTGCTGGCCCTGCCCGACGGCGGCGAGCACGAACGCGCCCAGCTGGTGCGCCGGCTGGTGGGCATGATCGGCTACGACTACGACGCGCGCACCCTGGATCCCGAATCGCTGCTGGCGCGCGGCTCGCTGGGCGAGATCGCGGCGCTGTGGGCGCGCGCGGCCGGTCTCGACGGCATGGAGGGCGCGATCGAGCGCATCGGCGCCGAGTTCCGCACCCACGCGGTCGGCAGCGCCACGCCGCTTGCGGCCCTTGGGCCGTTCTTCGAGCGTCTGCGGGGCAGGGGCATGCGGCTGGGGGTCGCCACCATGGACACCACCCTCTCGCCCCGCATGACCTTCGCCAACTTGAGGGTCGAGCACTTGCTCGACTTCGTCACCGGCTTCGACGGCGGCCATGGCGAGAAGCCGGGGCCGGGCATGGTCCAGGGCTTCTGCCGCGCGACCGGGCTGAGGCCCGCGGAAGTGGTCGTTGTGGGCGACAGTCTGCACGATCTTGCCATGGCCAAGGCGGCCGGCGCCGGGCTTGCCGTCGCGGTCCTGAGCGGCGTCGCCGGGCACGAGCACCTGTCGGCCGACGCCGACCACGTGATCGCCGGCATCGACGAGCTTGAGGCCCTGCTGGACCGGGTGCACGCGCCCGCCTTGGCGTAAGGCGCGCCGGCGTGTCGGCGATCGCGGAAACCCTCGCCGGCCTCGCCCGCGCCACGCTGGGCGAGGGGGCATCGATCGCGAACGGCAAGGACGTGCTGCGCCTGGTGGAGACGCTGGGCGAGCAGCGCAACCGTCCCGACGTGCGCGCCTTCGCCGAGTTCTGCCGGCTGTTCCTGCGCGCCTACGAGAACTGCAACTACGACATGCGGCGCAACGGCGAGGCCTGGCTGCTGCAGCGCCTCGCCCCGTTCCAGCCGCGCATCGTGTTCGACGTCGGCGCCAACGTGGGCGATTGGTCGATCCTGGCGGCGGGACTTTTGCCCCAGTCCACCATCCACGCCTTCGAGGTGGTGCCGCGCACCCATGGCGAACTGGTCGCGCGCGTCGGCGCGCTGGGGCCGCGCATCGTCGCCAACGCGTTCGGCCTGGCCGACAAGGACGGCACGATCGACATCCACGTCATGGCGGACGACAGCACCTTGAGCAGCCTGGTGGCGCTGCACGAAGGCCAGCGCACGACCATGGCCTGCCCGGTGCGGACCGGCGACGGGTACATGAAGATGGCTGGGATCGAGCGCATCGACCTGTTGAAGATCGACGTCGAGGGCGGCGAGCACCTGGTGCTGATGGGGCTGGCGCCGGCCTTGAGCGAGCGGCGCATCGACGTGATCCAGTTCGAGTATGGCCGCGCCAACATCCTGACCAAGTTCCTGCTGCGCGACTACCACGAGGCGCTGGAGGACCTCGGGTACCGGGTCGGCAAGCTCTACCCCGATCGCGTGGATTTTCGTCAATATCGCCTCGAACACGAGGATTTCATCGGGCCGAATTTTGTGGCCGTGCGGGCCGACCGCAACGACATCTTGGGGGCGATGGGCGTTTCCTGATGCGCGCAATACGCGCCAAATTCGTCTAAAGTAATTCCTTAAATAAAACACACCGGTTTTACCAATAATTCACCAATACTATAATATTCGCTTGACTGTTGTTTGAGTAAGGCAGATATAGGGCAGTGCTTCCGCAAAGGGCGTGAAGCAGATTCGCCGTCTTAGGAGATTCGTCAGAACGACGAACAGCATGAGGCCCGTGTGATGCAGGTCCAAAGTAACTTGGGACCGGCGGGCATTGGCGGAACGAACGCAGCGGTCAGCGCCCAGGCGCCCGACGCTACGCCACCCCCGCCGCCGGCCGAGACCACAACGCCGCCCCCCGCGCCGGACAGCGCCGACAAGGCCGTTGTCGCCCGCGAGGAGAACCCGACTCCTGCGCCCGCCCCGACCCGGAGCGGACAAAAGGAAGTGCTGCCGCGCGCGCGTCTGAACTACGACACCGAGCGCGAGGAAGTCTTCGTCGAAGTCCTCGATCGCCTGACCGGGAAGGTGCTGTTCACTTTCCCCGCCAAGGAATCGGATTCCGCCCGCGCGAGCGGGTTGGGACAAGGCTCGCTGGTCGACCAACTCGCCTGACCGGCTGGCCGCGCGGGCTTCCGCGCGCGTTTACTCATCGATGTCGCCCCTATAGTCTGGCCGGCAAGGTCCGGCTCGCGCGGTCGCAGTGGTCGCGCGGGGCCGGATTGGCGTTCCGCGGGTGCATGGCCATGACGCGTCCGGTTGTTCTGGTCCTGATCGACGGCCTGGGCTACGAGACCGCGATCCAGCGGCTGGGTTACATGGAGGGGTTGGCGGCGGCCGGCGTGGCCCGGCGCTGGCGCATGCGCACCGAGCTGCCCAGCCTGTCGCGGCCGCTCTACGAGACGGTCCACACCGGCGTCGCCCCGCACGAGCACGGCATCACCAGCAACGACACGGTCCGGCTCTCCAGCCAGCCCAGCATCTTTTCGGTCGCCCGCGCGGCCGGGCGCAAGACAGGAGCCGCTGCGTTCTACTGGTTCTCCGAGCTCTACAACCGCGCGCCGTTCAAGGCGCTGCACGACATCGAGATCGACGATCCCGGCCAGGTGATCCAGCACGGGCGCTTCTACCAGCATTCCGACTTCCCCGATTCCGAGCTGTTCCACCGCGCCGCTCTTCTGGCAGACCGCTTCCGGCCGGACTTCCTGCTGGTCCACCCGATGGGCGCGGACACGACCGGCCATCGCTTCGGCGGCCGGTCCAAGCAGTACGAGACGGTAGCCTTGCAGATCGACAACCTGCTGGCCGCGCACCTGCCGCGCTGGCGCGAGGCGGGCTACGACGTGATGGTGACCGCCGACCACGGGATGGACGAGCACGGCAATCACGGCGGCTCGGTCGACATCCACTGCCTGGTGCCGTTCTACTATGTGGGGGCGGGGGTCCAGGGCGGCGTCGTCCCGGACGAGGTGTCGCAAACCGCGGTGGCGCCCACCGTGCTCAACGCCATGGGGCTTGCGCCGCCTGCCTCGATGAAGGCGCGGCCGCTCGCCTAGGAAGGAAATCCCGCCTTGCGCCTGGTCGCGGCCATGTTCAAGCACGAGACGAACACGTTCTCGCCCGTGCCGACGCCGCTGGAACGCTTCAATCCCAGCTTCGCCAACGCCGCGCGCGACGCCTATCGCGGCACCAACACGCCCTTGGGCGGCTATATCGCCGAGGCCGAGGCGCTGGGCGCGGAGGTCAGCGTGCCGGTGGCGGCCGAGGCGTGGCCCAGCGGCAAGGTCGATGCCGCCGCCTTCGAGACGCTGGCCAACGCGATTCTCGAGGCGGTCGACCGCGGCTGCGAGGCCGTGCTGCTGGACCTGCACGGCGCGATGGTGGGCGAGCGCTACGACGACGGCGAGGGCGAACTGCTGCGCCGCATCCGCGATCTCAGGCCGGGCATCCCGATCGCCGTCGCGCTCGACTTCCACACCAACCTGACCGAGCAGATGGTCGCCAACAGCACGGCGATCGTCGGCTACAAGACCTACCCCCATGTCGACATGCGCGAGACCGGCGAGCAGGCCGGGCGCATCCTGCTCGACATGCTGGCGGGCAAGTGCAAGCCCGTGATGCGCTGGGGCAACCGGCCGATGATCCCCCACATCATGCGCCAGGCGACCGAGGACGAGCCGATGCGCTCGCTGATCGCCGAGGCGAAGCGCCTGGAGACCGGCAAGGTGCTGGCGGCGACCGTGTTCGCCGGCTTCCCCCACGCCGACATCCATGACGCGGGCCTGAGCGCCGTGGTGGTCGCCGATGGCGATCCCGCTGCCGCCGAGGCGGCGCGCGACCGGCTGCTCGACATGGCCTGGCAGCGGCGCGAGGCCTTCGTCTATCGCGCCGAGCCGCTGGCCCAGGCGCTGGCACGCGCCAGGGCCGAAGCCGAAAAGCCCGGCAAGGGCCCGGTGATCCTGCTGGACCATTGCGACAATTGCGGCTCGGGCGGCACCCAGGACGACATGACGGTGATCGGCGCGGTGCTGCGCAGCGGGCTCGCGGACGTGGCGGCCTTCTCGGTCGCCGATCCCCAGGCGGTGGCCGCGCTGATCGCGGCCGGGGTCGGGCGCCGCGCCAAGATCGCGCTGGGCGGCAAGCGCGACATGCCGTCGATCGGCGTCAAGGGCAAGCCGCTCGCCGTCGAGGGCGTGGTGCGCGCGATCACCGACGGCGAGTTCACGATCCGCGGGCCGATGTACACCGGCGTGCGCGTCGGCATGGGACGCACGGCCGTATTGGACACCGGCGCGATGGAGATCGTCGTCACCGAGCGCAACCACGAGCCCTGGGACCTGGGCTGCCTGCGCAGCGTCGGCATCGAGCCGACCGAGAAGCGCTACGTGCTGCTGAAGAGCCGTGTCCACTGGCGCGCCGGGTACAAGCCGATCGCCAAGGCGGTGGTCGACCTGGCCGGCCAGGGCGTCACGACATCCGACTACGCTATCCTGGATTTCAAGAAGCTGCGCCGGCCGATCTATCCCTTGGATGCGACACCGGCGTAATTGACCAGGGCCGGGCGGCGGTCCATCTTCCGCGCCGCCAAAATCCTACATTCCGGGGGTCCCATGCTGATCGGCGTTCCGAAGGAAATCAAGAAGCAGGAGAACCGCGTCGGCCTGGTGCCGAGCAGCGTGCGCGAACTGGTCCATCACGGGCATGGCGTGCTGATGGAAGCGGGCGCCGGCGCGGGAATCGGCATCGACGACGCAATCTACAAGAAGGCCGGCGCCAAGATCGCCGCCAGCGCGGCGGACGTGTTCGCCAAGGCGGACATGATCGTCAAGGTGAAGGAGCCGCAGCCGATCGAGTGCAAGATGCTGCGCAAGGGGCAGGTTCTGTTCACCTACCTGCACCTGGCCGCCGACAAGGCGCAGGCGCAGGGCCTGGCCAAGTCCGGCTCGATCGCCATCGCCTACGAGACCGTGACCGATGCGCGCGGCGGCCTGCCGCTGCTGGCGCCGATGAGCGAGGTCGCCGGCCGCATGGCGGTGCAGGTCGGCGCGCACTGCCTGGAGAAGGCGCAGGGCGGGTCGGGCGTGCTCCTGGGCGGCGTGCCGGGCGTGCCGGCGGCCAAGGTGACGATCCTGGGCGGCGGCGTCGTGGGCACCAATGCCGCGCGCATGGCCATGGGCCTGGAAGCCTCGGTCCCGGTCGTGGACAAGTCGCTGCACCCGCTCTACGAGCGGGACCTGCACTTCGGCGCCAAGATCAACACGCGCTATTCCACGGTCGACGCGATCGAGGAGCTGGTGGTGGCATCGGACCTGGTGATCGGCGCGGTCCTCGTCCCGGGCGCCGCGGCGCCGCGCCTGGTCACCCGCGCGATGCTCAAGCACATGCGCCCCGGCTCGGTGCTGGTGGACGTGGCGATCGACCAGGGCGGCTGCTTCGAGACCAGCCACGCCACCACGCACGACAAGCCGACCTACGTGGTCGACGGCGTGGTGCACTACTGCGTCGCCAACATGCCGGGCGGCGTGGCGCGCACCTCGGCCTTCGCCCTCAACAACGCGACGCTGCCGTTCGTGCTGGCGCTGGCCAGCAAGGGCTACCGCAAGGCCCTGGCCGACGACGTCCACCTGCGCCGGGGTCTCAACGTCCATGCCGGCAAGATCACCTACCAGGCCGTCGCCGACGACCTTAGGATGAAATACCAGCCGGCCGAAGAGGCGCTGGGACTGTAGCGGTGGGGCTATAACATTGCCCGGGCCGGCCGCGCTGCCGCTGCCGCCGTCCCTGTGGGCGGCGACGGCGCCGCCCGGCCCGCCCGCGCCACCCCTGGCCGGCACGCTGAAGGTCGACGTGGCGGTCGTGGGCGCGGGCTACACGGGCCTGACGGCGGCGCTGCACCTGGCCGAGCGGGGCACCCAGGTGGCCGTCCTGGACGCCGGCGAGCCTGGCTGGGGCGCTTCGGGGCGCAATGGCGGCCAGGTCATCCCCGGGCTGAAATACGACCCCGACGAGCTGGAGGCGCGGTTCGGGCCCGAGCAGGGGCCGCGCCTGGTGGATTTCGCCGGCCGGGCCGCCGACCTCGTCTTCGACCTGATCGAACGACATAACATCGCCTGCGATGCCGTGCGCACCGGCTGGCTGCAGCCCGCCCAGTCCCCGGCCGCGCGCGTGTCGGTCGAGCGCCGGGCGGCGCAATGGGCCCGGCGCGGCGCCGACGTGGCGGTGCTCGACCGCGCGACCATGGCCGGGATGCTGGGCAGCGAGGCCTATTGCGGGGGCTGGATCGACCGGCGGGCCGGCAACATCCAGCCGCTGGCCTTCGCCCGCGGGCTGGCCGCCGCCGCCATCGCCAGGGGGGCGGCGATCCACGGCGGCACGCCGGCCCAGACCGTCCGGCGCGAGGAGCGCGAATGGCGCATCGAGACGCCGGGCGGCTCGGTCCTGGCCGGCACGGTGCTGCTCTGCACCAACGGTTACACCGACCGCCTGTTTCCCGGCCTCGAGCGCGAGGTGATCTCGACCAATTCCTACCAGGCCGCGACCCGCCCGCTGCCCGAGCGGCTGCGCGCGACGATTCTGCCCGGGCGCCAGGCGGCGTCCGACGCGCGCCGCGTGCTGCTCTACTACCGGCTGGACCGCGACGGGCGCTTCATCATCGGCGGGCGCGGCACGGCGGCCGACGAGCCGGCGCCGGCGCTGTTCGAGCGGCTGCGTCGCGCCGCGCGCGATCTCTACCCCCAGCTCGCCGAGGCGGAGTGGGGCAACCACTGGTCCGGCCGCGTCGCCTTCACCGTGGACCACCTGCCGCATTTGGTGGAACTCGGCCCGGGCCTGATCGCCGGGCTCGGCTACCAGGGAAGAGGCGTGGCGATGGCGACCAACATCGGCAAGCTCCTGGCGGACCGCCTGCTGGGCGCGCGACCCGAGGAGCTGCCGCTGCCGATCGTCCAGGGCCTGCGGCCCTTCCCGTGCCACTTCCTGCGCGCGCCGGCGCTTTACCTGATCACGCGCTGGTACCGGCTGCTGGACCTGGTGGGGTAGGCGACCGCGCATCGGAAGCCGGCGTGCGGCGGATCTTCCAGATCGGGAGACTCAGCGCGAGGCGCATCCGTTGACAAGCTCGGGGTCGGTTGGCTGAATGCATTGCGACTGCAGCCTGTTTTTCGTCGTCATGCCCGGGCTTGACGGGCAAGGGGCAGTAGAGCGGGGGATGCGATGCGACAGATCACGAAGACAATCGGCGGCGCGGCGCTGGCGCTCTCTCTTTTGGCCGGCGCGGCCGAGGCGCAGCCGAAGAAAGAAGTCTACGTCTACAACTGGTCGGACTACATCGACTTCAAGATCCTGGAGGACTTCACCAAGGAGACCGGCATCCAGGTGATCTACGACACCTACGATTCCAACGACCTGCTCGAAACCAAGCTGATGGCCGGCAAGACCGGCTACGACGTGGTGGTGCCCACGTCGAACTTCCTGGCGCGCGAGATCAAGGCGGGCGTCATCGCCCCGCTCGACAAGGCGAAATTGCCGAACCTGAAGAACCTCGATCCCGCGATCATGCAGCGCATGGCGGCCTACGACCCCGGCAACGCGCATGGCGTGGTGTACATGTGGGGCACGTCGGGCATCGGCTACAACGCCAAGAAGGTGGCCGAGCGCATGCCCAACGCGCCGGTCGACTCCCTGGCGCTGCTGCTCGATCCGGCGGTGGCCGCGAAGTTCAAGGATTGCGGCATCATGGTGCTGGACGCGGCCGACGAGTTGATCCCGGCGGCGCTTCGCTACATGGGCCTAAACCCCGATGCCAAGGACGCCGACAGCATCGCCAAGGCCGAGGCCGCGCTGCTGAAGGTCCGGCCCTATATCCGCAAGTTCCACTCCAGCCAGTACATCGAGGACCTGGCGAACGGCGCGATCTGCATCGCCTTCGGCTATTCCGGCGACATCGTACAGGCGCGCCAGCGGGCGAAAGACGCCAAGAAGGGCGTCGAGATCGTCTACAGCGTGCCGAAGGAAGGCGCGCTGATGTGGTTCGACAACCTGGCCATACCCAAGGACGCGCCGAACAAGGACAACGCGCACGCCTTCATCAACTACATGCTGCGGCCCGAGGTGATCGCGCGGGCGTCGAACGCCGTGTTCTATCCCAACGCCAACAAGGACGCCGACCCGTTCGTCGACAAGGAGGTCAAGGCCGACAAGGGCATCTACCCGCCGCCCGAGGTGGTCAAGACCCTGTTCACGGTGACGCCCTACGACCAGGCCAGCCAGCGCGTGCTGACGCGCAGCTGGACCAAGGTGAAGCGGGGGAAATAGGGCGGCGGGTCGCGCGTGGCGCTTCTCATCCTTCGAGACGGCGCTTCGCGCCTCCTCAGGATGACGCGTTGGAATTGGACTCTTTTATACCGCGTCATCCTGAGGAGCGAGCGCAGCGAGCGTCTCGAAGGATGATAGGCGCCGTCCCGCCGTGACCTTTCTCTCCCTGCGGAACGTCGCGAAGTCCTTCGGCGGCGTTACGGCGGTCGACGGCGTGTCGCTCGACATCGAGCGCGGCGAGATCTTCGCGCTGCTGGGGCCGTCGGGCTGCGGCAAGACGACCCTGCTGCGCCTGGTCGCGGGGTTCGAGCAGCCGGACGCGGGCGCGATCCGCCTCGACGGGGAGGACATCGCGCCGCTGCCGCCCTATCGACGCCCGGTCAACATGATGTTCCAGTCCTACGCGCTGTTCCCGCATATGAGCGTGGCGGGCAACATCGCCTTCGGGCTGAAGCAGGACCGGCTGCCCGCCAGCGAGATCGCCGTGCGCCTGGCCGAGGTCCTCAAGCTGGTGCGGCTGGAGGGGTTGGAGGGGCGCAAGCCCCACCAGCTCTCGGGCGGCCAGCGGCAGCGCGTCGCCCTTGCGCGCGCCCTGGCGAAACGGCCGAAGCTGGTGCTGCTGGACGAGCCGCTGGCCGCGCTCGATCGCAAGCTGCGCGAGGAGACGCAGTTCGAGCTGCTGGCGATCCATCGCCGGCTGGGCCTGACCTTCGTCATCGTGACGCACGACCAGGAGGAGGCGATGACGCTGGCCCGCCGCATGGCGGTGATGGACCGCGGGCGCATCGTCCAGGTGGGCGCGCCCCGCGCGGTCTACGAGCATCCCGCCTCGCGCTTCGTCGCCGGCTTCATCGGCACGGCCAACCTGTTCGAGGGCACGGTTGCCGGACAGGACGATGGCAAGGTGCGGCTGCAATCGCCCGCCGCCGGCGGCGCGGTGACCGTCCGATACGCCGACGCGATCCCGGCCGGCGCCGCGGCCTGCTTGGCGGTACGGCCGGAGAAGCTGCGGCTGGGCGACGCGGGCTGCGACAACGGCTTTGCCGCCACGATCGAGGAGATCGCCTTTCGCGGCGAGGCGACGCTGTGCCGCGCGCGGCTGGCCACCGGCCACGCGCTGACCCTGTCCCTGCCGAACCGCGCGCGGGCCGGCGGCGATGCGCCGCGGGCCGGCGAGGCGGTGCGGATCGGCTTCGCGGCCGACGACGCCGTGCTGCTGACGTCATGACCGGGCGCGCGCGGGTGTTCACGATCCTGCTGGCCTCCGCCTGGCTCGCGGCGCTGGTGCTGGCGCCGTTCCTGGTGGTGGCCAAGATCAGCCTGGCCGAGGTGGTGATCGGACAGCCGCCTTTCACGGCGCTGCTGGAATGGGGCGAAGGGGACTTGCTGCCCGTCTTGCGGATCAATTGGGGCAACTACGCGCTGCTGCTCGGCGATGCGCTCTACGTCGAATCCTATCTCAGCAGCTTGCGCCTGGCGGCCATCGCCACCGCGATCGCGCTGGCGATCGCCGTACCGCTGGCGCACGCCATGACCCGCGCGCCGGCGCGCTGGCGGCCGGCGCTGCTGGTGCTGGCGATCCTGCCCTTCTGGACCTCCAGCCTGATCCGGGTCTATGCCTGGATCGGCATCCTGGGCGCGGACGGTCCGCTCAACCGG
>JADZDN010000414.1 GCA_020851015.1 Alphaproteobacteria bacterium | reverse complement strand
GGAAGATGCTGAACAGCGTGAAGCTCAGCAGGTTGTCGATGCCCTGCGTGCCGCGCTCGATCGCGCGCGACAACCCGCCGGTCTGGCGCTCGATGTGGAAGCGCATGGAGAGCGCGTGCAGGTGGCGGAACACGCTGAGCGCCAGGGTGCGGATGGCGCGCGCCTGCACCTTGGCGAACACGAAGTCGCGCAGCTCGGCGAAGAGCTGCGCCAGCACGCGCGCGCAGCCATAGGCCAGGATCATCGCCACCGGTAGGGCCGCGACCGTCGCCGCCGCGCCGATTTGGGCCCCGGACGAAACATGCGGCGTCAGCGCGTCGATCGCGTGCTTGTAGAACAGCGGCACGTAGACATTGGCGATCTTGGCGGTCGCCAGGCAGGCGAGCGCCAGCACCACCCGCCCGCGCAGGCCCCAGTCGCTGGGCCAGAGATGCGGCAGCAGGGTGCGGATGGCGCCGAGTTGGAACGCCCGGCCGGACGCCCCGGCCTCGCGGGGCGGCATCAGGGGATGCGGGGGGCTCATCGGGCCGGCACCGGGCCGGACATTTCGCGCGTGATCACGCCCACAATATGGGGGCGCAGGCCCGGGAAGTCACGGGGACCGGCGACGAGGCGGGACCACCGCCTCGCTTCATCTCCTGAACACGATGGCTGCCCGGCAAGGAGAACGAGGTGAAGGACGCGCTGGCCGGCATCTACGAATCCGGCCTCGGCGCGATCAAGGCCCGGTTCGCGAACTAGGCGCGGGCACGCCGGCGCGCCGACGGGCATCCCGCCTCAAGGCGCGCCGGCCATCGCGGGATCGGCGCCCGGCTGGGGCCGCGCCACCGAGGCGGGGTCGATCGCGCCGGCGATCATCCGGTACTTCACCTGGGCCGTGGTGCTTTCGCGGAAATAGTTGATCAGGTCGCCCCAGGGATCGTTGAGCTGCGACAGGCCCGACAGGAACGCCACCACCGTGCCGATCTCGGTGCGCCCGGTGATGACGAACCAGCCGCCGACCAGAAGGATGCCGGTCACGCCGATATGGTAGGTGCCGTTCATCAGGAAGTTCATCAGGAACTTGCGGCGGAAGATCTGCATGTTCAGCATGAACACGCTGGCGATGCGCCGCTCGAACAGCGCGCGGCCCAGCGGCGTCGCCTCGCGCCGGCTGTCGTCGATCAGGCCGGCGCTCACCTCGCGCACCACGCGGATGCGCTCGGCCGCGCGGCGGTTGATCGCGCGCTGCAGCAGCGGCACGAAGACGAGCTGCGGCGAGAACAGCAGCAGGCTGGCCAGCGCCATCCAGGGCTGCAGGAACACCATGTAGCCGGCCACGGTCAAAAGGATGCCGCCCTGCAGCAGCGGCTCCGACATGCTGATGCCGACGAAGCCGCCCACGGGCTCGACCTCCGAGATCACCATGGCGATCTCGACGCCTTCGGCCTGGGCCGCCTCCTCCGCCGCGGCGTGGTTGCCCACCAGCGGCGCCATCAGCGTATGGATGCGCCGGCGCAGGTCGATCGTCGCCGCCTCGCCGACATAGCCGCGATAGACGTTGAGGCACAGCTTGGTCGCGCCCATCGTCAGCGCCAGGCCGGCATAGGCGCCGCACAGCAGCACCAGGGTCTCGAGGTCGCTGCCGCGGATCACGTCGTTGACGATCCGCCGCTGCAGCTCCAGCGGCCCCATGCTCATCAGGAACACCGCGACCGCCAGGGCCGACAGCGCGACCTGGTGCCGGCCGGTCATCCGCCACAGGTAGCCGTAGACCGTGCGCGGCAGCGCTTGACCGCGCGCCGCGTCACCGCCGACGCGAAGCTGTCGAAGCAAGCCGGGCATGGGCATTCCGTCCTGACCAGTCCTTTGGCTAGAGCTTGCCCGCCGGTCGCGGATGGCTCCTTGACCTGGGTCAAAACCGGGCTTGCATCCTCCGGCCCGCTATTGCGGCGGCGGAACGGCCTGCCAGCCGCCGGGGCAGTCCGCCACGTAGGGATAATAGCCCGCCGGATTCTGGCAATAGTAATAATAACCCTGACCGGGCGGCGCGGAAGGCGCCGGAACCGGCGCGGCGTAGTAGGACGGCGGCCGGTACGGATCGGGATAGGGATAGACCGGCGCCTCGTACGGGTACCACAGCCCGCCGAACACCCACCACCACGCCAGCCGCCCGTCGTGCCAGCCGCGATGCCACTGCCCGGCGCGCCAATGGTCGAAATCGCGCTCGTGGAAGCGGCGGATGTCGTGCCCCTGCCAGCGCGGCGGGTGCTGGGTGAAACCCGGCGGCCGGTGCGTGTGGCCGTGATCGGCGTGCCCCGCCAGCGGAAGGGCGAGCGCCGCAAGGCCGGCAATGATCGCCCCGATGCGTGCGGCGGCGCGTCCGCCGTGAAGTTCCGGCATGGCAGCATCTCCTGCGATGCGACGTCCCCACAATGCGTCGCTGATTTGCGTAAGATTGTCGCGATCAAGCGCCGCTGCGCCGTTCCCGGCCATGATCTCGATCAAGGATCGCGGCGCGGTCATCATCATGACCGCGGTCTGACGAAAATAATCCGTAGATTCCCCGCCATTGCTAGGCGCTCGTTAAGGCCTCGCCGCTATTGTCGCGGCGGCGGGAACGCAACCCTGCGGCCCGCGCGGATTGGCGGGATGGTCCGCAGCCCAGAAAGGAGCACGTCATGGCAGTCGGTGGCGTAGGATCGATCAGCGCCTTCCAGGTGCAGGCAGCGCCCCAGGCGACGCCGCAGGCGAAAGCCGCGGAAGAGCAGAGCGAATCGGCGGCGGTAAAGGCGAGCGAAGGCGCGACGGACAAGGAGAAGGCCGCCGCTTCCACCACCCCGTCGAACAGGCTCGTCGACATCAAGGTCTAGCCGCCCGATCAGGCCGGACCTGCCGGCGCGGGCATGACGGCGGCGCGCCGGCGCGATAGGCTTCGCGGCGACGACGCGCCCGGAGCCCGCCATGAACGACGCGACCGCGCCGGTCGACATCGCCGGCTGGAAGCCGGCCCCCTTCGCGCTCGGCGGCGAATCCGTGTTCGCCGTGGGCGACGTGCATGGCTGCGCGCGCGAGCTTCGCGCCCTGCTGGCGGCGATCGAGGCGGAGGCAGCCCGGTGCGGCGCGAAGCGCCGGCTGATCTACCTGGGCGACCTGATCGACCGCGGCCCGGACACGCTGGGCGTGCTGAAGCTGTGGGCCGGGGACGAGCGCGCGCGCGGCGTCGACCGCATCGACCGGCTGATGGGCAACCACGAGCAGATGATGCTGCTCGCCGCCTATGGCGGGCGGAACGCGGCGAAGGCCGAGGCCATGTGGCGCAGTGCTTCCACGGGCGGCGAGCTCGTGCTGGCCGAGATGCGCGCGCGGATCGGCGATCCGGCAGCGCCGCTCGGCGCCGGGCTGCTGGCCGCCGCGCTGGGCGACGACATCCTGCGCCAGATCGACGCGATGCGCTCGCACGTCCTGCTCGGCAACACCGTGTTCGTCCATGCCGGGCTCGATCCCCGGGCGGAGACGATGGAGTTCCTGGCGCGGCCCTGGACCAGCTTCGGCGAGGCGCGCTGGGCCTGGATCCAGCAGGGCTTCCTCGACTGGCAAGGCGGGTTCGGCGGATGGATGGTGGTCCATGGCCACACGCCGCCGCCCAAGCACAAGGCGCTGACCGGCCAGGACGACCCGCACGCGTTCCGCCACGATCGCCTGGGCCTGGACGGGGGCAGCGCGCGCAGCGGCTTCGTCACCGCCGCGCAGATCGAGAACGGCCGCTACCGCATCTTCCGCGCGGGAAGGCCGGTCGCGGCGGCGGCGACCGCGGATTCCGTGCGTGCCTGAATTCATTGCCTGACCGGCTCACGCCTGGCCGAGGCCGTAGGGGGTTCATGCGCGCCCTGTCCGTCGATCGCCTATTGAAGCGACGGCGCTAGATCGTAGCTTGCGCCTCCCGCATCGGCGCCGTGCTTCAGGGGAAAGGGAAATCGCGTGGACATCCAGCAATTCATGCAGGGCTACAAGGACGCTTGGGAGAGCCGGGACGACGCGAAATTCTGCGCGCTGTTCGCGGCCGACGGCGCCTATCACAACACGCCCTTCGCGGTTCAGCGCGGGCACGCCGCGCTCGCGGCCTACTGGCAGCGGGTCAAGCTGCAGCAGGACGTGGCGCTCACGTACGAGATACTCGCCGCCGCGCCGGACGGCGGCATCGCGCATTGGCACGTGACCTACCAGGTCGCGTCGGAAGAGCTGTTCCGCATCTGGGCCGCGTCGACCGGCACCAACCTGGTCGCGCGCAAGCCGGGCGATCCCCTGCCCCGCATGGCGCTAGACGGCATCCTCACGGCGCGTTTCGCCGGCGGGCTGTGCCGGGAGTGCCGCATCTGGTGGCACAGCCTGCCGCTCGCCTAGGCGCGGCTTCGCCGTCGCCGATCCTTTGACCGGCGGCGGGCGCTTGGGGTAGCTTGGCCGCGATGGTTCCCGCGTAGGGATTGAATGGGAACGCGGTGCCGCCCCGCCGATGCGGAGCGAATGCCGCGGCTGCCCCCGCAACTGTGAGCGGCTAGTCGAGCGCCAGGATTGCCACTGGGAAACCGGGAAGGCGGCGCATCGGCGACGATCCGCAAGCCAGGAGACCTGCCATCACCGTGGTCACGCGCGGACGCGTCGGGCGGGGTGCCCTGGCGGGATTTTCGGCAGCGGGCGGTCCGATCGCCCGTTAGCGGGAATCCGGGTTCGCGGTGACGGGCCACAACGTCGCCGGGACCATCGTCATGCATGAACATCGTTGCCTCGCGCGGATGCTCGCATCCGCCCTGATCTTTTTCGGCCTCGCGTATCCTGCCGCCGCGCAGATCCCCGCCACGATCAATGTCGGCAAGCCGTTCATCGCCGCGGGCACCGACGTGACCAAATCCAGCAACGGCTGGGCGCTGACCAGCCATGGCATCAGCCAGAACCTCTTCATCGTCGACAAGCAGGGGCTGGTGGCGCCCTGGCTGGCGACGGGCGTCGAGCGCGCCGGCGACAAGGCGTGGGTCGTGCGCCTGAAGCCGGGGGTGCGGTTCTCCGACGGTAGCCCGATGACGGCGGCCGAGGTGGCGGCGTGCCTGCTGCGCAGCAACGAACTGAACGGCAATGCCCGCGCCTCGACCGGCAGGATATCCGTCACGGTCATCGATGCGCTGACCCTGCGCATCGACAGCGAGCGCGCGGTTCCCAACATGGGCTCGGTGCTGGCCGAATGGCCGCTGGCGATCTACAAGCCCGCAGGCGCCGAGGATTTCGTGTTCACCGGCCCCTACATGGTGGCCGGCATGAAGTCGGGCAGCGAATTCTCGCTGGTGCCCAACCCGCACTATCCCGGCGCGGACAAGCGCCCGCCGATCCGCATCCGCCTGTTTCCCGAAACGCAGTCGATGGCGCTGGCGCTGCAATCCGGCGAGCTGGACCTGGCGTTCGGCATTCCCGCCGAATCGCTGCCCCGGATCGCGGCGCAGCCCGGCTTCGCCACCCGCACGATCACCGGCGGCTACATGTACCTCATGATCATGAACCACGCGCGCCCGCCGCTGGACGATCCGAGGCTGCGCCAGGCGATCGACCTGGCGGTGGATCGCGCGATGCTGGTGAAGGCCGCCAAGGCCGGCCAGCCGGCGCAGGGGCTTTACGCGGCCCATTACCCCTTCTCCGCCAAGCAGGCCTATCGCCACGACCCCAAGGCCGCGGCGGCGCTGCTCGACGAGGCGGGATGGAAACCCGGCGCCGGCGGCCTGCGCGCGAAGGACGGCAAGCGCCTTGCCGTCACGCTCTACGCCACCTCGAACTGGCCCGACCTGATGATCTACCTGCCGGTGATCAGGCAGCAGCTGGCGGCGATCGGCATCGAGACGACGCCCAGGGTGGTGGAGCAGTTCCTGCCGATCGCCAATTCGGGCGATTTCGATCTGCTGTTCCGCGTCACCCATACCGCGCCCGCGGGCGATCCGGCGTTCTTCGCCAACGACGGGCTGCGCGGCACCGGCACGCGCAACTTCGGCAGGTACAAGAGCGCCGAGCTCGACGCCGTGCTGACGCGCATGGAAGGCGAGAGCGACGCACGCCAGCGCGTCGCCTCGGCGCTGGAGCTGCAGCGCATCGTCGCGCGCGACCTGCCGGTGGCCCCGATCGCCGAAGTGCCGTTCCATATCGGCCTGTCGAAGCGCCTGGCGCACTACGACATCTGGGGAACGGACTACTACATCATCCGCGACGACCTGGTGGCGCGATGACGGCCGGATTTGCGCGCCTTCCGTCCCCGCCGCGTGACTGACCCCGACAGCGCCGGCCTGCCGGCAACGTCGGCAAGCGCCCCGGCGCGCTTGCTGGCGATGCTGTTCGCCACCAGCCTGCTGGCCTTCGCCACGCTACGCGCCATGCCGGGCGATCCGGTGGAGATCGCGCTGGTCGCCTGGAACGTCGCCGCGACGCCCGAGACGATCGGCGCGCTACGCCGGCAATGGGGCCTGGATCAGCCCCTGGCCGGCCAGTACCTGAGCTGGCTCGGACGGTTCGTGCTGGGCGACTGGGGCGTTTCGTTCCGGACCGGCCGGCCGATCCTCCGCGAGATGCTGGAACGGCTGCCGATCTCCGCCGCCCTGGGGTTCGGCAGCCTGGCGATCGCGTCGCTGCTGGCGGTGCCGCTCGGCTTCCTGGCGGCGCTGAAGCCACGCGGGCTGGCCGACCATCTGTCGCGCGCGATCAACGTGCTGACCCAGTCCGTGCCGGCATTCTGGCTGGGGCTGGTCCTGCTGTGGTTCCTCGGCGTCAAGCTGCAGCTGCTCCGGCCCTTTTCCGGCGAGCCGGCGACGCGGCTGGCGGCGCCGATCCTGCTGCTGGCCTTCTATTCGCTCGGGCCGCTGTCGCGGGTCTATCGCACCGAGCTGCTGGCCGCTTCGCGCGAGCCCTATTTCGTCACCGCGCGCGCCAAGGGCCTCGGCATGGCGCGCGCGCTGTGGTCGCACGGGCATCGCGCGGCGCTGTTCGCCATGGTGGCGGCGATGGCGCCCGAATTCGCCTGGGTGGTCGGCGGCACCGCCGTGACCGAGGTCGTGTTCGCGCTGCCCGGCGTCAGCCTGTTCCTGGTTCAGAGCATCGGCGCGCGCGACTACTTCGTCCTGCAAGCCTACCTGGTCGCGATCGGCGTCTGGATGCTGCTGGCGCGGACCGCGATCGAGGCGGCGCTGCGCGGGCTCGAGCCCAGGCTGCGGCGATGAACCGCGACGCGCAGGGCGTGGCGGCGGTCGGCGCCATGCTGATCCTGGCCGGGCTGTGGCAGCCGCAGGACCCGCACGCGGTCGACCTCGCGGCCGCGCATGCCGCGCCGTCCTGGTCGCATCTGCTCGGCGCCGATCACCTGGGGCGCGACATGCTCTCGCGCCTGATGCTGGGGGCGGGCAATACCGCGATCGTGCTGGCCACCATCGGCGCCCTCGCCTACTTCCTCGGGACCGCGATCGGGGTCGGCGCCGCCATCTGCGGCGGCGCGGTCGAGACCGTGCTGCTCCGCTCCGCCGAGTTCCTGGTGATCATGCCGAGCCTGGTGCTGGCGCTGGCGGCGACCGCGCTGTTCGGACTGAGCCCGCTGTCGGCCGGGCTTGCCCTGGGCATCGCCGGCGCCGGTCCCTACGCGCTGGTCGCGCACGGGCTGGCGACGCGGCTGCTGGCGATGCCCTACGTGCAGGCCGCCCGCGCGCTCGGCGCCGCGCCCGCGCGCATCGCCGGCGCGCACGTGCTGCCGAACTGCGCTGCCACCATGCGCGCCTACCTCGCCGGCGACGCCGGGCGCAACGTCGTGCACTACGCGGCGCTGGCGTTTCTCGGCCTGGGCGCCGACGCGACCAGCGCCGACTGGGGCGCCATGCTGTACGAATACCGCCTGTTCATCTTCGACCGGCCGGAGCTGATGCTGTGGCCGGGCCTGGCCATCACCCTGACCGCGCTGGCGCTCAACCTGCTGATCGAGCCCGACGCCAGGGATGCCGGACGCCCGACCGGCGGCGTCGCCGTCGCCAGGCGCGCGGCGGCGCGGCGGCGGGTGACGCACCGGTGATTTGGCGGTAGGCTCCGCGCCGATCGATGGCGGGCAGGATGCCGGCCAGGCGCCTGCCGCACAGGAGGTGGCCATGCTCCGCACACCCATCCGCGCCGCCCTGGCGGCCCTGCTTGCCGCCGCGCTCGCGCCAGCCGCCGCGACGCCGGCCCGGGCCGAGGCCGCCACCTACCGCTTCCAGAAGGAGGCGCAAGACTCCTGCCCCGGCGACCAGGTGGTGTGGCTCAACGCCGAGAGCGGCACCTACTACCGGCGCGGCCAGAACGCCTATGCCAGCACGCGCTACGGCGCGGGCGGCTTCGTCTGCCGGGCCGACGCGGAGAAGAACAAGCACAAGCCCGGCGCCGATTTCGGCCAGCAGGATTCCGGCCAGCAGAACTTCCGCATGATCGAGCCGCCCCCGAAGAAGCCGGAGAGCCAGCCCAGGGGCCAGCCCAGAGGCCAGCCCGGGGGCCAGCCCGCGGACCAGGCCGACGAGGCCGAGTAGCCGCCCGGCGCCGGCGGCGCGCGTCTTGACAGGCGCCGCTTGCCTGCGCGTACTGGACCCTCGAAAGGATTCGCGCGATGTCCCCAGCCGCCGCGCCGAAGCTGCTGTCCGCCGCCGCCCTGGCGCAGTACCGCCGCGACGGGTACTGCTTCCCCGTGCGCGTCATGCCGGCGGCCGAGGCGCGGGCGATCCGCGCCAGGCTCGAAGCCTACGAGGCCGCCACCGGCGGGCCGCTCAAGGGCAACCTGCGCCACAAGACGCACCTGCTGTTCCCCTGGCTCTACGACCTGGTGCGGCATCCCCGCATCCTCGACGCCGTGGAGGACATACTGGGCCCGGACCTCTTGTGCTGGTCGTCCAGCTTCTTCATCAAGGAGGCGCACGACCCCGGCTTCGTGTCCTGGCACCAGGACTCGACCTATTGGGGCTTGAGCGAGCCCGACGTCGCGACGGCCTGGGTCGCGCTGTCGCCCAGCACGATCGCGGCGGGCGCGATGCGCGTCGTTCCCGGCACGCACGGCGACCAGATCGCGCATCGCGACACGTTCGACAAGCGGAACCTCTTGACCCGCGGCCAGGAGGTGATGGTCGAGGTCGATGCGTCCAAGGCCGTCGACCTGGTGCTGCGGCCCGGCGAGATGTCGCTGCACCACGTGCGGATCGTGCACGGCTCCGAGCCCAACCGCTCGGACGACCGGCGCATCGGCTACGCGATCCGCTACATCCCCACGCGCCTCAGCCAGGTCGCCGGCGCGCGCGACAGCGCCACGCTGGTGCGCGGCGCCGACCGCTTCCGCCATTTCGACCACGAGCCGCGGCCGGCATCCGACCTGGCGCCCGAGGCCGTGGCGCTGCACAAGGCGATCGCCGACCGCCAGGGCAAGATCCTCTACCGCGGCACCCGGATCGAGGGCTTCGACGCCGACGCCGCGCGCAAGACATCGTAGCGCGAACCGCGCCCTGCGTTCCCCATCACCGCCGGACCGACGGTCGCACGGTCGAAGGCCCGGCCGTCGCCACGCACGCCAGCGCCGCCGCGCCGATCGCCGGCATCAGCCAGAAGGCGGGCGCGTCGAGCGTCCACAAGGTCACGCCCGTCACGGCGCACCACGCGAGCGGCAGGGGCAGCAGCGCCGCCAGCGCCCGCGCGCTCAGGCCGGACGCGACCAGCACGCCCAGCGTCGCGGCCACGGTCGGGTCGGGCGCGATGCCGAACATCTCCGCCTGCGCCCAGGGGCGGCCGGCGAGCGGCGCGATCGTCGGATAGATCGCCACCGCCAGCACGACGATCGCCAACCCGCCCCGGCGCCGGACTTTGCCGGTCGCCGCCATCCCCGCGCCCCGCCGCGCGACGCCAAACGCCAGCAGCAGCGCCGCCTGCGCGAGAAACGCGAGCGCGAAATGCTGGCCGGCGAGGTGGATCGTCGCGAGCTGCCCGCGCAGGTACGTCTGCGCGACGAACAGCCACGCCGCCGCCAGGATCGCGAACATTGCGCGGCGCCCGACCCGGTCGCGCCTCTCATCCTTCGAGACGGCGCTGCGCGCCTCCTCAGGATGACGCGGTGTTTGGGAGCCCAAATAAATCGCGTCATCCTGAGGAGGGCCGAAGGCCCGTCTCGAAGGATGAGGAGGGCCGCCCTTCGACAAGAGCTCAGGAGCCCGTCCCGAAGGAGCAGAAACGCGGAACGCCAGCCACGCCAGCGCCGCGCCCAGCGCCAGCAGGACGGGCTGCGCCGGCCACACGGCTTCGTTGTTGATCGCGAACAGGCGGAAATAGGCGCGCGGCGAGAAATGCAGCAGGTCGCGCGGCGAATAGGTGAGGTATTCCAGGATCTGGCCGATCAGCTCCATCGGCCGGTCCCGCCGGCCCCCGCGCGGCTACAGCCCCCGGACATAGTCGGCCATGCGCTGGCGCATCGCCGGATCGGGCGCGCGGCCCAGCGCGGCGCCCATGTTCTCGACCACGTGGTCGACGCGGCTGGTGGCGGGGATCGCGCAGGTCACGGCGGGGTGCGCGACGATGAACTTCAACAGGAACTGCGGCCAGCCCGCGCAGTCGATCTCGCCGGCGAAGTCCGGCAGCTTGCGGTTCTTCAATTCCGCGATCAGCGCGCCCTCGCGGAACGGGCGGTTGGCGATCACCGCCATGCCCTTCTCCGCCGCCAGCGGCAGGATGCGCTGCTCGACGTCGCGGTCGGCGATGTTGTAGGTGACCTGCACGAAATCGATCGGCTGCGTCGCCATGATGCGCTCGATCTCGGCGTGGCGCATGCCGTGCGAGGTGGTGACGCCGATATAGCGCACGCGGCCCGCGGCCTTCATCGCGCTGAGCGTCTCCAGGTGCTTCTCCCAGGCCAGGATGTTGTGGACCTGCAGCAGGTCGAATTTCTCGACGCCCCACAGCCCGCGCGATTCCTCGATCTGCGCCGGGCCGGACGCGCCCGACGCGGTCCACACCTTGGTGGCCGCGAACAGGACGCCCGGCATGCCGAGCTTCCTCAAGCCCGCGCCGATCGCGGCCTGCGACGATCCGTACATCGGCGAGGACTCGATCATCCGCCCGCCCGACGCGAAGAAGGCCCGCATCACCTCCGCCACGCCCGCGCGCGCCTGCGGATCGTTGCCGACGTTGAAGGTGATCCAGCTTCCCAGCCCGACGACAGGGATCGCCTCGCCGCCCGGCGTGATCGGCCGCGACGCGACCCGCCGCAACTGGGCTGCCGCCGGCGCGGACGACAGCGCGCCCCCCGCGGCAGTGCCGCCGGCCAGCGCCGCGGCCGCGCCCAGCAGGTGCCGGCGGGTCAGCGTGGATTGAGGCGTCATGGCGAACCTTCATCGCTTCCGATCCCCGCGACCGATCATGCCACACCGGCGCGGCCGGATCGACGCGCGCACGCGGATGTGAAGGTCCGCGAGGCCGGCACCAAGATCAGCTGGTTCAACGGGCTCGGGACACAACGCGTGGATGGCCCATCAACTGCCGCTGGTCGCCCGGCTGCGTCAAGCGATGCGGCAGCCGCACCGCCACCACCCTCGCCAACCGCATCACGCGGCGGAGGCGGCTGAGGCGGAGTGTACCCGTGCGTGAGACACTGAATTAGGGGACAGTTGAAACGGCCCTGCCGCTCGTTCTATGAATTCCGGCCGCTTGAGTTCGAAGGAGATGCGCGATGGACCGCTTCACCGGCGGCTGCCTGTGCGGCAATGTCCGCGTCGTGGCGACGGGACGCCCGTACCGGGTCGGGATTTGTCACTGCCTCGACTGCCGCAAGCATCACGGGGCTCTTTTCCATGCCTCCGCGATATTCCCGCGGGACGCGGTGACGATCGCGGGCGAGACGCGCGGCTATGCCGGGCGCTTCTTCTGCCCCCGTTGCGGCTCGACCGTCTTCGGGCGCAGCGCGGACGAGATCGAGGTGAACCTGGGATCCCTCGACGCGCCCGACCAGCTGCGCCCGACCTACGAACTCTGGACCGTCCGCCGCGAGTCCTGGCTGCCGCCGTTTCCGCTCGCGCGACGCTACGAGCGCAACCGCGCCGCCGCGGGCCGGACCGAGGAATAGCCGCGGCTTTTTCTTACCGCGCGCCCCCGCGCTTGCGGTTGCCGCTCGCGCGGGTAGAATGTGCCCGCCATGTGCACCCTGCCCTTCCGACAACGACGCCGAACGCGGGACTGAGCGATCGCGCGCGCCGCGCGTGGCGCGCGCGGCCATGCTGTCGGCGTGGCGCGCCCCGGATGGCAGCGCCCCAGATGGCCGCGCCCTGGGGGACAGGGGATTTTCCATGGATTTCGGACTTTTCGCGCGCGGGCTCCTGATCGGGCTCGCCATCGCCGCGCCGGTCGGGCCGATCGGCGTCTTGTGCATCCGCCGCTCGCTGGCCGGCGGCTTCGCGCTCGGGTTCCTGACCGGCATGGGCGCGGCCGCGGCCGACGGCGTCTATGGCGCGGTCGCGGCGTTCGGACTGACCGCCGTGTCGGGATTCCTGATCGCGCAGCAGAAATTCCTGGCGCTGGGCGGCGGCCTCGCGCTGATCTGGCTGGGCTGGCGCACCGCGCGGCAGCGGCCGGCGACGCGCGCAGCGGCGGCCGGCAATGGCGCGAGCCTCGCCGGCGCCTTCGCCTCGACCTTCGTGCTGACGCTGGCCAATCCCGCGACGATCCTCAGCTTCATCGCGGTGTTCGCCGGCCTCGGGCTCGGCGCCACGCCCGGCACCGCCGGCGCGCTCGCCGTGGTGGCCGGCGTGTTCCTCGGCTCGGCCGCGTGGTGGCTCTTCCTCGCCGGCGCGATGGCGGCGCTGCACCGCCAGGCGCCGCAAGCGGCGGTGGTCTGGATCAACCGCGTCTCGGGCGCGGTCCTCGCCGCCTTCGGGATCGCAGCCCTACTGAGTCTGCTGCTCGTCTGACTTCCGCTCGCGGCCTTTGCCGCCCTGCTGCGGCGGACGCTGCTGTTGCGGCTGGGCCTGGGGCGGCTGACCCTGGGGCTGCGGCCTGGCCTGCGGAGCGGCCTGCTGCTGCTGGCGCCTGGCCTGCTCGGCCTGGGCGCGAGCAGCCTGCTCCTGCGCGCGGCGCTGCTGGTCGGCTTGCGCGCGGGCGGCGTTCTCCTGCTGCTGGCGCGCGGCGTTGTCGCGCTGGCGCTGCTGGTCGGCGCGCTGGCGGGCCTGCTGCTGGCGCGCCGCGTCCTGGCGCGCTTTTTCTTCCGCCGCGCGGCGGGCCTGGTCGTCCTGCTGGCGGCGCTGGTTCTGGTCGACGCGCTGGGCGGGCGGCGGCGCGGGCGCCGTTGCGGCGGGCACCGGAGTCGCGGGCCGGGCCGCGGGCGCGGTGGCCGCCGGGGCGGGCTGGGCGGTGCGGCGGTCGGGCTGCTGCGGCTGGCCGCGGCGCGAAGGATCGAACACCTCGCGGTTGCGCTGGTTGTCCAGCCGCTCGGGTCCGCGCGGACCCTGGCGTTAGGGATTGCCGTCCTTGGCGACGAAGACGTAGTTTCGCGGCGCGGCCGCAGCGGCCGCCGGCGCTGTCCCGGCCGCCGCGCCGGGAGCCGCGCCGGGCGCGGGCTGCGCCTGGCGCTGCTGGGCCGAGCGCTCGCGGTTGCGCTGGGAGTCCGCGCGCAGGCGTTCGACCTGCTGCTGGCGCTCGCGCAGGTTCGCCGGGGCGGCGACGGGCTGCGCGTTCGACTGGCGTACGACCGCGCGGTTGCCCCAGTTGTTGTAGACGTTGGTGGTCACGTTGTTGACCGTGACGGCGCCGCCGGCCGGACGCTGGGCGCCGGCCTGCTGCCGGCCGCCGCTGCCGCGCGGGCCAGAGTCGCGCACATTGTCGCGCGCATTGTCGCGCCGGCCGTCGCGCCGCCCGTCCCAGTGCGGGCCCCAGAACTGGTTGCCGACGATCGCCGCGGTGGCGAGCCCGAGCGCGAAGCCGGTGAAGGTGCCGGCCGCGAAGCCGGCGCCGACGCCGTAGGTCGCGGGCCGCGCGTAGTAGGTCCGCCCGACCCAGGGCTTGTAGCGATAGCCCG
>JADZDN010000413.1 GCA_020851015.1 Alphaproteobacteria bacterium | reverse complement strand
ACGGCCAGCTCGGCAAGAACATCCCGGTCGTCATGCAGTCGCTGGTCAGCGGCGACCTCGACGGCTTCGTCGAGCTGCTGGCGTATTTCGGCAACTGGGACAAGCGCCAGAACATCATCGCCTGCCCTTATTGCTTCAAGAGCTTCGAGCAGTTCGACGCCTTCCTGAAGAGCCCGCTGTTCCAGGAGATGTCCGCCGTCATCTACGACAAGGGCATCAAGATCGTGAACAGTGATCGCATGAACTGGTTCAAGCAGGAGCAGCGCGGCGTATTGATGCGCAAGCCCGTATTCCTACCGGATGACCTGAAGCCGCAGAAGATCCGGCAATACCAGGCGGAAATGCCGATCAAAGGGCTGATGGCGCTGGGCGCCAATGTGCAGGTGATCCCGTGGCCCGATGTGTATACCGCGCTCATGACCGGTACGGTCGACGGGCTGGAGACGACGCTCGCCCAGACCGTGCAATCCAAGCACGTGGAGGCGGCGAAGTACTACACGACGCTCGAGCTCTACTACCAGGTCGTGTCGCCGTCCTTCAGCCGCAAGTCATGGGAAAAGCTGACCGACGCGCAGAAGAAGGCGATCGAGCAGGCGATCTGGGAGGGCGGCGAGGTCTACAAGAAGGAAAGCACGCGCCAGCTCCAGGAATACGAGAAGATCGCGATGGAGCAGTTCGACGTGAAGCTGATCCGTACGCCGCTGAAGCCGTGGATCGAGAAGATCAAGCCGGCGCACGAGGAGTTCATCAAGGCCGGGCTGATTCCCAAGGAAACGGTCGACTACATCGCGCAGCTGAAATACTGACGCCCGCCGGCGCCCGGGGGCTCCCGATATCCTATCCTGCCGACCGAAACGGCGAAGCATCCCGGCTAGGTGGCCGGGCCGCTCCGCCATGCCGCGCCCGCGGCGCGGCGCGGCGTTTCGGGAGCTGACGCCTTGCTCCAGATGTCGCGCAGGATACTGACGGTCATCGGGCTCGCGGAACTCGCGATCGCGATGCTTTCCTTCTGGATAATCCTGCTGCTGGTCATGGCCCAGGTGCTCGCGCGCCAACTCAGCTACTCGCTGTGGTGGGCACAGGAGTGGACCGAGCTTCTGATCATGTACGCCTATTTCCTGGGGACCAGCTTCATCTACCAGGCACGCCAGATGATCATCATGGAATTCCTGATCGCCAGCTGGCGCCTGCGCTGGCGGATCTGGCTCTACGTGTTCACTCAGTTCCTGGTGATCGTGTTCTGCGTCGTCGTGGTGGTCGCCGCCGTCGGCATCGCGCACCAGGAACTCGATTTCCCCTCGTTCGTGATCGGCGTGCCGCGGTTCTACTGGACGCTGCCGCTGATCGTCGGCTCGATCTCCATGGGCCTGACCTCGGCCTATTTCGCCGTCGCGGCGCTGGTCGCGGCGCGCGACTTGCCGCCGGACGCGCCCTTGTCGGAGATCGAAGAGCGGTACGCCCTGGTTCCGCCCGACCGCCGCTTCGCCACCGTGGGCTAGGAGGCGCGCGGGATGGTCGCCTTCCTGATGCTCGGCATCTTCGTCGTCTTGCTGGTCGTGCGCGTCCCGGTCGAGATCGCGGTCGGGCTCGGGGCGCTCGCGGGCGTGTTGTGGATCGGCGCGCCGCTTGACGTGGTCAGCCGGACCATGGTGGGCAGCGTCGACAATTTCATCCTGCTGGCGGTCCCGTTTTTCATCCTTGCCGGCAATCTGATGAACGTGACCGGCGTGACCGACCGGATCTTCGACTTCGCCCGCGCCGCCACCGGCCACCTGCGGGGCGGGCTGGCGCAGGTGAACGTCTTCGGCAGCATGGTGTTCGCCGGCATGTCGGGTGCGGCCGTCGCCGATCTGGCAGCGCTCGGCGTGATCGAGATCAAGGCGATGCGCGAGCACGGCTATTCGGTGCGGATGGCGGCCGCCGTATCGCTGGCGTCGTGCACGGTCGGCCCGATCATTCCGCCCAGCATCGTGCTGGTCGTCTACGGGCTGATGACCGAGGTGTCGATCGGACGCCTGTTCCTGGGCGGCGTCATTCCCGGGATCCTGATCGGCGTCTTCCTGATGATCGCGGTTTACTTCTACTCCTACTGGCGGCCGCAAGAATTCGGACCGACCGAACGCTTCTCGTGGCGCGAGCTGTTTCGCACCGCGTGGCGGGCGAAGCTCGAGCTGTTGACCCCGGTCGTGATCGTGGGCCTGCTGCTGACCGGAACCGCGACGCCGACCGAGGTAGGCGTGTTCGCGACGCTCTATTCGTTGTTTCTTGGCGTCGCCAATCGCCAGTTGACGTGGCGTCACCTCTACGCGTGCGTGGCATCAACTCTCGGGACGACCGCGATCATCATGTACCTGATCGCGGTTTCGACGGTGCTGGGCGACATCATCGTGCAGGAACGCATCGCCCATCATCTGACGGAATACGTGGGTGGATTGACGAAGGATCCGTTCCTCGCGCTGCTTGCCATCAACGGATTTCTGCTGATCGTCGGCATGCTGATCGACTCGTTGCCGGCCTTGATCATCGCTTCCAGCGTGCTGATGCCCGTGATCAAGTCGCTGGGCATCGACCAGGTTCATTTCGGTATCATCATCTGCTTCAACCTGATCATCGGCATCATCACGCCGCCGATGGGCATCGGCCTGTACGTCGCGTCGCGCGTAGCGAACATCCCGGTCGAAGAGGTGCTGAAGGCCGTCGTGCCCTTCTGCGTCCCCTTGCTGCTGAGCCTGCTGGTCATCACGGCGGTACCCGAACTGTCTACCTGGCTGCCGAACCTGGTGTTCGGGCTGGCGGCAAAGTAGGTCGGCCGATGGCCGAGGCGGCATCCACCGACTTCCTGGTCATCGGCGCGGGGATCGTCGGCGCCTCCTGCGCCGCTTTCCTGCAGCGCGAGGGCTTTTCCGTCACGCTGATCGACCGCGACGAGCCGGGCCTGGGGTGTTCGTTCGGAAACGCGGGCAACTTCTCGGTGGGAGGCGTGGCGCCCAACGCCCTGCCGGGTCTCCCCTGGCGCGTGCCGCGCATGCTGACCAACCCGCTGCACCCGCTGCACGTCGGTTGGCGGCATTTCCCTTCGGCGCTTCCGTATTTCTGGCGCTTCGTCCGCAACAGCCGGCGCAGCCGGGTCGAGCAGATCGTGCCGGCCCTGCATGCGATCCTCTCGCGCGTCTTCGAATCCTACGAAATGCTGCTCGGCCCGGCCAAGATGGCGGACCTGATCCGCCGCAACGGCAAGCTCTACACCTACGAAAGCGAAGAAGCGTTCGCCGGCGACCAGTTCAAGTACGCGCTGCAGGACCGCTATGGCGTGCGGCGCGAGGTGCTGGACGGCAACGCCGCGCGCGAGATGGAACCCGCGCTGGGACCCAGCGTCGCAAAGGCGGTATTCTGGCCGGACTACGGCTGGACGGTCTCGCCGCATCGCCTGACGACGACGATCGTCGAGGACTTCGTGCGCCGCAACGGCATCCTTCGGCGCGACGCCGTGCGCGGGTTCGAGGTCGGAGCGAACGGGCCCACGCGGGTGGTGACGGCGCAGGGCAGCATCGCGGTCGATCGCGTGGTGATCGCGGCGGGGATCTGGTCGCGCGAACTGGCGGCCGCGCTCGGCACCGAGGTGTCGATGGAATCCGAGCGCGGGTATCACCTGTCGATGCCGAACCCCGGCGTGGAATTCAATCGGACGGTCATGTCCTATGACCGCTTCATCACCATCACGCCGATGGAAGGGGGGCTGCGCGTTAGCGGCATCGGCGAATTCGCCGGCACCAAGGCGAAGCCGCGCATGGAGCTGACCGAAAAGGTACTCCATCACGCGCGAATCCTCGTTCCTGGCATCAACCCCCAGGGTGCGTCGCGCTGGATGGGCGAGCGCCCGTCGACGCCCGATTCCCTGCCGATCCTCGGCCGCTCGCCGCGCCATCCGAACGTCTATTTCGCCTTCGGCCATTTCGGCCTGACGCTGGGGGCGATCTGCGGCCGGTTGATCGGCGAACTGGCCGCGGGCAAGCCGACGACCATCGACCTCGCGCCATATCGCGCGGATCGATTCTGAGCGCCGTGAGCCGCGTCAATGCCTACGCCGCCGCCAGGCCGAAGCGACGGCGCAACATGTCGGCGAGCATCTTGCCGGCGGTCGAGACCAGGAAGATGAAGCCGATATAGATGCCCGCCGTCGCGGTCAGGATCTCGATCGGCTCGTACCATACATTGACCAGCTTCAGCGCCTGGAACATCAGGTCCTGCACCGTGATCACCGAGACCAGGGTCGAGGATTTCACGATCACCGTGAACTGGTTGACGATCGAGGGGGCGACCGTCAGCAGGCTTTGAGGCAGTACGATGCGGCCGAAGACCAGGATCGGCGACATGCCGACGGAGTAGCCTGCCTCGCGATGGCCGCGGGGCACCGCCTCGATGCCGGCGCGGAAGGTTTCGGCCAGGTAGCCGCTGGATTGCAGCCCCAGCGCGACCCATCCCGCGGTGAAGAAGCTGTTCGGCCAGCCGAAGATTTCGGGCCACACGTAGGTGACCCACATCAGCTGAACGAAGATCGGAGTGGCGCGGAAAAACTCGGTCAGCAGGACCGCCAGAGGCTTCAGCGGCCGCACATACATCCGCACCAGGCAGAGGGCGAGGCCGCCCAGTACGGCCAGCACGAAGGCGATCAGGCAGACCTCGACGGTGACGACAAGCCCCTGCAGCAGGACTCCGCGCTGATTCCAGACCAGGCGCTCCCAGTTGCTCATCAGGCGTAGATCCGGTTGCGCCAGCGCTCCGACAACACGCGCACCAGGCCCGCGACGACATAGATCACTGCGAAATAGGTTACAGCCGCGCTGGTATAGAGGGGCAGCGGCTTCATCTCCTGCTGGATCACCATCGAAACCTGGTACATCAGGTCCGGCACGGCAATCAGCGAGACGATGGTCGTCGCCTTGAACAGCGACACGAACTGGTTGATCGCCTCGGGCAGCATGCGGCGCACAACCTGGGGCAGGATGACGCGGCGCAGGATCAGGAACTCGCCCATGCCGCAGGCGCGCCCGGCCTCGACATGGCCGAGCGGAATCGACTGGATGCCCGCGCGGAACGTCTCGGCAAAATAGCCGCTGTAGACGAAGCCCAGCGCGATCACCGCCGACACGAAGGGATTGAACTCGATCCGCCGCCCGATCGCCGCGCCCAGCAGCAGCGGCAGCACGAAATGCACCCAGACCACCATGATGTAGTCCGGCGCGTTGCGGAACACCTCGACATGCAGCGTGCCGATCCAGCGGAAAGGCCAGGCGCGGTTGATCCGCAGCAGGGCCGCAACCAGCCCGACCGACAGGGCAACCGCCGCGGCGGCCAGGAACACATAGGCGTTGAAGGCCAGGCCCCGCAGCAGGACCAGCCGGTATTCCCAGAACATCGTCGGATCGAGGGCTTCGATCAGCATGTCGGACAACCTCGGCCCCTATTGCAGATGCTTCGACAGGAACTGGCGGCAGCGTTCCGACTTGGGGCTGCCGAACACCTGGGCCGGCGACCCTTCCTCCTCGATCTGCCCGTTATGCAGGAACAGGACGCGGTGCGAGACGTCGCGCGCGAAGCCCATCTCGTGGGTCACCACGATCATGGTCGTGCCGGACTTCGCCAGTTCGCGCATCACCGCCAGCACCTCGTCGGTCAGCTCGGGGTCGAGCGAGGAGGTCGGCTCGTCGAACAGCATCGCCTTCGGCCGCATCGCCAGCGCGCGGGCGATCGCGACGCGCTGCTGCTGGCCGCCGGACAGGCGGGCGGGATATTCGCGCGCCTTCTCGGAAAGATAGACGCGCGCCAGGCATTCCTCGCCCAGCGCCGCGGCCGCCTTGCGATTCATGCCCAGCACGCGGATCGGCGCCTCGATCACGTTACCCAGCACGGTCATGTGCGGCCAAAGGTTGAACTGCTGGAAGACCATGCCCAGGTCGCGGCGCATCTTGTTGATTTCCGACAGCGGACGGTCCCGGCCGTCGACCGCGCCCATCGGCGCGCCGTCGATGTAGACCTCGCCCGCGCTCGGCGTCTCCAGCCGGTTGATGCAGCGCAGCAGGGTGCTCTTGCCCGAGCCGCTGGCGCCGATCATGCTGACGACGTTGCCGCGATGGACGTCGAACGACACGCCGCGCAGCACTTCCAGCGTGCCGAAGCTCTTGCGGAGGTCGACTACACGTATCGCGGGTGTCGCGTCCATCCGCGGGCCCCCTTGCCCCGGTCGCCGCGGCGACCCTTGCGCGGGTACGGTCGGCGTGATGAACTTGGCAGCGCTTTCATGATGTCCAACCGCCGACCGATTGGCAACACACGATGACATCGCCGCCCGCCCGCATCGGCGCCTCCATCGACGAAATCGATACGCCCGCGCTGGTCGTCGATCTCGACGCTTTCGAGCACAATCTTGCGAAGCTCGCCGACTTCGCGCGCAAGTCGGGCGTGCGCCTGCGCCCGCACGCCAAGACTCATAAATGCCCGGCCATCGCGCTGAAGCAGATCGCGCTGGGCGCGGTCGGGCAGTGCTGCCAGAAGGTCGGCGAGGCCGAGGCGCTGGTGCGCGGCGGGGTCAAGGACGTCCTGGTCAGCAACCAGATCGTCGGCACCCACAAGCTGCGACGGCTCGCCGCACTTGCCAAGGATGCGAGCGTCTCCGTCTGCTTTGATTCGGCCGAGCAGGTCGAGGCGACCGGCGCGGTCGCGCGCGACTTCGGCGTCACGCTGGGCGCGCTGGTGGAGATCGAGGTCGGGATGCAGCGCTGCGGCGTGCTGCCGGGCGCGCCGGCGCGCGACCTGGCGAAGCTGATCGGCGCGACGGGCGGGTTGAAGTTCCGCGGGCTCCAGGCCTATTACGGCACCGCCCAGCATCTCGCGACCTATGCCGAGCGGCAGCAGGCGATCCAGCGGGCCGCCGAGGCCGTGCGCCAGACCGTCGAGGCCTTGAAACAGGCGGGAATCGCCTGCGAACTGGTCACGGGCGCCGGCACCGGCACCTACGAGTTCGAGGGCACGAGCGGCCTGTGGAACGAATTGCAGGCGGGCTCTTACGTTTTCATGGACACGGACTACGCGCGGATCGGCGGCAAGACGTCGAACCGCTACACGGATTTCGAGCACAGCTTGTTCGTGCTGGCCACGGTGATGAGCGTGCCGGCCGCCGACCGCGCGATCGTCGATGCGGGGCTCAAGTCCTACAGCGCCGAGAAGGGCGCGCCCTGGGTGCATGGGCTGGAGGATGTCGAGCAGGTCGGCATTTCCGACGAGCACGGCAAGCTGAAGCTGGGACCCAAGGCGAAGAAGCTGAAACTGGGCGACAAGGTGATGCTGATCCCGGGCCATTGCGACCCGACGGTCAATCTTCACGACTGGTATGTCGGCGTGCGCCACGGCCGCGTCGAGGCTCTGTGGCCGATCGCGGCGCGCGGCGCCAGTACGTGATGCGGTTCGAGCGGGAAACCAGCGAAAGGGGAGTACGACATGACTGATGCGGTCAACAACAGCAAGCGCGATTTCCTGAAGGGCGCCGCGACGCTCGGCGCGGCCTCCAGCGTGTTCGCGGCAGCGGGCGCGGCGATGGCGCCGCGCGAACTCCTGGCGCAGGTCCTGGAGACGGGGGTGCGCGACGATTCCACCCTGGCGAAGATCCGCAAGGAAGGGGTGATCCGGGTCGGCTATTCGCAAACCGGCCCCTGGTTCTACAAGGACGCCAAGACCGGCGAGCTCGGCGGCATCTACAAGGATGTCGTCGACCGCCTGGCCAAGGAGCTGGAGATCAAGGTCGACTACAAGGAGGTTACCTTCGCCAACGCGACCGTCGGGCTGCGCAAGGGCGACTACGACCTGTACGGCTCGTCGCTCACCTACACCATCCCACGGGCATTGACGGTGAATTATGTCGGGCCGCTCTATTCCAAGGGCAGCCTGCTGATGATCCACAAGGACAACGTCGGCAAGTACAAGACCTCCGAGGATTTCAACAATCCCGACGTGACCTTCTCGGTTGTCGCCGGCGGCAGCGAGGAGCCGCGCATCCCGATCATCTGGCCGAAGGCGAAGCTGATCACCACGGCCGGCCAGGTGGCGCTGGGCGCCGAGCCGGTGCGCGCCAAGAAGGCCGATGTGTGGATGAGCGGCGACAGCGACGTGCTGCTGTTTGCCAAGCGCAACGCGAGCTGGGCCGTGGTCATCGAGCCGGACAAGCCGATCGACAAGCGGCCGAACACCTGGGCCGTGCGCTACGGCGACGCGGAATGGAAGGCGTTCCTCGATTTCTGGGGTGCCTTCGTGGTGGTCAACGGCGAGATGGACCGCCTGTTCAAGCTTCACATGGAAAAGCTGGGCGCCGCCTAGGTCCCTGCAGTCCCACGGCGGGGCAGGCCAGGCTTGCCCCGCTGTCCCGACCTGAACGCCTGCGAGCGCCATGATCATCGATTGCCACGCCCACGTCTTCCAGTACTGGCAAGGCGCCTGCGGCCATCCGTCGAACGCGGTCCACCTGAAATACCTGCAGAAGGTGGTGACGCGGCCCTCGGCCCGCGCCTATCGCGCGCGGGACGGCAAGGAGATCACGCCGACCATGCTGTTCCGCCCTGGCGACAATACCTGGGCGGGGCTGACGGAGGTCGGCTTCCGCGTGGGGCACAACGGCCAGCTCGCCTTCACCTGGGAGGGCGAGGACTACTACGTGCAGTACATGCCCGTGGGCATGCAGGAGATCGTTTGCTCGCCCGAGTTCATGATCGCCCAGATGATCGAGGCCAGGGTCGACCACTGCATCCTGCAGGCCGGCGGCGGCTATGGCGCGATGAACGACTACAATTCCTTCGCCCAGTCCGAGCATGACGGTCGTTTCACCGGCTTGCTGCATGTCGACGAGGCGATGGCCGACAAGCCGGAACAGCTTGGCGAGGTCGACCGCGCGGTGACGAGGCTGGGGCTGAAGGGCCTCTACTATGCGCACGACATGTCGCGGCACGGCTACGCGCGCAACGTCGACCACAGGGACTTCGGTCCGTTCTGGGACAAGATCGCCGGCTACAAGCTGCCCGTCTTCCTGGAACTGTCCTCGACACCGAACTACGACCGCGCGAGCTACATCGGCAATCTGAAGGCTCTCGATGCTGTCCTTGAGCGCCTGCCCCAGACGCGCTTCCTGTTCGTCATGGGCCCATCGGTCGGGCATTTCGCGCCGCGGGGAACCTGGGAATTCCCCGAGGAGGCGATGGCGGTCTACAAGCGCGACAACCTGCAGCTCGAGGTGATGTTCCCGATCGCCTGGGGCGGGGTCTGGGACTACCCCTATCCCGAGGCCCAGGCCTTGATCCGCGAGATGCGCGACACCTTTGGCGCGGGCAAGCTGCTGTGGGGCTCGGACATGCCGAACGTCGAGCGCTTCTGCACCTATCGGCAATGCGTGGACTACGTGCGCAAGCATTGCACGTTCCTAACTGCCGCCGAAAAGGACAAGATCCTGGGCGAAAATGCCGCCGATCTCGTCGGCATCGGGCGCTAGGCGGCACGCATGGCAACGCGCATCGGCATCGATATCGGCGGCACCTTTACCGACCTGGTGTTCCTGACCCCGGACGGCCGGGTGGAGCGCGCCAAGGTGTTGTCGACACCCGAGGACTACAGCCTGGGCATCGCGACCGGCATCGAATCGACCCTGGCCGGCGGCTCGCTGCGGATCGCCGATGTGGCGCAGATCATGCACGGTACGACCGTCGCCACCAACGCGATCCTCGAGGGCAAGGGCGCGCGGGTCGCGCTGATCACGACCGAAGGATTCCGGGACGTGCTGGAAATCCGCCGGCTGCGCATGCCCGTGCTCTACGACATACGCTGGCGCAAGCCCAAGACGCTGGTTCCGCGCCGGCTTCGCTTCGAAGTGGCGGAGCGGATCGATCACGAGGGCCAGGTCGAGCGGGCACTGGACGAGGCTGGCGCCCGCCAGGTCGTCGAGCGGGTTCTTGCCGAGAAGGTCGACGCCATCGCCGTCTGCCTGCTCAACGCCTATGCCAATGGCGCCCATGAGCGCCTGGTGCGCGAGCTGGTCCGGGCGCGCGACGCCGCGATTCCCGTCACCCTGTCCAGCGAGCTGCTGCCGGAGATACGGGAGTACGAGCGGACCAGCACGACGGTGGTCAATGCCTATGTGCTTCCCGTCGTCCGCCACTATCTCGGCCGGCTCGAGGCGCAACTGCGCAGGCGCAAGATCGCCCGGCCGCTGACGATCATGCAGTCGAGCGGCGGTGCGATGGGCGCGGCGGCGGCCGCGGAACGGCCGATCCACATCATCGAATCCGGCCCGGCGGCGGGCGTGGTGGGTGCGGCCGAACTGGCGCGACGCCTGGGCGACCTCAGCCTGCTCAGCTTCGACATGGGCGGGACCACCGCCAAGGCGGCGCTGGTCGACCAGGGCCAATACCTGCGGGTCGGATCGCTGGAGGTTGGCGGCGGCATCAACATTTCGGGGCGGCTGTTGAGCGGCGGCGGCTACCACGTGCGGGCGCCGGCGATCGATATCGCCGAGGTCGGCGCGGGCGGCGGCAGCCTGGTGCGGATCGACGCCGGCGGTGGCCTTAAGGTCGGGCCCGAAAGCGCCGGCGCCATGCCCGGCCCGGCCTGCTACGACCAGGGCGGCACGCAGCCGACGGTCACCGACGCCAACGTGGTGCTGGGCTTCATCAATCCGGTGGCGCTGGCGGGCGGCGGCCTGCCGCTGCGGCGCGAGTTGGCGGTCAAGGCGCTGGAACAGGCCGTCGCGACGCCGATGGGCTTGTCGCTGGAGGAAGCGGCCTGGGGCGTGCATCGCGTCGCCAACGCGGCCATGGCGCGGGCGCTGCGGGCCGTGTCGACCGAACGCGGTCGCGACCCGCGCGACTTCGCGATCCTCGCCTTCGGCGGCAATGGGCCGGTCCACGCCGCCACCCTGGCGCGGCTGCTGGAGATCGGGCGCATCCTGGTGCCGCCGGTGCCGGGCCTGTTCAGCGCGCTGGGCATGCTGTTCCCGGCGGTCGAGCGCCACTACGTCCGCACCTTCAAGCGCGGCCTCGCCGGGCTGGACAGCACGGCGCTGGAGCAGACCTATCGCGCCATGGAGCAGGAGGGTGGCGAGGCGCTCGCGGAAGAGGGCTTCGCACCGGCAATGCGCCGGTTCGAACGGCAGGCGGACCTGCGCTATGTCGGCGCGAACTCGGAGCTGACTGTCGCGTATGGCGGCAATGACGCAAGATCGCTGCGCGAACGCTTCGGTGCGGCGCATGAAAGCCAATATGGCTATCGCTCCGACGAGGAGGCGGTGGAGATCATGAACCTGCGGGTCATCGCCCGCGGGGTCGCGACCGAGTCGCATGTTCCGGAACGCCTGACGCTGGGCGCGGAAGCGCGTGCGGGCATGGGGGCGCGGCAGGTCTATTTCGGGCCGGAGATCGGCTGGGTGAAGACACCGATCTACGCGCGCGGCGACCTCGGCGAGGCGTGGCGTCAGGGGCCGTTGCTTGTGGAGGAATTCGACAGCACCACCGTGATCCCGCCCGGGGGCCGCGCGCGCCGCATCGCCTGGGACACGATCGAGATTGAGCTGGGGTAGGGGCATGGTGCAGGCACAAGCATCGGGCGAGGCTGTATTGCGCAGGGAGATGCTGCAGACCCGCGATCCCTTCGCGCTCGAGCTCATCAAGAACGCGCTGGTCACGCTCGCCGACGAGATGGCGCTGACCGTCTCGCGCACCGCCCGCAGCTTCGTCGTCAAGGAGGCGCTCGACTTCTCGACCGCGCTGTTCCTGGCCGACGGCGAGTTGATCGCCCAGGGCACCTGCCTGCCGTTCCATCTCGGCGCCATGCCGTTCGCGGTGCGGTCGGTGCTGAATACCTTCGGCGGGCGGATCCGGCCGGGCGACCTGTTCGTGACCAATGATCCCTATGACGGCAGCACGCATCTGCCCGACGTCGTGCTGGTCCGGCCGATCTACCATCAAGGCGCGCTGCTGGGATTTTCCTCGGCGCTCGCGCATATGACCGATATCGGCGGGCGAATCCCCGGCGGGAACGCCAGCGATTCCACCGAGGTCTACCAGGAAGGCTTGCGCATCCCGCCCTCGCGCCTGTGGCACCAGGGCGTGCCGGACGAGAATTTGTTCCGCATCATCGAGCGCAACGTGCGCGTGCCGGACAAGGTGATCGGCGACATACGCTCGCTGATCGCGGCCTGCATGGTGGGCGAGCGCGAGATGATCAAGCTCGCCGACCGCTATGGCTCCGGGCCGCTCCGGCAGTATTGCATCGACCTACTCGACTACACCGAGCGCTTCACCCGCGCCGAGATCGCCAAGCTGCCGAAGGGCACATGGCGTTTCGTCGACCATCTGGATGGGGACGGCATCGACCCGCGGCCGATCCCGTTCGTTGCCACCGTGACGATCGGCGCCGACGACCTGACGATCGACTTCACCGGCACGTCGCCGCAGGTCCGCGGCGCGATCAACTGCGTCTATCCCTTCACCCTGTCGACGGCGCTGGCCTGCGTGCGGTCGATCGTCGACCTGTCGATCCCCAACAATGCCGGGTATTTCCGGCCAATCAAGGTGATCGCGCCGGAAGGCCCGATCGTCAATCCGCGCCCGCCGGCCGCGGTGGCGGCGCGCGGCATCACCGGCATCCGCATCGCCGACACGGTGTTCGGCGCGCTGGCGCAGGCCGTGCCGCACCTCATTCCGGCCTGCGGATCGAATCTGCCGGAGGTGGGCGTGTCGTTCGGCGGCACGGATGCGCAGGGCAAGTCCTTCGTCTATCTGGAATTCCTGCTGTCGTCCTGGGGCGGCGGCCCCGATCGCGACGGCATGGATGCCTGCACCGGCACGCTGGTCAACTATTCCAACACGCCGGCCGAGATGATCGAGGCCGACCAGCCGCTGGCGGTCGAGCGCTATGCTTTCGTGCCCGATACCGGTGGCCCGGGCCGTTTCCGCGGCGGGCTGGCAATCGAGCGGCATCTGCGGTTCAAGGCTGACGATGCCGTGCTGCAGATCAGGTCCGACCGGCGCGACCATCGCACCTACGGGCTGGCGGGCGGCGGGCAGGGCGCCGCTTCCGACGTGTCGATCCGCCGCGCCGACGGCAAAATCGACCACCTGCCGGCCAAGTTCCTGACCCGCGTCAACAAGGGCGACGTGTTCGCCGTGCGGATGGCCGGCGGCGGCGGTTTCGGGGATCCGCTGGAGCGCGATCCCGACGCGGTCCTGGCTGATGTCGCCGAGGGCAAGATCACCGCGGCCCACGCACGCGAAAGCTATGGCGTCGTGATCGACGGCGCGCCGCCGGCCGTGGACCTGGCCGCGACCAAGGCATTGCGAACGCAGAGGCGCCGCAGTCCCCGATAGCGGGTGGCGAACGCGGCGGGCCGCCGCCTCGCGGCGCAGCAGCGCGGCTAGGCGTACGCGGGGACGCTTGGCTAGCGTCGAGCCCGCTGCGACTGCCAGCGGACGAACTGCTCGAACAGCTCGTCCTGCTGCTGGCGGCTCGATTGCGTGATGCCGCCCGCTTTGGCCTGCTGTTCCATGAACGCACGGAAATTCGCGCGCAACTGCTCTTCCGGGCCGCCCCGGCTGGCGGCGGCCGCGAGCCACTGGTCCGCGGCGTTCACGCGCTGCCAGCCCGGTACCTGCGCCGCCAGGTTCACCTCTTTCCATTTCGCATGCCTCGGCGCATCGAGGAATTTGCCGAAGTCCGAGAAGAAGGCATCGACGAAGCGCTTCACCCGGCGATAGCGCTCGGTATCCGCGGCCCAGTTGTAGACGGCCATCACCGCGCCGACGGCCACCGTGTCGATCTCCGCGCCCTCGGCGATCAGCTGGGGGTAGTCCTCGCGCGACAGCCGCGACGGCAGGTAGGTTTCGATCAGCTCGGCCGCCAGCGGCACCGGCAGGAAGTGGACGCCGTCCTCCGGCTTCAATTCGCGGAATAGCCGTGTCGGCTTGCCGGCGACGTAGACCATCGCGGCGATCTCGCCCCGGCGGAGCTTTTCGAGCGCGAGCTGCTGGTCGTTGTAGACCGGTTCGACCGGGATCTTCAGCAGGTTGAACAGCAGCGTGCCGGTCAGGTAGCTGCCGCTGCCGCGCGTGTCGAGGTTGACGGGCTTGCCGGCCAGCTCGGCGATGTCCTTGATCTCGGTAGACGCGAGAAGGTGGAATTCCTCGTTGTAGAGCTTGGCGATGTAGGCGATCGAGCGGTCGGACGGCAGCAGCTTCTCGCGTCGCGCATAGGCGAGCGCGTCGGACTGCACGATCGCGATATCGACACCGCGGAGGTAAACGAGATCGTTGAGGTTCTGCAGCGAACCCTTGCCCAGCACCGGCAATACGCGCAGGTCCGGCCCGTCGAGCACAGCCGCCAGGTCGGCCGCGATGCGGACATAGGTACCGTCGACACCGCCCGAGACCACGCCAACGGCACCGCGATTGGCGCGATCCTTGGCCGCCTCGACGGCCTGCGGCGATCCTGGCGCCGGAGTCTGGCCGGACGCGAGCGCCGGATGGAGCGCAAGGCACAGCAGTGCGAAAATTCGTGCAAGACGACGCATGGGACAATCCTTGTCGATGGGTCGGGGGTCAGGGGCGGGTCTGCGGCACCTCGGCCAGGGTGGCTGCGCGTTCGTACCAATAGGCCGCGCGCGCGGCGTCGGGCTGAACGCCGACCGCGCCCTTCTGGCGCAGCCAGACCAGGTCGTAGCTGCGCGCCAGTGCCATCGCGGCCTGCTTGTAGCCCGCATTGGCCAGGCGTTCGTAGAACAGCCGCGCCCCGGAAAAATCGCCGATCGCAACCAGCGCATCGGCGCGCCGCAGCATCATCGGTGCCTGTGCGGAATCGAGCGTGGTGCGGCCATCGGCCGGTACCTGGCTCGTGGCCTGCGTCTGGCTTGCGACCGTTGCCGTCTTGGCTGGTTCCGCGGCGGTTGCGGTCGCCCCGGATTTCGCAGGCGATTGCGTCTCCTGCGCCGGCCGTGCCGCCGGAACCACAGGCTCCGCCGGCCGCGCGACGGTCTTGGATGATTGCGCGGGTGTGACAGCGGCAGGCGGGCGGGCATCGGCTCTCGGCGCCGGGCCGGTTGCCGGCAGTGCTTCGGTCGGGGGGCGCACCGACGACTCGGCTGCAGCTTGTTGGGCGACCGCCGGCTGGTGGATCACCACCTTCCGGTCCAGATCGGAACCGTCCGCCACTGCCGGCAAGGTTATCGGCGCGGGCTTCTGACCGGATGGAGGCGGGGAAGCAGGGCCCGATGCCGCCAATACGATCGAGCGCGAATCGGCGTACAGGTCGGCAGTCGAAGCCACGGTCGCCGGGCGGGATTCCACGGGCGCCTCGCGCGCGCTGCCGGCCAGCTTTGTCCCGCGTTCGGCCCAGTAGCGCAGACGGGCGGCAGGATCGTCAACCAATGCCTGGCAGGGCTTGCCGTATTTCTCGAACAGGACGGCATAGTCGAATGTATCGCCGATTTCCTCCAGCTGGCGTTTGGTCCGGGCAAGGATCTGTGCGTTGGAGTCCACGCCGCTGACGCCGAGTTGACGTTGGATCGGCGCCATCAGATCCAGCAGGGTTTGCAGCATTGCCTCGGTCCGGCCGATCTGCTCGTCCTTCGGGTTCCGCCGCCGCAGCCCCTCTGCGCTGATCCCGTAGAACGAGAAGCAGTCCATCATCTCGTCGTTCAGGCTGTTGAGGGCGCCGATCGCGGGCGGCCGCTCGTCGCCGAGCGCCGGAAGCGCCGCAAGAAGACCGATCCCGATCGCGATGCTGATTCGCCAGTTCATGGACACAAGATAGCCTTCCGTATTCCCGCTGTCGCGCACGCGAAAGATTGGATTTTCGGAAAAATGCCGACAACAACCGCGCCGTGTTCGCAGAGAAATGGCGCAATACCGCGGTGTTTTGGGAAGTATTTGACCGTGTCACGCAATTGCTACAATTCACGCGATCCCCGACATCGATTGATCACAGTAGCCGCAGCACGACGTCGATAGGCTCTGGCGAGCTTCGGGGCATCGAAAATTTCTTGCCGGGAAGGCGTCGCGGCGCCGGTGGTTTGATCGATACGGGCCGGCGCCGGGATCACGTTTGGCCGACTTCGATGTAGCAAGAAAAGAACCTTGGAGAGAATCGGGGCGTTTGCGGGGTATGGCATGGGGCGGCCAGGACTCATCGCGCGGGCGGCGATAGCGCTTACTTTCGTAGGCTTGTCGTCAGCGACCGCGGCGGCACAGTTGGAAAAGAGAATTGCGCTGGTTATCGGGAATTCGGCGTACAAGGATCAGCCGCTGCAGAATCCAGGGAACGACGCGCGTGCCGTCGCGGCGCGGCTTCGCCAGCTTGGGTTCGACGTGGTGATGCGCGAAAACGCGACGCGCGCGCAGTTCTCGACGGGGATCGCCGAGTTTGCCGGCAAGGTCACCTCCACATCGGTGGCATTGTTCTACTACGCCGGGCACGGCATGCAGGTGCGCGCGCGGAACTATTTGATTCCGGTCGATGCCGAGATCGAGACCGAATCGTCGGTGCCTTTCAGCGCGATCGACGTGGGGCTGATCAACGAGACGATGGACCAGACCGGTGCGCGCGTGCGCCTCATGGTGCTGGATGCCTGCCGCAACAACCCGTTCGAACGCCGGCGCGGGCTGGGCGCAAGCCGTGGCTTGGCGCCGATGGAGGCCGCCCATGGCGCGCTGGTGGCGTTCGCCACGGCGCCGGGCAGCGTCGCCGCCGATGGGGACGGCGCCAACAGCGTTTATACCGGAGCGCTTCTGAAGGCGCTTGAAGAGCCCGGTTTGAAGGCGGAGGAGGTCTTCAAGCGGGCGCGTCTTATGGTGCTGGAGCAGACGCGCGGCGCGCAGACGCCCTGGGAGCAGTCGGCCCTCGTGGGTGACTTGGTCCTGAACCAGTCCGCAGGGGGGGCGGCGGCCGGCGCGGTCGCCACGGCGGATCGCGAAGCGATCTTCTGGCAATCGGTGCAAGCCAGCAATCGCCCGGACGAATACGAAGCCTACTTGAAGCAGTATCCGCAAGGCGTCTTCGCTGCCCTGGCCCGTTCGCGCCTGCAGATGGCCAATGCACAACCCGCAATGCCAACGATTCCCCCGCTCCCGCCACTACCCACCATTCCGACGCCGACGATATCGACGCTGGCGTCGGCCGCCGCCACGCCGCCGAAGCCGGCAACGGTGATTGACATGATCGACAAGGAATATGTCGCGGCGCAGACGATCCGCCTGCGCGAGGCGCCCGACATGCGATCCAAGCAACTGGCGGTGCTGCGCGAGGGCGCTCTGCTGACCATCGTCGGCAAGGTCAATGGCCGGCCGTGGCTGCAGGTCGATCGCGGCGGTACGGCGCCGGCCTACGTCTCGGCCTGGCTGGTCGAAGAGCGGAAAGCCTATTGGAAGCGCCGCGGCGCGGACCAGCTGCAGGCGGGCCTCGTTGCGTCTTTTGCCGCCGCGACGGCCGGGCCGCGCGGCCCTCGCGATTGCGAATTCTGTCCCGAGATGGTGACGATTCCCGCCGGCAGCTTCATGATGGGCTCGCCGCCGACGGAGATCGGCCGCAGCGATGCGGAGGGCCCGCAGCACCTTGTCTCGATTCGCAGCTTCGCGGCCGGAAAATACGAGGTGACCGTGGGCGAATGGGCCGCCTGCGTGGCCGACGGCGGCTGCAGCCGGCACCTGGAGGAGAAGAGCTGGGCCATTGCCGCGCGGCGCGACAACCATCCGGTCACAAACGTGAGCTGGGAGGATGCAACCCAATATGCGGTTTGGCTTTCCCGGCGCACCGGCAAGCGGTATCGGCTGCTGACCGAGGCGGAATGGGAGTATGCCGCGCGGGCGGGTACCACGACTCCCTACAACACCGGCATGTCGATCACGCAGGAGCAGGCGAACTTCGTCGCGGACGACAAGAGCGTCTACTACGAGCAGACGGTCGATGTCGGCAGCTTCCTGCCAAACCGCTTCGGGTTGCACGACATGCACGGCAACGCCTGGGAATGGGTCGAGGACTGCTACAATCCCACCTACATTGAAGCGCCGGCGAACGGCGGTGCGTGGACAAGCGGCGACTGCAGCAAGCGCGTTGTCCGCGGCGGCTCGTGGTCCAATCTTCCCAGCGGCATCCGTTCAGCCTTCCGCAGCAAGAGCACCGTGGCCACGCGCTACGACAATTACGGCTTCCGGGTGGCGCGGACCGACTAGCCGCCAAGGGACGTTTGCGCGGAAGTCGAAGCTCCTTCATGGTGGCGCGCCATCGAGGGGGCTTGCGATGACCCGAGATCCGCGATTCGACCTGCTGTTCGAACCCGTTCGCATCGGTCCGAAAACGGCGCGCAACCGCTTCTATCAGGTGCCGCACTGCACCGGCATGGGACGGTGGTGGCCGACGCCCAGCGCGGTCAGCCGGGGCATCAAGGCCGAGGGCGGCTGGGCGGTGGTGTGCACCGAGCAATGCGACATTCATCCGACCGGCAACGTCCTGCGCCAGGTGCGCTTGTGGGACGAGCAGGACATTCCGCCGCTGGCGCGCACGGCGGAGCGGATCCACGCCCACGGCAGCCTCGCCGGGATCGAGTTGGTCCATAACGGCTACAAGATGGCGAATTTCGAATCGCGCGAGATCCCCTTCGCGCCGTCGGCGCGTCCGGTCTATGGCATCCTGCCGGTGACGGCGCGGGCGATGGACAAATCGGACATCCGCGCGGTTCGCCGCTGGCACCGCCAGGCCGCGCTCAACGCGCGCAAGGCCGGCTTCGACATCGTCTATGTCTATGCGGGCCATGACCTGGCCTTGCCGATGCACTTCCTGGCGCGCCGACACAATCGCCGCACCGATGAGTATGGCGGCAGCCTGGAAAACCGGGCGCGATTGCTGCGCGAACTCATCGAGGACACGCATGAGGCCGTGGGCGACACCTGCGCCGTGGCGCTGCGGATCGCCGTCGACGAGTTGCTGGGCGAGGACGGGATCACCAGCGCCGACGAAGGGCGCGAGGTGGTCGAGATGCTGGCCGAGCTGCCGGACCTTTGGGACGTCAACATCAGCGCCTGGGAGAACGACAGCCTGACCGCGCGGTTCGGCGAGGAAGGATTCCAGGAGCGCTACACGGGCTTCGTCAAGTCGCTGACGACCAAGCCCGTCGTCGGCGTCGGCCGCTACACCTCGCCCGACCGCATGGCCGACCTGGTGCGCAGGAAGGTGCTCGACTTCATCGGCGCGGCCCGACCTTCGATCGCCGACCCTTTCCTGCCGAAGAAGATCGAGGAGGGGCGGCCCGAGGACATCCGCGAGTGCATCGGCTGCAATATCTGCGTCTCGGGAAACAACCTGGCGCATCCCATGCGCTGCACGCAGAACCCGACGATGAGCGAGGAATGGCGCCGCGGCTGGCATCCCGAGCGGCTGCCCCCGCGTACACGCGACGAAAAAATCCTGGTAGTCGGAGCGGGCCCCGCCGGTCTCGAGGCCGCGCGCGCGCTCGGCCAGCGCGGATACCGGGTCAGCCTGGCCGAGGCGACTCGCGATCTGGGCGGGCGGGTCGCGCGCGAGGCGCGGCTGCCAGGCCTTGCGACCTGGGGCCGCGTGCAGGATTGGCGCGTTGGCCAGCTCGGCAAGCTGCCCAACGTGGAGATCTATCGCGAAAGCCGGATGACGGTCGACGACGTGCTGGCCGCCGAATGCAGTGTCGTCGCCGTGGCGACGGGCGCGCGCTGGCGCAGGGACGGTGTCGGGCGCCGGCATAGCTTTCCGCTCGCCGGGCTCGACCGCATGCCCGTCTTGACGCCCGACGACGTGATGGACGAGGCGTCGCTGCCGCGCGGACCGGTCGTGGTCTATGACGACGACCACTACTACATGGGCGGTGTGGTTGCCGAGAAACTCTGCCGCGCCGGGCTTGCCGTCACGCTGGTGACGCCCGAGAGCATGGTCTCGGCCTTTACGCAGTACACGCTGGAGCAGGCGCGCATCCAGGCGCGGCTGATCGAGCTGGGCGTGACGATCCTGACGGCGACCGACCTCGTCGCGCTCCACGCGGGCGAGGCCGAAATCGCCTGCGCCTACACCGGCCGCCGGCGGCGCATCCCCGCCGCCGGCGCCGTGCTGGTCACGATGCAGACGCCGCAGGATGCGCTGTTCCACGATCTGGCGGCGCGTGGCGAGGCGCTAGCGGCCGCTGGAATCCGGAAGCTGGTCCGGATCGGCGACGCGCTGGCGCCAGGCATCATCGCGGCGGCCGTGTGGTCGGGCCATCGCTTCGCCCGCGAGCTTGATCTTGCCGAATCGGACGAAGTCAGCTTCCGGCGCGAGAATGTCGAACTCGCCCCGCATTGAGGATTTGTGTTTGCCGGAAGTGGGATTTCCGCCGCCGGGGCCGGCTGGTACGAATTGACGCGAACGACGAAAGGAGCCGCCATGCGGTTTGCCGCCGTCATCCATGCCGCCCGCGACCTGCGCTTCGAATGCGTGGCCGAACCGTCCCTCGCCGAAGGATGGGTGCGACTGCGCTTCGGCTGCGGCGGCATCTGCGGCTCCGATCTGCACTATTTCCTGCATGGCCGAACCGGATCGTTCGCGGTGGTCGAGCCGCTGGTGCTCGGCCACGAATTCGCCGGACGGGTAATCGAAATTGCAGGCACGGCCGACGGGCTGGCCGTGGGCGATCGCGTGGCGGTCAATCCGTCGCGCAGTTGCGGGACCTGTGCGCGCTGCTGCGAGGGGCGCGGCAACCTGTGCCCCGACGTCTTCTTCATGGGCAGCGCCAGCAAGCGGCCGCACATGCAGGGATGTTTCGCACAGACGATCGACGTGCGGGCCGGCCAATGCGTCAAGATCCCGGCGCACCTGCCCTTTGCGGAGGCAGCCTTGGCCGAGCCCTTGTCGGTCTGCCTGCACGCCGCCAACCGGGCCGGCCCGCTCGATGGGCGCAAGGTGCTGGTCGTCGGCGCCGGTCCCATCGGGCTGTTCCTGACGGCGGTCGCGAAATGGCGGGGCGCCGGCCATGTCGCGGCTACCGATCTGGAGCAATCGGCGCTCGATCGTGCGGGCGCCATGGGGGCGGACGCGGTCTACCACGCCCATGCCGGCGCGCCGCCGGGCACCGGAAGCTACGACGTCGTATTCGAGGCTTCGGGCAGCCCGCGCGGCGTGGCCAGCGCAATCGATGCTGCCCGGCGCGGCGGTATCCTGGTGCAGGTCGGCAGCCTGCCGGGCGACCCGTTTCCGGTGCCGTTCAACGCGGTAGTGGCCAAGGAATTGGATATCCGCGGATCGTTCCGTTTCGCCGATGTGTATGCCCAGGCAGTCGGATTGATCGCGGACGGAACCATTGACGTGAAACCGGCGATCACGGCGACGGTGCCCCTCAGCCGCGCCGGCGAGGCATTCGAACTGGCATCCGATCGGCGGCGCAGCGCGAAAATCGTGCTGACCGCGGACTGATTATGGGCCAAACAATTCGACGGTTTTTCCACCGATTTTTTGCTGCGGCGGGAACGCGTTCCCTCGCCGGGGGTTGGAGCCCTGCCCGTCGCTGGTCAGGTATGTCGGGGGACGGACAAAGGCGCTGCGGTCGCATCGTGGCGGCGACCGCAGCTCCGCCTTTTTTGCTTGGCGTCGTCAGGCGCCAGCCTTCTCGCCATTTTCCACCAGTTGGCGGTCGAGATTGGCGCAGATTGCGTCGGCTATTTCGCTGAGGTTGATGACCTTGTCCATGCTGACCGCGGGAAGCGTCAGCAGGTTGAGCACCGGAAAGCAGGCGTGCAGATCATGCCGGCGCATGATCGTCACCACATAGTTCCCCTCGTGCTCCTGCGCGGTCCAGAAATGGACGGTGGGGTAAGTACAGATCGGGTAGGGCGCACCCTCGGCGGTTGCCTGGTTCGACATCTCGACCTCCAACGGAAGCGGATGTGATGACAACGCGCGGTCGGGTGCGCCATTCCCTTGTCCGGAATCGTGGACGAAATTTCATCAGCGCGTGATCGATTTCTCCGCCCGCGCCGCGGCCGCGGCGCTCTTGACATCCCGGTTTTCCTCCGGCGGCGGCAGCACGGTGCGGGACGCAATTCGGGCGTCCCGCATCGCAGCAGGCGCTACACCCGCTTGCGGCGGCGCTGGCCGATCAGCCCCAGCCCGAGCATCGCCATGCCCAAGAGGCCCAGCGAGGCCGGCTCGGGCACGGCGATCTGCGTTTCGCCGTCGCTGCTGAAGGTCCCGCCGGAAACGAAGCTGATGGTCGATACCAGCGTGACCGAGAAGGAGTCGTCCACTGCCGCAGCGGTGCTGGCCGTGTCCGCGAACGCGCCCGGACCTGCCGGTCCAAGGTCCGCAACCTGGGTACCGGTGGTGGAGAACAGGCCGTCATCCGGGTTGACGAAAACATCGAACGACGCCGTGCTGCCCGTGCCGCTCAGCGTCCCGCCCCAGCTTGTCGCGAAGCTGCGCGCCGTATCCAGGCTGGTGAAGCCCGTCTGCGACAGCCTGACCGTCAGCGATCCGCCGGCGGCCGATGCGACGTTGACGCTGCTGAGGTCGAGGTGCGGATACGGTGCGGCCAGCGCGGGATTGCTCAACCCCGAGGCAACATTGACGGTGAAATTTCCGATCGGCCCGATGAACGTCAGCGCGCCCGCCGCACTGTTCAGGTCGCCGCCGCTACCGTCGACGGTCGTGACGGTGGTTGTTCCGTCGGAAAGCTGGAGCGTGAGAGGTCCTGCTATTGAATCGCTGCCCGAACCGATAAGCAGGATGAGAGAGGCAAGCGCGCCCGCGGTGCCGATGAGCGCGTGCCTGAAGCGGATCTTCGTCTTCATGACGAGTTGACTCCTGTGGAAGCGTCGGAGTCCCCACGTTTCCGCTTGCAACCGCTGTGCCGCGCGCGAATTGGCGATCCGTCGCGATGCGGACGCGCATACTGTAAAGCGGTCCGACATCAAGCCGTAGCGCTCGCTTGACACTGCGAATATTGCTTTTCTGGTGTTGGAACCAACCGCGTTGCTTCACGTTCCCATATGTTGGCTTGGCAATACGAAAAGACCGCGCATGGTTGCAACAACGCTTCGAGCGGCCGGCACGGCGCTGGTTCTTCTGTCGGCAATCGCGGCCGGTGCCGCGAAGGCCAATGATCGTGCTGCGTGTTCGAATGCGCAGGGAGATCCGGAGGAGCGAATCATAAGCTGCAGCCGCCTGTTGAACAGCCAAGGCCTCGACCCGGCAGAGCGAGCCAAGGCGCATAACAATCGTGGCGTGGCATTCGGTCAGAGCGGGGAATTCAAGACCGCCATCAAAGATTTCGACCAGGCCATCGGATTGAAGCCCGACGATCCGTCGCTGCTCAACAACCGATGCTTCTTCCTGGCGGCAATGGGCGATACGGCACGCGCGATCCCCGACTGCGATCGCGCCCTGCGCCTCAAGGAACCGGACCCGCCGACGCTCGATTCACGGGGCTACGCCCACCTGCGAGCGGGGGACATCGACCGTGCCATCCGGGACTACACCGCCGCGCTAGCGATCGATCCGCTGTATGCCTCGTCCCTGTGGGGACGCGGTGTTGCGCGGCAGCGCAAGGGAGACGATGCCCGGGCAGCCGAGGACTTCGCGAAGGCGCGGGAGGCGAATCCGGAAATCGAGAAACAGATGGCAGGCTTTGGCTTGGCCCCAGGCGGCAATCCTGCCAAGCGAAACGCTGCGCCAGCTTCCTAGATCGCTCAATGACGGATTGCTGTCTCGATTTCCCCGCTGACCCTGCGGATCTCCGCAACCGTGCTCGCCGCTGCCTTGGCAGCCGCTTGCGGCGACAGGCTACGATGATGCTGGCGCGCCCGTGCGTGCAACCGCCGCAGGATCGGGCGCGCGATTCTCCACGGCGGTTCTTCCTGTCGCAGGAAAAGTTCGAGCTGAAGATCGCAGGCTCTGTCTCGCAGCGTGTCGGATTCGTAGTGGTTCGACCATTCCACCAGGACCTCTAGCCAGCGAAGACGCAATGCCGGCGTCGACAAGCGGCCATTGGCACGCCCGCGGCGGAGGTAGTCCGCTGTAAGGCTGAAGCGGCGGTATTCAAGCCACTGCCGAAGCGGCATTCCCGAGAGGTCGATCGTCCCTTCCGCCATGGCCAATCCAGGTCAGGCGGGAACCGCGATCACGGTCCCCTGGTGATCGATGGTGAGATGCACGACGCGCCCGTTCATCACACTGGAACCCTTCCAGGCTCCGTCCGCCGCCTGCATCAGCTCGCCCGGCGGTGCAAATCCTTCGCGATGCAGTCGGCGCAGCGCTTCAAGGCGGGAGCGGCCATCTGGTCTGCCGCGGCGGGGAAAGATGAAGCGGGGCATCGCGCCAACTCCTGAACGGGTCGAGGCGTTGGAAACGGATCGCCACGGATACGGTTGCATTGGATCGGCAAGATTGTCCGGCTCCGCAAATGCACCATTCGGGCAACGTTTCGATGCGCCGGGCATTCCTTAACCAAGGCGTCTCGAAATCCAGGTCCGCGCGGCGACGCGTGTCCCCCTGGAAGCGGGCGAGTCTTTGCCAACGCGAGGACTCGCCCGCTGTCGTTCGTGGGGACTTCGCCACAGAGGAGTTCGAGCATGAACAGGATGATGCGGTCGGGGATTGCGGCGGCCTTGCTGCTTGGCATTACCGGAATGGTGGGTGCAGGCGCTCAAACGTCCGGGAGCGGTTCGCCGGGCGGGGGTGCCGGCAGCGCGGGGGGCAAGGCAGGTACTACTGCTTCCCCCAGCGGCCTGACCGGCGGCGGTACGAGTGGAAGCGCAACCGGGATCGGCACAACCAACCCTGGCGCGACGACAACCGGCCCTACCAACCCCAGTCCCACCGGCGGAACGCTGGGGACAATAAGTCCGGGAGCGGGCACAAACAGCTCGACCGCCAGCCCCAGCAGCAACTCGATGCCGGCACCGAACGCCAACTCGACGCTGCAACAGAATCCCAATCTCTATCAGCCTCGGCCTGGCGAGGTACCGCCGGCCCCCGGAAGGAGCGTTGACACCCAGGGGCGCCCCTGCAACATGAGCGGTAACAACCCGCCGAACGCGAACATCCAGCCTTGCAGCTGAAAGGGCGATATCCCCGCTAATATTCGACTTGTCCACGCAACCATCGCGACCGTCGCATATCCGCGTCGGCCGCGGCGGTCACCGCTCGACCGAGATCGTGCTTGTCAACAGCATGGTATTTGGTACCAGGACAATCTCTTTGTCCGTGGCAATCCTTGTATAGCGGAGGTCGATGTCATCCACCTGACCGTGGATTCCCAGGATCGCGATTCGGTCGCCCACGCGGAACGGCTCGAAATAGAGCATCATCAGGCCTGCGACGGCGTTGCCGATCGGGTCTTTCAGCGCGAGGCCGAGCGCCAGCCCCGCCAATCCCGCCCCGGCGACCAAGGCGGCCACGTCGATGCCAAGCGTGCCGAGCGCCGTGGCGACGCCCATCGCCATGATCACGAAATAGGCCAGCGACGACAGGATGCGCAGAACCTCGCGTCGCAGCGGGGCGCGGCTTAGGCCAATGCGCTCAACAAGGCGTCGGGCAAGCTTGGCCAGGATGAGCGCGCCGACCATGATGCCGATCGCGATCAAGATCCGCCCGCCAAGGTGAAAGGCGGCGGCCCCGAGATTGGGCACGGAAAAGTCCATGCAAACTATGCCCGAATTTTTGTGGGGTTTTGGTTGCGCCTTCCGAGAAGGTGAGGTGACGCACAAAGTTCCCGAGCCATCAGGGCATTGGCCTGTAGATGAATAAAATCGAACGGCACGGCAACCTTTTCGCTGCCGGCCCGTTGATGACCGTTGTGTCGGCTTGCGCTTTGAATAAGGGGACGCATGAACAGGGCGACCAAGTCCGGCGGCGGTCGCACGCCGGGATCGCATTCGTGCATTGGCGCACGCACGGCCGGCTGTGTTCGGTCTTCGCCAGCTTCACCATGCCCCTTCAACAATAACCTTCGCACGGGAGCGGCGTGATGCGCAGCAATGGGGCTGACCAGGTCACGGCCAACACATCGTCCGCGCGGCCATCCGCGCCTCCGGATTTCGAGCCGGGAAATCAGCCCAGCCTTGAGCAGTTGCTTTCCGCGCTGCAAGCTGTTCGGGCCGGCGATTTTTCAGTTCGCCTGCCGGGCCATCAAACCGGCATCGCCGGCAAGATCGCCGACACCTTCAACGACATCGTGATCGCGAACCAACGCATGGCCGTGCAGCTCGAGCGCGTCGGCCAGGTGGTCGGGCGCGAAGGCAAGACCCGCCAGCGCGTGAAGTTCGGCAACACCGACGGGGCTTGGGGCGAAATGGAATCCTCGGTCAACACGCTGATCGACGATCTGCTGTGGCCGACAACCGAGGCGATCCGCGCCATCGGCGCGGTGGCGCAGGGCGATCTGCTGCAAAGCATGCGGATGGAGGTCGATGGCCGCCCGTTGCAGGGAGAGTTCCTTCGCTCCGCCAAGATCGTCAACACGATGATCAAGCAGCTCAACGTCTTCACCTCCGAAGTGACGCGCGTCGCGCGCGAGGTGGGGACGGACGGCAAGCTCGGCGGCCAGGCCAAGGTCCGCGAAGTGTCGGGCGTCTGGAAGGACCTGACCGAAAGCGTCAACTCGATGGCAAGCAACCTGACCGCGCAGGTCCGCAGCATCGCCGAGGTCACGATCGCGGTGGCCAACGGCGACTTGTCGAAGAAGATCACCGTGGACGTGCGCGGCGAGATCCTTCAGCTCAAGGAAGCCATCAACACGATGGTGGACCAGCTTCGGTCGTTCGCCTCGGAAGTGACGCGCGTGGCGCGCGAAGTGGGTACCGAAGGCAAGCTGGGCGGCCAGGCGATCGTGCCCGGCGTCGCCGGCACCTGGAAGGACCTGACCGACTCGGTCAACGCGATGTGCGGCAACCTCACCGACCAGGTGCGTAACATCGCCAACGTGACCACGGCGGTGGCCCGCGGCGACCTGTCGCGCAAGATCACCGTCGACGTCCGTGGCGAGATTCTGGAGCTGAAAGACACCATCAACACGATGGTGGACCAGCTGAACGCCTTCGCCTCGGAAGTGACGCGCGTGGCGCGCGAGGTGGGCACGGACGGCAAGCTGGGCGGACAAGCGACGGTGCCGGGCGTAGCGGGCACGTGGAAGGACCTGACCGATAACGTGAACTCGATGGCCGGCAACCTGACGGCCCAGGTCCGCAACATCGCCGAGGTGGCGACCGCCATCGCGGGCGGCGACTTGTCGAAGAAGATCACGGTCAACGTCTCGGGCGAGATCCTGCAGCTCAAGGAAACCATAAACACGATGGTCGACCAGCTGAACGCCTTCTCGGCCGAGGTCACCCGCGT
>JADZDN010000412.1 GCA_020851015.1 Alphaproteobacteria bacterium | reverse complement strand
TGCCGGCGGCGGTCAGCGGCTGGTTGATCTCGTGCGCCACGGCGGCGGCCAGCTCGCCCATGCTGCCCAGCCGCGCCAGGCGCGCCAGCGAATCCTGGTGCAGCCGCAATTGCACCTCGGTGCTGCGATGCTCGTCCACCAGCACGCCGGCAACCAGTCCGGTCATGGTCAGCACCAGCATCAGCGCCTGGAAGGCGGTCACGTCCACGTCGACGGCCGGCACCAGGCGCAGGCCCAGGATCAGCCCGATCTGCGTGACCAGGATGCCGGTCGTCACCATCTCCAGCCCGCCACGCACCGCCATCCAGATGATCGGCAGGAACAGCAGATAGAAGAGCTGGAAGTGGTGCTGCCCGGCATGGCCGAAGACCAGCGCCAGGGCCGCCAGCACGGCCAGGAGTTGCGCCGCCGCCTCGATCGTGGGCCGGATGCGCCGGCCGCGCGTCAAAGCGATCAGCGCCGCCGGCGCCACCACCGCGATGCCGATCATGTCGCCGACCCAGAACTGCAGCGCCGCGGCGGCGAAATCGCGCGCGGTCAGCAGGCCGAAGGCGACCAGCACGCCGACATAGGACGCCGCCACCGCCGCGTCCGACACGCCGGCGACGAACAGCAGCACGACCAGATCGCGCATCGACGCCAGGGTCGGGTTGAAGCGCGTCGCCGGCCGCAGCAGGAAATGCAGGCCCAGCGCGTAGATCCCGCCGGTCAGCGCCACCGTCAAAAGCTCGACCGACCACGGGAAGGGCAGGTGGCGGACCAGCAGGTCGGCCAGCAGCGGTGAGGCGAACAGCAGCGGCAGGAAACGCTGGCCGAACAGCAGCACCAGCACGAAGCTCAGGCCCGGCGGCGGATTCCACGGCGTGATGCCGAACGGCGCGTAAGGATCGATGAAGCTGATCCAGTCCAGCGCCACGTAGCCCGCGAGGTACGCGGCGCCCAACAGGACCGGCGGCAGCGAATAGATGCGCGGAAGGGCCATGGCGCTCGTTCGCGGCTTCCTGCGAGACCCGTCCGTCCTTTCTAGCGCCATGCGGTCCCGCGTTCCCCTAAGGATCGACCCTTAGGGGCCGATGCGTAAGCCTAGCACCGTAGGCGCGGAACCTGAATTGCGAACGGCCGCGTCGACGACCCGAATGGCCCATCGGTTCCCGAGGGAGGATGGTCCATGGCCCTGCGCATGAACGTGGCGACCGGCTCGGCCGATCCGGCGCGGGCGGACGCGGCCGATGCCGCCGGGGCCGTCATCCTGTGTGCCGAGGAGGTGGTGCGCGACGCCATCGCCTATTGGTGCGGCGCGCTGCCCGTGCGTGCGTCGGTCGCGGCGGACGGCTACGAGGCGGCTCGCCTGCTGCGCGAGGGAAGGTGGGGCCTGCTGGTGACCGACCGCATCCTGCCGCCTTGGCCCGGCCTCGACACGTTCCGCGCTCTACGCGACCGCATGCCGGGCTTCGGCATCGCTTTCGTCGACGGCGGCAGCCGCGACGACCTGCGCTTGGCGCGGCTGACCGGCGTCACCGAGATCCTGCCGCGGCCGTTGACGCGCCAGGCGCTGGCGGCTTCGATCGGGCGGCTGGCGCGCGCGTCGTGAACCTGGCCCCGACGGCCGTGCAGTTGGCGGCGACGGTCATCTTCGCCGTCGCCATCCTGCACACGTTCTCGACCAAGCTGTTCGAGCACCTTGCCCACGCCCAGCCCCGCCATGCCGGGCTGTGGCACCTTCTGGGCGAGGTCGAGGCGGTGTTCGGCTTCTGGGCGCTGGTGCTGCTGCTGTTCCTCGCCGCCAGCGCGACGCCCGGCGCGGCCATGGACTACCTGCAGGCTCGCGACTTCACCGAGCCCGCCTTCATCTTCGTGATCATGGTGATCGCCGCCAGCCGGCCGGTTCTCGACTTCGCCGGCGCGCTGCTGCTGTGGCTGTCGCGGCTGGTGCCGCTGCGTCCGCCGCTCGCCTACTACGTCACCGTGCTGACCCTCGGCCCTCTGCTCGGCTCGTTCATCACCGAGCCCGCGGCCATGACGCTGTCGGCCCTGTTGCTGCGCGAGCGGTACTTCAGCCAGCAGGCGCCGAACACGTTCAAGTACGCGACGCTGGGCGTGCTGTTCGTCAACGTGTCGATCGGCGGCACGTTGACGCCCTACGCGGCGCCGCCGGTCTTGATGGTGGCCGAGCGCTGGGGCTGGGACCTGGGGTTCATGCTGCAACATTTCGGCTGGAAGGCGGCGCTGGCCTGCGTGGTGAACGCTGCTGGCGCCACCTATCTGTTCCGCTGCTACCTGAAGCAGATGCCGACGATTTCCGCAGCCCTCGCGCGGCTCGAGACGCCCTGGCCGGTCGTGCTGGTGCATCTGGCGTTCCTTGGCGCCGTCGTGCTCGCCAGCCACCACGCGCTGGTGTTCCTCGGCATCTTCCTGTTCTTCCTCGGCTTCGCGGAGGCGTACCGCCGCTACCAGAGCCGGCTGATCCTGCGCGAAGGGCTGATGGTCGGCTTCTTCCTGGCCGGGCTGGTGGTGCTGGGCAGCATGCAGGACTGGTGGCTGCGGCCGCTGCTGCTCGGCATGAACACGACGGTGCTCTATTATGGCGCCACGGCGCTGACCGCGATCACCGACAACGCGGCGCTGACCTATCTGGGCTCGCTGGTCGACGGCATGTCGGATCCCGCCAAGTACGCGCTGGTGGCGGGCGCGGTGACCGGCGGCGGCATGACCGTGATCGCCAACGCGCCGAACCCGGCCGGCTTCGCGATTCTCAAGGGCACGTTCGACGAGGGCGCGATCAGCCCGCTCGGGCTCGCCGCGGCGGCGGCGCCGCCCACCCTGGTCGCGATCGCGGCGTTCCAGTTGCTTCCGGGCTGAGGCGACCGCACGGCGCGCCTCATGTCCGTTTCAAGCGCCGGATCGCGCTGGGCGGGCGGTGATAGACCTCGGCGAACACGGCGTTGAAGCGCCGGAGGCTGTGGAAGCCGGCGCGCAGCGCGACCTCCGCCATCGGCAGCGTGGTTCCGTCCAACAGCCGCTTGGCGCGCTGGACCCGCGCGGTGCGCGCTGCCTGCAGCGGGCTGGCGTCGAGATGGCGGCGGAACAGGCGGCCGAGATGCCGGGCGCCGACTCCCAGGCGCTGGGCGAACGCCTCCACGCTTTCGTCGTCCAACGCGCCCGCGGCGATCATGCGCATGGCGCGGTCGACCGTCGTGCGCGACCCTTTCCAGGCCGGCGAGAACGGCGCGGACTCCGGGCGGCAGCGCAGGCAGGGACGGTATCCCGCCGCCTCGGCCGAAGCGGCGGAAGGAAAGAACTCCACGTTCTCGCCCCGCGCCGGCCTGACCGGACAGACCGGGCGGCAATAGATCCGCGTCGTCCGGACGCCGGTGAAGAAGCGGCCGTCGTAGCGGCGGTCGCGGCTCACGCGGGCGCGTTCGCATTCGCTTGGATCGAGCAGTCGCTCCTCCGCTGGGCGATAGGGGACGGAGTCCGATTCCGGCGAGCGCCGGATCGAGCCCGATGCTAATGGCATTGCCGCTCAAGACAAGAGGCCGGACAATGCAAGCGTTGCTCGACAACCCAGTCTGGAATGCCCTGATCGGACCACAGGCGCGCTTCGCCACGGGCCGCGGGTTGGCGCGGCACTATCCGCGCGACATGGCGCCGTTCTCCGCGATCCAGTGCCCGACGGAGGAAGCCTATGGCGACCTGGCCGCCGGCCTGCCGCCGGATACCGAGGCGCGGCTGTTCCGGCCCGACGACGAGGCGCTGCCGGCCGGATGGATCGCGCTCGACGCGTTTCCCATGCTGCAGATGGTCGCCGGCCGGACCGCGGGTCGCGCGACGGCGCACGCGCCGGTGAAGCAACTGATGCCGGCGGACGTGCCGCGCATGCTGGACCTCGCCGCGCGGACCAAGCCCGGACCATTCGCGGAGCGCACGATCATGCTCGGTACCTATCTCGGCATCGAGGAGGATGGCCGCCTCGTGGCCATGGCGGGCGAGCGCCTGCGCGTTCCGGGATATGTCGAGCTCAGCGGCATCTGCACGCATCCCGATGCGCGCGGTCGGGGCCATGCTGCTCTGCTGACGCGCACGCTGATGGCGGCGGCGCGGGCGCGCGGCGAGGTGGCGTTCCTGCACGTGCGGCCCGAGAACGCGGGGGCGGTCGCGCTCTATCGCCGGCTGGGCTTCGATGTGCGAAAAGAAATCATGGTGTTCTGGCGCAAGCCCGCGGCCGCGCGGCGATGACGGCAGCGTCGCGGCCGGCGGGCTGGCACGCGGTCTGGACGGCGTTCGCCGTCGCGCTCTTCGCCTGGGGCCTCGGCTTCTACGGCCTGTCGATCTTTCTCCAGACCTTGCACGCCACGCGCGGCTGGTCGATCGCCATCGTTTCGGCGGCCGTCACCGCCCACTACCTGGCCAGCGCCTGCATCGTCGCGTGGCTGCCGGAATTGCACCGGCGGTTCGGCCTGGCGTTGGTGACGGGGGCGGGCGTGGCGGCGACCGCGCTGGGGGTCGTCGCCTGGTCCCAGGCCGGCGCGCCGTGGCAGCTTTTCCCCGCGGCCCTGCTCACCAGCGCGGGCTGGGCCACCACCAGCGGGGCGGCGATCAACGCCATCGTGTCGCCGTGGTTCGACCGCGACCGCGCGCGGGCGCTCAGCCTCGCCTTCAACGGCGCCAGCGCCGGCGGGCTGGTGTTTCCGGCGCTCTGGGTTGGCTTGATCGCCCTGGTCGGGTTTCCCGCCGCGGCCGCGACCGTCGCCGTCGCGATGGCGGCCGTGCTGCTGCCGCTCTGCCGTCGGTTCCTGCGGCTGGCGCCTCCCGCGAGGGGCGGGCACGCGGCAGCGGGCCGCACGCTGCGCGCGATGTCGCGCGCCGGCCTGGTCCGCGACCGCCGCTTCGCCACCATGTCCGGCGCCTTCGCGCTCGGCCTGTTCGCGCAGACCGGCATCGTCGTCCATCTGGCTGCGCGGCTGGCGCCGGCCTATGGCGCGGGGCTGGCGGCGAGCGCGATCAGCCTGGTGGCGCTCTGCGCGATCGCCGGGCGAACCCTGCTCGGGCGGTGGCTTGGGGAACGCGACCGGCGCATCGCGGCCGCGCTCAATTTCTGGGTCCAGTCCGCGGGCTCGCTGCTGCTCGGGCTCGGCGACGGCCCCGTGGTGCTCGGCTTGGGCTGCGTGCTGTTCGGGCTGGGGGTCGGCAACATGATCTCGCTGCCGCCGCTGATCGCGCAGCGGGAATTCGCTCCTACGGACGTGCCGGTCGTCGTGGCGCTGGTGACCGCGATCAACCAGGCGGTCTTCGCGGTCGCGCCGACGGTGCTGGGCGTGCTGCGGGACCTCGAGGGCGACTACAGGGTCGCGTTCGCCCTGGCGGCCTGCGTGCAGGTCGCGGCCGGGCTGCTGGTGCTCGCCGGCCCCGCGCGCCGGTCGCCGCCTTAGAGCGTAGGCAGCGGGTCCATCGCGATGCCCAGCCATTTGCGGTGCAGCTTGTCCAGCTCGCCGTTCATCGTGTTGAAGAACACGAACGAGTCGAGCCAGCGCAGCAGCGCGTGCTCGCCCATCTTCACCGCCATGTGGCCGGGCGCGCGGCGGATCACGAACTTGCGGTCGAACTCGACGGTCGGGTTCTTCTTGGCCAGCTCGATCACGATCAGGCTGTTGCCGGCCCAGAGCTGCGACTGGCCGGACAGGTAGGCCTGCACGGCGGCCGCGTTGTCCTCCAGGCGCAGGATGCTGGCCTGCGGGTTCAGGGTCGTCAGCTCGACCTCCTCGGTCGTGCCCTTGGCCGCCGCCACCTTGTTGGCGCCCAGCTCGGCCGCCGACGTCACCTTCAGGTTCTTCGGCCCGTAGACCGCCAGCGAGGTGTTGACGTAGGGCGCCGAGAACATGATCTGCTTGGCGCGCTCGGGCGTGATCGACATCAGCGCGATGTTGATGTCGACCATGTTGGTCAAGAGATAGGGGATGCGGTTGGCCGCGGTCGCCGGCACCAGCTCCAGCTTCACGCCCATCGCCTTGGCCACCATGTTGGCCATGTCGATGTCGAAGCCCTCGAGCTCGCGCTTGGCGTTGGGCGAGCCGAACGGCGGCACGTCCTGGAACACCGCGATGCGCACGACGCCCTTCGACAGGATGTCGGCGAACACGTCCGCGCGGGCCGGCAGCCCGAAGCCGGCCAGCAACGCAAGCCCGACCGCCAGGCGCGCGATGAATCGAAGCATTGTGTTCTCCCCCCGCACGTCCGCGTTTCATTAGTGAAAAACGCGGATTCGACAGACTACGCCAACAATTGGCTGATCGAAGTTATCTACGTCATTGCGCCGCGACTGTCCATCCGCCCGTATTTTACTTCCCGGTGCGCCGCGCGGACGCTAGGCTCGCGCGCAGGGGGCCGTTCCAAGGGGCCGTTCCATGTCGAAGCACGACTTCACCGCCGAGGAGTTCGCCGACCGCCGCCGGCGCCTGCGCGCGGCGCTCAAGGACCGCGGCCTCGACTGGCTGGTCGCGATCCATCCGGTCACGATCCACTGGCTGACCGGCTCGGACGCCAAGAGCTACCAGGAATTCCAGTGCCTGCTGTTCCCCGCCGATCCCGGCCCGGTCGTCGTGCTGACGCGCGAGGGCGAGCGGAACGAGTTCCGCGACGACGCGCTGGTGGACGCCATCCACGCGCATGGCGGGCGCGAGCCCGAGGATCCCATCGCCGCCTTCGGAGCGCTGGCGGACCGCTACAAGCTGCTGGGCGCGCGGGTCGGGCTGGAAGTGCCCGCCTACTACCTGCACCCGCACCACTACGTCGCGATCAAGGCGCTGCTGGGCGGCGCGCTGGCGGAAGAGTCGACCCAGCTCGTCCACGACCTGAAGATGGTCAAGTCGCCGGCCGAGCAGGGCTACATCCGTGAGGCCGCGCGCATCGGCGACCTGGGCATGGACGCCTTCGCGCGCGCGCTCGCGGTCGGGCGCAGCGAGCTGGCGCTGGCGGGCGCGGTCTACGGCGCGCTCTTCGCGGCGGGCAGCGGCATCGCCGCCAGCCCGATCAACATCGTCTCGGGCGAGCGGTCCGGCTACAGCCACGGCGCGCCAACCTTGCGCGCGCTCGGCATCGGCGACTACGGCAGCGTCGAATACGGCGCGACCTACCGGCGCTACACCTCGACGATCGGCCGCCAGTTCTGCCTGGGCGCGCCGACCCCGCGGATGCGCGAGATCTACGACGTGGTGCGCCGCGCCTCGGACGCCTGCATCGCCGCGATCCGGGACGGCGTGCCGGCCGTGGTGCCGCACGAGGCCGCCAAGCGCGTGATCGCCGAGGCCGGGCTCGACCGCGGCCGCGTGCACCTCTCGGGCTACGGCCTGGCGCCGGGCTTTCCGCCCACCTGGGCCGAGCCGATCCACCTGTTCGGCGGCAGTGCCTACACGCTCAAGGCCGGCATGGTGGTGACGGTCGAGCCGCCGATCTTCCTGGGCGACGAGCGCCTGGGCGCGCGCATCATCGACAACGTGCTGGTGACCGGGGACGGCGCCGAGCTGCTGTCGCGCTACGGCCGCGACATGATCCGCCTATGAATCGAGCCAGCGCCGGACCTGGGCGCGGATGAAGGCGGCATCCGCTTGGTTCTGCACGGGATTGCCGGCGCGATGGCCCCAGATGCTGGGGATCGGCGTCAATTCCGCCTGGCGCAGATGCTTCAGCTCGGCCTCGTTGTCGGCGACGCGGAAATAGAGGTCGGTGGCGCCGGGCATCAGCAGCACCCGGGCGCGGATCGCGCCCAAGGCCTTGGCCAGGTCGCCGCCATACATCGGGTTGGCGCTGATGTCGCCGGCGAACCAGGTGCGCAGCTGCGCGTAGAGGTCGGCCGCCCGGCGCCGGGCGAAGCGCTCCTCCCAGTCCGTGCGCAGGAAGGTCTCGAGGTCGGGCGCGCCCAGCGCCGACCGATGCAGCCCCGCGCGATAGAAATCCTGGCTCAAGGCCCAGCCGGCGTAGATGCGGCCGAAGGCGCGCATGGCCGCCTTGGGCTCGGCCGCGAAGCGCCCGCCGCCCGCGTGCTCCGGCGCCGCCTCCAGCGTCGCCATCAGGCTCGCCAGGAAGACCTGGTTGTGCACGGATGTCCGCGCCGAGCCGCAGTTCACCACCGCGCGCGCGACCGCGTCGGGGAACATCGCCGCCCAGTGATAGGCCTGCTGCGCGCCCATCGACCAGCCATAGACGCCATGCAGCCGCGCGATGCCGAACTGCCGCTCCAACAGGATGCGCTGGGCCTGCACGTTGTCCCAGGACGCGACCGGGTCGGGATAGTCGGGCATGGTGGACGGGCTCGACGACAAGCCGTTGCCGAACATGTCGGGGATCACGATGAACCAGCGCGTCGGGTCCAGCACGCGGTCCGGCCCGATCAGCCATTCCAGGTCGGGATGCTGCGCCGAATAGCTGGTGGGATAGAGCACCGCGTTGTCGCGCCCGGGCGACAGCGTGCCGTGGGTCTTCCAGCTCACCACGGCGCCCTTGATCCGCTGGCCCGACAGCAGCGCGAAATCGCCCAGCGCGAAGCGCCCGCTCGCCTGCGCCCAGCTCATGCCCGCCCCCGCGGCCACCGACGCCGCCCGGCCGCGCGCTGCGCCGCGGCCAGGCGGTGGAAGAAGATCGCGGGACAGCGGCGGTGCTCGGCGTGATCGCTCATGTTCCCCATCAAGAGGCGCGTGGCGGCGTTCGTCAAGGCGGTTCGCGTGTCGACGGGGCCGGGGGACCGGCCATGAAGGCGCCGGGAAGGCGGCCCAGGCCGCGCGTATGCAGCGGGCGCGGCGCGCGGCGGACCAGCGGCGCGGGGCGTGCCTCCGTCCAGACCCCTCGCCACCGCGCGGCGTATGGCACGCTTTCGACAATTCCTCCTCGAGGAGCCGGCGAGCGAAACCACCTTCGCCCCCTGTGACCCCCGTCACTGCGCCCCTTGCCACGCCGGGCTAGGCTTCGACGATGCAATGCATCCGGCCGGCCGACCTTTGGGGGGTTCGGGCCGGCCCTCCGCCCGCCCACCGTCCCAGGCAGGGAGGTATCCATGACAAGCCAGCCGCGCCTTCTGCTCGCGATGTCCCTTTGCCTCGCCGCGCTCGGCCTTGCCGGCGGCGCGTTCGCGGCCGACAAGGGGCCCGGGGCTTGCTGCGTCAATGTGCAGGATATGTCCCGCGTCGACTATGCCGGCGCGGGCAAGGTGAATGTCGGCGACGGCTTCGTCGCCAACAACCGCGACGACGCGGCGGGCGGGCCGGGCGGAAGGTCGCGCAATCTCGGCTCGCTGTCGGGTATCGGCTCGACCAACGAGCTTGGCCGCGCCGGCTTCACGGGCGGCCCCGGCAATCCGCCTTCGCCCGGCTTCGCGGGCGGCGTCACGGTCGCGGTGGGCGACGTCGATAGCCAGTCCCCACCGAGCGGCCGCATCACCGGCGTCGCGGTCGATCCCAGCGGCACTGCCGCGGGCGGCACCGCCACGGGCGGCAATGCCGAGGGCGGGCGGCATTTCAACGGTGTGGTCAACCGCGTCGCGCAGGGCAAGGCCGACGACACGGGCGAGGGCGCCACCGCCCATGTCGGCGGCGCGAACGCGCCGGGGCAGGACAGCTACTACGGCACGGGCGTCTACAAATCGACCGATGGCGGCCAGACCTGGCAGCAGGGCCACGACACCGGCGCGCTGCGCTCGCTCAGCAACGGCAATGCGGCGGCGGGCAATGCGGCGGCGGGGGGCGCGAACGGCGGGGTGTGGAAGACGACCAACATTCTGACCGCGACGCCCCCGGCCACGACGCCCCCGGCCGCGACCGATAGCCGCGCCGGGGTGGGCGTGCTGAAGTCGATGGACGGCGGCAACACCTGGGCCGGCCGGACGACCGGCCCAGCATTCAAGAAATAAGGTCAGGCCGAGAGGCCAACCCGGGCGGCGACGCGCGCGAGGCGGCTGTCCCGCGTCCACAGGCGCGCGCCCGGCGTCAGGGCCGCGCTCGCCAGAAGATGCGCGTCGACGTAGCCGATGCCTGAACCCATCAGGCGATGGCGTTCGATATAGGCCAGCACTTCGTCGGCATCGGCCGCGGTGGCGGCGGGCAGGTCGCGCAGCAGCGCGAGAACCTCGTCGCGGCCCGCCAGGTTTCCCAGCGCTAGCTCGCCGATGACGAAGTCATGGGCAAGGACTTGCCCTGCTTCCAGCAGTTCGGCCAGCGCCGCATTGCCATGACGCAGGTGGTCGATCCAGACGGACGTGTCCACCAGGATCACGGGCGCGGTCTACCGCGCCGGGCGCCGCCGCGGAACCGGCTTCAGGCCCTTTTCGCTGCCGCCCAGCCGCGCCAGCCTGCGCGCGCTTTCGCGCTCGATCAGCGCGCGCAGCCCTTCGCGCACCACGGCGGATTTCTCCTTGACGCCCGACAGGCGCCGTGCGCGTTCCAGCAGATCGTCGTCGATGGCAAGCGTCGTGCGCATGGCTCTGCTCCCGTGCAGGCACGAAATATCGCATCGATCGATGCGCCGTTCAATGCCGCGGACGGATGGGCGGGAGGGACCTCCCTAAAGGACCGGGTCCTCGCGGCCGTTCTGCACCCAGGTCTGCATGACCTTGATGAGGCCGTCGATCCAGCGCTCGCGCAGGATCTTCTCGAACTTGGCGCGCTGGAAGGCGCGCAGCGAGTGGCCGGAGAGCTGCACGTCCTGGATCTTGTAGCTGCCCGGGCTGATCTCGCGCACGTACCAGCCCACCTCGACCT
>JADZDN010000411.1 GCA_020851015.1 Alphaproteobacteria bacterium | reverse complement strand
GCGTAGGTCTCGACCAGGGCTTCGACCTGGGTGCTCGCCACGTCCTGGCGAACGACGAACACGTTCTCGTAGAACGCCATCGCGTCTGATCTCCTCTCGGCTGTTAACGGCCCGGCGCCGGCCCTGACGTAATCCAGGAGCGGCCGCCCGGACCTAGCCGGCGGTCGAATCCGCCGGCAAGGAGCTATGTAAGGCGCGGGGTTATGCCCGAATCGCCGGGCGAAGTCCAGCCTTGGGGGCGAGGTCGGCAAAAGGTCCGGCCAGCGACGACAACCAGGCTGAGAATTGACGTAATATCAACGTCCTACGGCCATTCTGCGGGCCGCCAGCCGCTTGCACAGCAGCTTGTCGATGCGCCTTCCGTCCAGGTCGATCACCTCGATGCGCCAGCCGTTGGCGTCGAAGCTCTCGCCCAGCGCCGGCAGGCGGCCCAGGTGTTCCAGCACAAAGCCCGCCACCGTGTGGTAGCGACGCCCCGCCGGCAGCCTCAGCCCGGTCAAATCGGCGAATTCGTCGGCGGGCATCGACCCGGCGATCAGGAAGGAGCCGTCGTCGCGCCGGACCACGGCCGGTTCCGGCTGCCCCTCCGCGGTGCGGAAGGCGCCGGCGATCGCTTCCAGGATATCGGCCGGCGTCACCACGCCCTGGAACGTGCCGTACTCGTCATGCACCAGCCCCATATGAACTTCGGCGCCTTTCAACTCGGACACGACGTCCAGCGCGTCGGCGGTCTCCGGCACGATCGGCGCCTTGCGCACGAAATCGCGGACCGAAGGCTGCTTGTCCTCGAGATAGGCGTCGAGCAGGTCCTTCGCCTGCACCACGCCGATCACGGTGTCGGGCGTGCCCTCCCAGACCGGCAGGCGCGAGTGCGGGCTCTCGGCGATCGCCTTGCGCGCCGTCGCCGGATCGGCGTCCACGCCGATCATGTTGACGCTCTGGCGCGGCGTCATCACCGCGCGCACCGGCCGGTCGCCGAGCCGCATGACGCCGGCGATCATCCGCCGCTCGTCGGGCTCGAGCACGCCGGCCGACTCGGCCTCCGCGATCAGCGTCTTGATCTCCTCTTCCGTCACGCGCTGCGCGGGTTCCTCGTGCTGTCCCACGAGCCGCAGGGCCAGCTTGCCGGAGCGGTCGAGCAGCCACACCAAGGGCGCGCCGACCCTCGCCAGCACGGTCATCGCCGGCGCCACGCGCACGGCGATCGCCTCGGGCGCGCGCAGGCCGATCTGCTTGGGCACCAGCTCGCCGACGATCAGCGACAGGTAGGTGATGGCGGCCACGACCAGCCCGACGCCCAGAATGTCGGCCGTCCCCGCGGCCAGGCCCAGCGTCTTCAGCCAGATCGACAGCCGCTGGCCCAGCGTGGCGCCCGAGAACGCGCCGGACAGCACGCCGACCAGGGTGATGCCGATCTGCACGGTGGAAAGGAAGCGGCTGGGGTCGGACGCCAGCGCCAGGGCGCGGCGGGATCCCTTGACGCCCTGCTCCGCCATGGACCCGAGCTTGGCCGGCCGCGACGACACGACGGCCAGTTCGGACATGGCGAGCAGTCCGTTGACGACGATCAGCAGGGCCACGACGGCCAGTTCGATCAACAGCATGGCCGCATCATAGGCAAGCCCGCCCATTCCTGGCGAGCGATGCTCGCCCTTGACATGGCGGGTCCCGGTGGCTTCCTTTGCCGGCTTCCGCTTGCTGGGGACTGCATTAACAAATGACGCGCGCCTTCGTATTTCCCGGCCAGGGCTCCCAGGCCGTCGGCATGGGCGTCGAGCTGGCCAAGGCCTTCGCGCCCGCGCGCGAGGTGTTCGAGGAGGTCGACGAGGCGCTGGGCCAGCACCTGCAGCGCCTGATGGCCGAGGGGCCGGAGGCGGAGCTGACGCTCACCGCCAACGCGCAGCCCGCGCTGATGGCGGTCAGCATCGCCGCGCTGCGCGCGGTCGAGCGCGAGGGCAATACGACGCTGGCCAAGCTGGCGAACCTGGTCGCCGGGCATTCGCTGGGCGAATATTCCGCGCTGTGCGCGGCCGGGTCGCTGGAACTTTCCGATGCGGCGCGCCTCTTGAAGCGGCGCGGCCAGGCCATGCAAACCGCGGTGCCGGTGGGCGAGGGGGCGATGGCGGCGCTGATGGGGATGGAGCTCGAGCCGGCGCGCGAGGTCGCCCGCGCGGCCAGCGCGGCGACCGGGCTGGTCTGCGACGTGGCCAACGACAACGCGCCGGGCCAGGTGGTGGTCAGCGGCGCGGTGGCCGCGGTCGACAAGGCGATCGAGCTGGCGGCGGGGCGCGGCGGGCGGCGGTCGATCAAGCTGCCGGTCAGCGCGCCGTTCCATTGCCGGCTGATGCAGCCCGCGGCCGACGCGATGGCGAAGGCGCTGGCCGAGGTCCGGATCGCGGTGCCGGTCGTGCCGGTCGTGGCGAACGTGTCGGCCGAGCCGGTCGACGATCCCGACCATATCCGCAAGCTGCTGGTCGACCAGGTGACGGGCACGGTGCGCTGGCGCGAATGCGTGGCGGCGATGAAGGGCCGGGGCGTCGCGAGCCTGGTCGAATGCGGCGCGGGCAAGGTGCTTTCGGGCCTGGCGCGGCGCATCGACAAGGACCTGCAGGCAAGCGCGGTCGGCACGCCGGCCGAGGTCGAGCAGTTCTTGAAGACGGTGTGAGG
>JADZDN010000410.1 GCA_020851015.1 Alphaproteobacteria bacterium | reverse complement strand
GGTGCGCAGCACGCCCAGCGCGCCGTGATAGTCCATCGGCACGTTGTTGTTCATCAGGCGCGGCGCCATCTTGGCGACGTTCTCCTCGCGCTTGGCCTTGACCGCGCCGGTCCAGTCGGTGGGCGGCGCCGGAAACCCGCTGCCCATGGCGTCGAGCAGGGCCTGCACGCAGGAGCCGATATCGCCCACCACGGGTGCCGCGATCTCGACGTTGCTGTCCATCTCCTTCGGCTCGATATCGACCTGGATGAACTTCTTCGGCGCCTCGCCCCAGGTCTTGCCCTTGCCGTGCGACAAGAGCCAGTTGAGCCGCGCGCCGATCAGCATCACGACGTCGCTGTCCTTCAGCACGGTGGAGCGCGCCGCGCCCGCGCATTGCGGATGCGTGTCGGGCAGCAGGCCCTTGGCCATGCTCATCGGCAGGAAGGGAACGCCCGACTTCTCGACGAACGACTTGATCGCCTCGTCGGCCTGGGCATAGGCGGCGCCCTTGCCCAGGATGATCAGCGGCCGCTTGGCGGATTTCAGCACCTCGAGCGCGCGCTTGACCGCGGCCGGCGCGGGGATCTGGGCCGGCGCCGCGTCGATCACCTTCACCAGCGACTTCCTGCCCTTCGCGGCATCCATCACCTGGCCGAACAGCTTGGCCGGCAGGTCGAGATAGACGCCGCCCGGCCGGCCCGATACGGCGGCGCGGATCGCGCGCGCCACGCCGATGCCGATGTCGGCGGCGTGCAGCACGCGGAACGCGGCCTTGCACAGCGGCTTGGCGATGGCGAGCTGGTCCATCTCCTCGTAGTCGCCCTGCTGCAGGTCGACGATCTCGCGCTCGGACGAGCCCGAGATCAGGATCATCGGGAAGCAGTTCGTGGTGGCGTGGGCGAGCGCGGTCAGCCCGTTGAGGAAGCCGGGCGCCGACACGGTCAGGCATACGCCCGGCTTCTTGGTCAGGTAGCCGGCGATGGCGGCGGCGTAGCCCGCGTTCTGCTCGTGGCGGAAGGACAGCACGCGGATGCCCGCGGCCTGCGCCATGCGGCCGAAATCCGTGATCGGGATGCCCGGCACGCCATAGATCGTGGTGAGGCCGTTGAGCTTCAGCGCGTCGATGATCAGGTGGAACCCGTCCGTCAGGTCCTGTGTCGCTTCCGCTGCCGCTTCCGGCTTCTTCAATGCTGCCTCGGCCATCGGCCTTCCTCCGATTCTCTTGTTTCGTTCGACCCTATTGCCGCCAATTTCCCGTCATGGCCGGCCGTCGTGCCGGCCATCCACGTCGGCCAAGCGCCGACAGAATTACTTGAGCCTCGTACACCATGCCGCGCGGCCCGGCGTGGGTGCCCGGGACAAGCCCGGGCATGACGGACAGAAGAAAGCGGGTGTCGTGCATGGGCGCTAGTCCAGATAGTCGACATGCTTGGCGACGTGCTCGGCCAGGCCCAGCGCGTGCTGGCGCACCAGGACCTCGGCGCGGTCGGCGTCGCGCGCCTCCAGCGCCTGGATGATGTTCATGTGGTCGCGGATCGACCGGTCGGCGCGGTCCTCCTCGCCGATCGTCTGGCGACGGATCATCCGCATATGGGTGAACAGGTTCTCCGCCAGCCGGATGAGCACGTGGTTCTTGCTCATCTCGATGATCGTCTGGTGGAAGGTGATGTTGACCTCGGAATACTCGTCGAGCTTGGCGTGCAGCTTGTCGCCCTCGAAGGTGGCGAACAGCCGCCGGAGCCCGGCGATCTCCTCGTCGCTCGCGCGTTCCGTGATCAGCCGCGCGGCCATGCTCTCGAGCGCCGCCCAAGCGGTGATCATCTCGATCACCTCGCCCTTGGTCTTGCGCACCACGTAGATGCCGCGGCGCGGCACCGAGCGCACGAAGCCCTCGCGCTCGAGCTGCGCCATCGCCTCGCGCACCGGCGTGCGCGAAATGCCGAAATCCTGCGCGAGCTGGCGCTCGTCGAGCCGGATCTCCGAGCGCGAGCGGTAGATGTCCATCGACACGATGACGTTCTTCAAGGCCACATAGGCCTTGTCCTTGAACGTCTCGCGGCTGTCGATCGGCGCGACCACCAGGCGTGCTTCGTTCATCGAACCGGCTGCCTTCCCCCTAAAGGAATCCCGCGACGGCGCGCCGCTCCCGCCCGGCGCTACGCGCTTGTGAGATACATTATTCATAATGCCACAATCCTTGGTGCGAGTCCAAACGGGTGCGGCGCGCAAGGCCAGCCGGCCGGTCAGCGAACGGCGGGCGCCAGCAGGCGTCCCTTCAGGTTCGACAGGGCCGGCCAGAACAACGCGATCACGCCAAGCGCCATGATCGTGCCCACCAGTCCGTTCGACCAGAACACCGTGATACTACCCTGCGAGATCAGGAGCGACTGCCGAAATGCCTCCTCGGCCTTGTCGCCGAGCACGATCGCCAGCACCAGCGGCGCCAGCGGATAGTTGCATTTCTTCAGCACGTAGCCGGCGACGCCGAACACCAGCATCATCACCACGTCGAAGCTGTTGTTGTGAACGGTATAGGCGCCGATCGCGCAGATCACCAGGATGATCGGCGCGATGATGCCGAACGGCACGCGCAGGATCGCGGCGAACACCGGCACCATGGTCAGCACGACCAGCAGGCCGACGACGTTGCCCAGGTACATGCTGGCGATCAGGCCCCAGACGAAGTCCTTCTGCTCGACGAACAGCAGCGGCCCGGGCTGCAGCCCCCAGATCAACAGCCCGCCCAGCAGCACGGCGGCGGTGGGCGAGCCCGGCACGCCCAGCGCCAGCATCGGCAGCAGCGCCGAGGTTCCCGCCGCGTGGGCAGCCGTCTCGGGCGCCACCACGCCCTCGATCTCGCCGGTGCCGAACTTGTGGCCGGTCTTGGAAACGCGCTTGGCGATGCCGTAGCTCATGAACGAGGCCGGCGTGGCGCCGGCGGGCGTGATGCCCATCCAGCAGCCGATGATGCAGGACCGGGCCGAGGTCATCCAGTAGCGCGGCAATTCCCTCCAGGTCTGCAGCACCACCGCCGGGTTGATGCCCGCCGCCTTGCCCTTGAAGCTGAGGCCCTCTTCCATGGTCAGCAGGATCTCGCCGATGCCGAACAGGCCGATCACCGCGACCAGGAAGTCGAACCCGCCGAGCAGTTCGGTGAAGCCGAAGGTCAGGCGCAGCTGGCCGGTCACCGTGTCGGTGCCTACGGCCGCCAGCGCGAAGCCGATCATCATCGCCGCGACGGTCTTGGTCGGCGGCTCCTTGCCCATGCCGACGAAGCTGCAGAAGGCGAGGAAGAACACCGAGAACTTCTCGGCCGGGCCGAATTGCAGCGCGAACTTGGCCACCAGCGGCGCCACCAGCGTGATGACGACCACCGCGAACAGCGCGCCGACGAAGGACGAGGTGAAGGCCGCGGTCAGGGCCTCGCCGGCCTGGCCCTTCTGCGCCATCGGATGGCCGTCGAACGTGGTCGCCACCGACCAGGGCTCGCCCGGGATGTTGAACAGGATCGAGGTGATGGCGCCGCCGAACAGCGCGCCCCAGTAGATGCAGGACAGCAGGATGATCGCCGAGGTCGGCGGCATCGAGAAAGTCAAGGGCAGGAGGATCGCCACGCCGTTGGCGCCGCCGAGGCCGGGCAGCACGCCGATGATGACGCCCAGCACGATGCCGACCAGCATGTAGAGGAAATTCTGCCAGCTCAGCACCACGGAGAAGCCGTGCAGCAGGTTGCCGATATCTTCCATCGATCGCCCCTGTTCTCCCGTATCCGCGGCTTCTCAGAGCCCGAGCATGTCCTCGATCGGGCCTTTCGGGAGCGGCACGAGGAACCACTTCTCGAACGTCACGTAGGTTATCGCCGGCAGTCCGATACCGATGCACAAGGTCAGCGGCCAGCCGTAGCGGCCGAGCCAGCGCATGAAGGCGGCGATCAGCAGCGCCGAGGCCAGGTAGATGCCGAGCCAGGGCACCGCGCCGACATAGATCGCCGTCGGCCACACCACCTTCCACACCTGCGCTATCTGGCCCCATTCGGCGAAAAGCTTCCGCCCCGTCCCGGCATAGGCGCGCACGAAGTTGAAGGCGCTCGCGGCCACGATCAGCATGCCGATCCAGAACGGGAAGAACCCGGCCTGCGGACCCTCCGCCGCCCAGCCGATGCCGACTTTCAGGCTGCCGAGAATAGTGATGCCGCCCAGCAGCACCATGAAGGCGGCCGTTCCCATCTCGGCATGGCGGTGCGTCGGCCCCGTCGCGTCGGGCGCATCGGATGGATTGGACATCGAAACCTCGATCGGCGTTGGAGCGGCGCGGATATCCCGGGAAACACCGCCGCGCCGGCGCTGGCGCGGCGCCGACGCGGCGTTTCATGAACCCAGGGTCAGTTGGTGGCCAGGAAGCCGGCCTCTTTCATCAGCGCGTGGTGCCGCTTCTCCTCGCCTTCGACCCACTTGACGTATTCGGCACCGGTCATGAAGGTCTGGTTGAAGGCGCCTTCCTTCATGAGCTGGCCCCATTCCGGCGTGGCGCGGACCTTCTTCAGAAGGTCCACGTAGTAGTCGACCGCTTCCTTCGGCACGCCCGCCGGCATGAAGATGCCGCGCAGCATCAGATACTCGATGTCCAGTCCCTGCGACTTGCAGGTCGGGATATCGGCCCACGCCATGTCGCCCGCGATCTTGTCCTTGACCGGCAGGGCCTGCTTGTCGAACACGCAGAGCGGACGCAGCGAGCCGGCGCGCCACTGCGCCACCGCCTCGATCGGGTTGTTGACGGTCGAGTCGATGTGCTTGCCGACCAGCTGGACCGCCACCTCTCCGCCGCCCTTGTAGGGCACGTAGGTCAACTTGGTGCCGGTCGCCTTCTCCAGCGCGACGGTGATGATCTGGTCTTCCTGCTTCGAGCCGGTGCCGCCCATCTTGAACTGCCCGGCCGGCGCGCCCTTCAGGGCCTTGACGTAGTCCTGCGCCGACTTGTAGGGCGTCTCGGCGTTGACCCACAGCACGAACTCGTCCAGTGCCATCATCGCGACCGGGGTCATGTCCTTCCACGAGAAGGGAATGCCGGTGCCGAGCGGCGTGGTGAACAGGTTCGACAGCGTGATCACCAGCTTGTGCGGGTTGCCCTTGGCCTGCTTGATGTCGAGGAAGCCCTCGCCGCCGGCCCCGCCCGCCTTGTTGATGACCACCATCGTCTGCTTCATCAGATTGTGCTTGGCGACGATGCCCTGGATCATGCGCGCCATCTGGTCCGCGCCGCCCCCGGTGCCGGCCGGCACGATGAATTCGACGTTGCGCGTCGGCTCCCAGGCGTTCGCGGGCGCGGCGCTCAGCCCTATCAGGGTGGCCGCCGCGGCGACCGCAAATCCTGGTAGTCGGACCGATACATTGGTTGCCATTGATTTCCTCCACTAGGTCTTTGGTTCGTTGCACGCGGACCGGATTGACACCGGCCTTGGCGACTGGACAACGGCTGGCGTTACGCAAACCTTCCCTGTCGCAGTAGACCCGGAAAACGGGCCGTTCGGCCTGCAACCGGATTCATATCAATAATACCGTATACCAAGCGCCTGCGCTTGCGCCAGAAGCATCGGCGCTCAGGCATGCAGCGTGGGCGCGGCACCGGCCTGCGCCGCCGCTGCGGGCGCCAGGACCGCGTTGCGGATGACGTCGCTGATGCTGATGACGCCGATCAGCGTATGGTCCTGCATCACCGGCAACAGCCGGACCTGGTGCTGGTCCATCAGGCGCAGCACCGTGTCGAGCGTGTCGCTCTCGCGGCATTGCGCCAATGGCCGCCGGATCAGCTCGGCGATCGGCACCGACAGCGCCGCTGCGCCGTGAGCGGCGAGCGCGCGCGCGACGTCGCGCTCGGAGAACACCCCGACGACGATGTTCCCCTCGGTGCGCGACACGTCCTTGACCACCAGCGCGCTGATGTTCTCGCGCTGCATCAGCATGACCGCGGTCGCGACGGTCTCGCGCAGGCGGACGGTGAGGATGCGCGTGTCCTTGGCGCGCAGGATGTCGGAAACCTTGGTGGAGGCGTTCATCATGGCGGCACTCCCTTTCCGCTCGGCGCCCTTGTCCGGGTGGTTTTTGCTATTCGCGAAAAGCTGTAATACAAAATACTTTATGGCAAGCAGTTTTTGGAATGCTGCGGTGCGGTATTCTGTACTAAAATTGCGCGCAAATGCAACGGAGCCGCGAGGCGACCGCGGCGTTTGCCGCTGGGCTGGCTGTCTAGCCGTGCCCCGACGCGACGATGATCGACTGCCGGTGCAACGATGGAGAAAGAAAGCAGGTGGTGCCCCGAGTCGGATTTGAACCAACGGCCTACCGCTTACGAAGCGGTTGCTCTACCACTGAGCTATCGGGGCAAGCTGGAAAAATGCGGGGGTTCTATAGCAACGATCCGTCCGGCTGTCCAAGTCCTATAACCGGGCAATCGAAACGCGCGCGGCGCGGCGGCCGGTCGCACGCCGCGACGATGTCGGATTGCGCACGGGCACCCTGCGCAAGCCCGCGCGCGCGGCGCGGAGACGTGCCACGGACGCAGCGAATCTGCGCCGGCCGTCAGGAGGCTACACGCCCAGTAACCCTTGGAACGGTGCGGACAAAACGGCGTTTGCAGCATCGTTGAATCGGTCTAGAGTGCGTGGCGCGTTGGCCCGAGCTTAGGGGCGCAATCCGGCACAAGCCGGAAGGGTCGGCGCATCAACGAACGAAATCGTCTGCGGCTTCGGACGCGTCAGCGGGGCGCCAGGAAATCCAATCCATGCCAGAAGGCCACGATACGGCTGTTCCATCGACGAATCCGCATGCCCCGGCGTCGGATGGGCGCAGTACCTATCGCCCGGCGAACCGCCGGCGGATTCTCTGCCTGTTCCCGCAATACGCCCCCTCGTTCGGGACCTTCCAGTACTCCTTCAAGCTGCTGGACGTGCAGGCGTTCATGCCGCCGCAGGGGCGGCTGCTGATCGCCGCCTACCTGCCGGCGGAATGGGAGGTGCGTTTC
>JADZDN010000409.1 GCA_020851015.1 Alphaproteobacteria bacterium | reverse complement strand
CGTCGCGCACCGCCTTGGCGATGCCGAGCGGGATCGACACCAGGTAGACCAGCAGGGTGGTCCACAGCCCCAGCGAGATCGACACCGGCATCTTCTCCAGCACCAGGTTGAAGATGGTCTGGTCGCGGAAATAGCTGGTGCCGAAATCGAAGCGCAGGTAGTTGCCCATCATCAAGAGGAAGCGCTCGTGGATCGGCTTGTCGAAGCCGAACTGCTTCTCGAGCTGCTTGATGAACTCGGGCGGCAGTCCGCGCGCGCCGCGGTACTTGTCCTGGCCGCCGCCGGCGGGCGCGGCCGTCTGGCTGCCGCCCGGCGTCAGCTCGCCGCCCTGGCCCGAGACCCGCGCCGTGGCGTCGACCGCGCGGCCCTGGACCTGGGCGATGATCTGTTCGACCGGGCCGCCGGGCGCCGCCTGGATCACCAGGAAATTGATCACCATGATCCCCAGCAAGGTCGGGACCATCAAGGCCAGGCGGCGGGCGACATAGGCGAGCATCGGACGGAACGGTTCTCCCGGGACAAGGCGATAATAGGTAAGCGGCAGTGCGGCGCGAAGGCCCAATCGCGACTCGGCGCGCACGCGGCAACACATTCCGGCGATTGGCATTTGCCGCGGTTCGGGCGCATGATGGTCGGCCCGAGTCAACCTTCCGTCCGAGCGCAATGCAATCTGCCGCCATTGCACCCCGGTTCGGGGCGCTGGAATACCGCGAATTCCGCCTGCTGTGGATCGCCCAGCTCACGGCCGATTTCGCGGCGAACATGCAGATCTTCGCGATCAACTGGCATGTTTTCGAGCTGCTGCACGGGACCGGCCTCACGGTGTCGCTGTTCGGCGCGCGGATCGACCTCAGCGCCGCGGCGGTGGGCCTGGGCGGGATCGGGCTGGTACGCTTGGTGCCGACGCTGGTGTTCGGCATCTGGGGCGGGCTTCTGGCCGATGCGCTGGACCGACGGCGACTGATGATGTGGACGCGGCTTGGCGTGGCGATCATCGCCGCCGGCCTGTTCGCCGTCACGCTGGCCGGCCTTGCCGGCGTCGCATTGCTGTACTTGATCTCGGCGGCGACCGCCGCGCTGGCCGGGTTCGACACCCCCTCGCGCCAGTCGCTGCTGCCCGCGACCGTGCCGCCGGAGCAGCTTTCGCATGCGGTCAGCCTGTTCTCGCTCGCCTTCCGCATCTCGGCGGTCCTGGCGCCGCTCGCCGGGGCGGCGCTGATCGGCCGCTTCGCCATCGTCGCGGCCTATGGCGTGATCGCGGTCTTCTTCGCGATCCCCGCGCTGTGCCTCAGGCTGATGCGCGTAACGCGCCCCGACGACGCGCCGCGCGCCCGGCCAAGCGTCGCCGCCTTCGTCGAGGGTCTGCAATACGTCCGCGGCATGCCGATCCTGTGGGGGTCGTTCCTGATCGATTTCCTGTCCGCCTGCTTCACCACGCTGGGCGTGCTGCTGCCGCTGCTGGCCGAGGTGGTGTTCGATTCCGGCGTCGGCGGCTACGGTCTGCTGGCGGCCGGCCAGCCGATCGGCGCGGTGGTGACGGGGCTGGCGCTGGCCTATTGGCACCGGCTGCGCCGGCAGGGCGCGCTGATGATGGGATCGGTCGCGGCCTATGGGCTGGCGGCGGCGATGGTCGGATTGTCGCGGTCGATCTGGCTGAGCTTCGCCCTGCTGACGGTGGTGGGCGCGGCCGACACGGTCGGCACCGTGATCCGCGGCCTGTGGCGCCAGACCATGACGCCCGAGCACCTGCGCGGCCGGGTCATCAGCATCGCCTTGGTGTTCTTCCGCGGCGGCCCGCGCATGGGGGAGCTGCTGGCCGGTCTGTCCGCCGCCCTTCTTGGCGCGCCGATGGCGATCGTCGCCGGCGGCATGGCGACGGTCACCTGCGTGGCGGTGATGATCTGGCGCCATCCGCGCATGCTGCGGTTCGATACGCTGGACGGTCCCACCCCCGGCCAATGATGGCTTGTGGGCAGGCGGCGCTTTCCGTGGCCCCGGCTTTGCGCTAATGATGCCGCCGGCCGATCCTCGGGGGGAGACCGGGGAAGGGCCGTCGATGGAGAGGGGATGGCCAAGGAAGACCAGATCGAGTTTCCGGGCACGGTGGTGGAAATCCTGCCCAACGCGATGTTCCGGGTGAAACTGGACAACGAGCACCTCGTGCTGGCCCATACCTCGGGCAAGATGCGCAAGAACCGCATCCGTGTGCTGCAGGGCGACCGGGTAAACGTCGAGATGACGCCCTACGACCTGACCAAGGGTCGCATCACCTTCCGCTTCAAGTGACCGGACGGCCGATGGGCCCGGATCGGCGGCCGGATCCACCCCAGCGGCCGCCCGTGCTGGTGCTGGCTTCGGCATCGCCGCGCCGCCTCGAGCTTTTGCGCCAGGTCGGCATCGCACCCGCGCTGGTCGAGCCCGCCGCCATCGACGAGCATCCCCGCCGCGGCGAATTGCCGCCGGCGCTGGCGAAGCGCCTGGCGGCGGAAAAAGCGCGCGCGGTCGCAGCGCGCCATCCCGATGCCTTCGTGCTGGCCGCCGACACGGTCGTCGCCTGCGGCCGACGCGCCCTGCCCAAGGCCGAGGACCGGGCGACCGCCGCGAAATGCCTCGACCTCTTGTCCGGGCGTCGCCACCGCGTGCTGGGCGGCATCGCGCTGATCGCGCCGGGCGGCCGGATGGTCGAGCGGCTGGTGACGACCGCCGTCGCCTTCAAGAAGCTGAGCGCGGCCGAGCGCGATGCCTACCTGGCCTGCGACGAGTGGCAGGGCAAGGCCGGTGGCTACGCCATCCAGGGCCTGGCCGCGCTGTTCGTGCGCCAGATCACCGGCTCCTATTCCAACGTGGTCGGCCTGCCGCTGTTCGAGACGGCGCAGATGCTGCGCGGTCTCGGCTACGCGGTCGAGCCGGCGGCGGCAGCGCCGCCATGATCGACGAGATCCTGGTCGACCACCTGCCGGGCGAGACGCGCGCGGCGCTGCTGGCGAAGGGACGGCTGGTCGAGCTGCGCATCATCCGCCCGGAGCGCGCGAGCATGGTCGGCGCGATCATCCGCGGCCGCGTCACCGCGCTGCGCCGCGACCAGGGCGCTGCGTTCGTCGAGATCGGCCAGGCGAAGGCAGGGTTCCTGTCCTTGCGCAAGGGTGCGAAGCCGCCGGCCGAGGGTGCGGCGATCGTCGTGCAGGTCGCCAAGGACGCGGTCGACGACAAGGGCGCGGGCCTCAGCGACCGGCCGGCGATCGTGGGCCAGCGCCTGACCCTGCGCCTGGGGCAGCCCGGGCTGGAGCGGACCCGGCGGCTGGACCCCGAGGAATTCGCGCGGCTGGCAGCCGCGCTGGCGCCGGTCGACACGGCGCGCGACGGGTTCCTGCTGCATCCCGCGGCAGCGGAGGCCGAGCCGGCCGCGCTGCTGGCCGAGGCGCAGGGGCTGGTCGACGCCTGGCGCCAGGCGCGCGAAAAGGCGGGCGCCGTGCCGTCGGTGGTCCGGCCCGCGCCGGACCCGGTGCTGCGCGCGATCCTGGACCACACGGCGACGCTGGCGGCCGTGCGGTTCGACGACGCGCGGACCATGAACCGCATCAAGGCCGAGGCGCCTTCGCTGGCCCCGCTGCTGTCGCATCACCGCGGCGGGTCGCTGTTCCAGCGCCACGACGCCGAGGAGCAGATCGCCGAAGCGCTGTCGCGGCGCATACGCCTGCCGCGCGGCGGCGCGATCGCGATCGACGAATTGGAATCGATGACCGCCATCGACGTGGACATGGCGGCGCAGGCCGGCATGGGGCAGCAGGCCGACCTGGCCTTCCAGGTCAACCTCGAGGCGGCCGGCGAGATCGCGCGGCAATTGCGCCTGCGCGACATCGGCGGCATCGTGGTGGTGGACTTCCTGCGCATGGCGCGGCCCGACCATCGCCGCCGCACGGTGGAGACGCTGCGCCGCGCCTGCGCCCCAGACCCGCAGCAGGTCGACGTGCTGGGCCTGACGCCGGCCGGGCTGGTCGAGCTGACCCGCAAGCGCCTCAGGCCCTCGCTGAAGCATCTGCTGGCCGAGCCCCGCGACGACCAGCCCGGCTTCACGGCCGCGACCCTGGGATTCGCGCTGGCGCGGGCCATATTGAGGGAAGCCGACGCCGCGCCGGGCCGGGCGCTGCGCGCGCGGGCAAGCCCGGCCGCGGTCGCCGGGCTGGAAACGGCGGCGGAGACCCTGGCGAGCCTGCGCGAGCGCGTCGGGGCGAAGATCGGCCTGGTCGCCGACCCGGACTTGCAGCCCGGCCGGTTCGATGTCGCAAGGGAGTGAGGCGGTGGCCGAGAATCCCGACGACAAGGTCACGATTCTGAAGACGCGCTGCCCGATCTGCCGCCGGCCGGCCGTGCTGCGCTTCCGGCCGTTCTGCTCGAAGCACTGCGCCGATATCGACCTGGCGCGCTGGGTCGGCGGCGAATACCGCATCCCCGTCGACGACAAGCCGGACAGCGAGCAAGAGGACTGAAGGAACACCCCTCGCCCGACGAAGTCGGGAGAGGGTGGTGAGCGACAGCGAGCCGGGTGAGGGCCGGCGCCGTGCCCTCACCCTCCCAAGGCCTGACGGCCTTGGGCCCCGCCCTCTCCCGCTTTCAGCGGGCGAGGGATTTCGTGATCGCGCGCAATCGTCCGAACGGCGACTCGCCCGGCGCCAGGTCGAGCGCGCCGGCGCGGCTAAGGCCCTCGCGGCCGAAGCGTTCGCGTATGGCGAGCTCCAGCCAGTGCCTGGCCTGCGCCGCGCGGCGCGCCGCCAGCCGTTCGCCATCGAGCCACGCGACATGGCGGTCGATCTCGCCGATCAGCGTGTCGATGCCCTGGCCGCGCGGCGCCGCCACGATCTCGATCGCGGGCGACCAGTCGCCCGGTGCCGCGTGGCCGAGGCCGGCGCGCACATCGGCGGCCGCGCGCTGGGCCATGGAACCCAGATCGCCCTTGGTGACGGCGACGATGTCCGGCGCCTCGGCGATGCCGGCCTTCATGTATTGCAAACTGTCGCCCGAGCCGGGCTGGACGCACAGCACGACCGTGTCGGCCAGCTCGGCGATCTCGGTCTCGGACTGGCCGCCGCCGACGGTCTCCACCACCGCCACGTCGAACATCGCGCGCAACAGGATCGTCGCCGGCATGGCGAGGTCGGCGAGCCCGCCCAGGCGGTCGCGCGCCGCCAGCGAGCGCACGAACACGCCGTCGTCCGCCGGATCGGTGGCGATGCGCGCGCGGTCGCCCAGGAGCGCGCCGCCGCTGCGCCGGCTGGAGGGATCGACCGCCAGCACGCCGACGCTGCGCCCCTGCTGCCGCCAGGCCGCGATCAAGGCGCCGATCAGCGTCGACTTGCCGACGCCGGGCGGTCCGGTGAGGCCCACCACGCGCGCGCGCGGCCGGCTGTAGGCCGCGTCGAGCAGGGCCAGCGTCGCCGCCGCGTCGGGCTCGCGCTCGATATCCGCCAGCGCCCGCGCCAGCGCGGGCTTTCCCCCCGCCGCCAGCGCGTCGAGGTCGCTCACGACGCGATCACTTGTCGCGCGTGACCTGGGACAGCTCGGCCTGGGCGGCGGCCAGCCGCGCGATCGGCACGCGGAAGGGCGAGCACGACACGTAGTCGAGCCCCGCCTCGCGGAAGAACCGCACCGAGGCGGGATCGCCGCCATGCTCGCCGCAGATGCCGAGCTTCAGGTTCCTGCGCGTCTTGCGCCCGCGCGCGACGCCGGTCCTGACCAGCTCGCCCACCCCCTCGACGTCGATCGACATGAAGGGATCGGTCGGGAAGATGCCCTGGCGCGTGTAGCTGTCGAGGAAGCTGGCCGAATCGTCGCGCGACAGGCCCAGGCAGGTCTGG
>JADZDN010000408.1 GCA_020851015.1 Alphaproteobacteria bacterium | reverse complement strand
TGGAAACCAGCTTCTACATGCTGGGCTGGGCGCCGGGCAGCTACGACTCGTGGAATCCGATGCAGTTCCTGCACCGCACCGTGCCGACCGGCCCGGACGGCAAGTCGATTCCGACCTGCTGCAACTACGGCAGGTGGTCGAACAAGGCGTTCGACGCGCTGGTCGACAAGATCGGCGAGGAGACCGACCAGAAGAAGCGCGACGCGCTGATCCACGACGCGTGGAAAATCGCGATCGACGAGGTCGCCTATATTCCGCTGCATCAACAGACCATCGCCTGGGCGGCACGCGATTCGATCGCCCGCCTCGAGCCGCACGCCGGCAACGAGTTCCTGTGGTGGTACGTGCAGATGAAATAGCCCGCGTCGGGGGAGTTTCGCGCCGGCCCCTATTGGGTTAGCATCGGGGCCTCGCGCAGGACCCGCGGCCTTTCCAAGCGGGCCGGTCACGGAAGTTCTAGGTCGTTGGCCGCATGATCGCCTACGTCGTGGAGCGCCTGTTCCAGTCGCTGCTGGTGCTCGTGACCGTGGCGCTGGTGTCCTTTGTCGTCTTCCAGTATGTCGGCGACCCGGTGCAGCAGATGATCGGCCAGGACACCTCGCCCGAGGACGTCCAGCGCATGCGCGCCAACCTGGGACTTGACCAGCCCGTCATGCTCCAGTTCGCGCACTTCCTTGGCAACGTGCTGACCGGCAATTTCGGCGTGTCCCTGCGCACGGTGAAGCCGGTGGGCGAGCTTCTCGCCGAGCGCCTGCCGGCGACGCTCGAGCTGTCGATGATGGCCGGACTGTTCGCGCTGGCCTTCGCGATACCGCTTGGCGTGCTGACCGGGCTGCGTCCCCGGCACTGGGTGAGCCGCGCGCTGATGGCCGCCTCGCTGGTCGGGATCTCCCTGCCGACCTTCCTGATCGGCATTCTCCTGATCCTGCTGTTCGGCGTCGTCCTGAAATGGCTGCCCACGTTCGGCCGCGGCGACGTGGTGCAGATCGGCTTCTGGAGCACCGGGCTTCTCACCGTCAGCGGCTGGAAATCCATTGTCCTGCCGGCCATCACCCTGGGCCTGTTCCAGCTCACGTTGACGATGCGGCTGGTGCGCGCCGAGATGCTCGAGGTGCTGCGCACCGACTACATCAAGTTCGCGCGCGCCAGGGGCCTCAGCAATCGCGCGATCCATTTCGGCCACGCGCTCAAGAATACGCTGATCCCCGTCATCACCATCATGGGACTGCAAATCGGCGGGCTGATCGCGTTTTCGATCATCACCGAGACGGTGTTCCAGTGGCCGGGCATGGGGCTTCTGTTCCTGCAGGCCATCCAGTTCGCCGATATCCCCGTGATGTCGACCTACCTTCTGCTGATCGCGCTGTTCTTCGTCGGCATCAACCTCGTGGTCGACCTGCTCTACTACCTGGTCGACCCGCGGCTGCGCGCGGACCGCGGCGCGCCCGAACGGGGAATGTAGCGATGGCAGCCGCGGGCATTCTGGCGCGCGCGCTGGACAGCGACATCTGGCACAGTTTCCGGTCTTCGCCCGCCACCGTGGCGGCCGCCCTGACCGCGACCGCCATGATCCTCGCCGCCATCCTGGCCCCCTGGATCGCGCCGCAGAACCCGTGGGACCCTGGCGCGCTGCAACTGATCGACGCCTTCAACCCGCCGGTCTGGTCGCCGGAGGGAAGCTGGCAGTTCGTGCTGGGCACCGACGACCAGGGCCGCGACATGCTGTCGGCCATCCTCTACGGGCTGCGCGTGTCGCTGACGGTCGGCGTGTTCGCCGTGCTGTTCGCGATGGTGGTGGGGATCGCGGTCGGGCTCGTGGCCGGCTACGCGGGCGGCTGGGCCGAGATCGTGATCATGCGGCTGGCAGACGTGCAGCTTACCTTTCCGACGATCCTGATCGCGCTGATGATCGACGGCGTGACGCGCGCGGTGCTGCCGGCGGACCTGCACGCGCGCCTGGCGCTGTTCGTGCTGGTCTTCGCGATCGGCATCTCGAACTGGGTGCAGTACGCGCGCACCGTCCGCGCCTCGACCCTGGTCGAGAAGAGCAAGGAATATGTTCAGGCCGCGCGCGTGATCGGGCTGCATCCCCTGCTGATCATGCTGAAGCACGTGCTGCCCAACGTGATCGGCCCGGTGCTGGTGATCGCCACGGTCGGCCTGGCGGTCGCGGTGCTGACCGAGGCGACGTTGAGCTTCCTGGGGGTCGGCGTGCCGCCGACCCAGCCCTCGCTCGGCACCTTGATCCGCATCGGCAACAACTTCCTGTTCTCCGGGGAGTGGTGGATCGTGATCTTCCCCGGCATCACGCTGGCGGCGCTGGTGCTGGCGGTAAACCTGCTGGGCGACTGGCTGCGCGACGCGCTCAATCCCAAGCTGCGCTAGGCCGGGCGTTCACGAGTCCGCTTCGCGCACCAGCTCGCGGAACTTGCCCAGGTCCTCGACCGCGATGTCCGACACGGCCCAGAACTGCAGCCCGGCTTCGTGCCACGCCAGGACGTTGAAGCCGTGGCGCACCATTGGCGCCGACGTCGTGGGGCGCTGCGGATTGTCGGGCACGATGAACAGGTTGATGACGTGCTGGCGGTGGCGATAGACCAGCACCGCCGCCGGCCGGCCGCCGACATAGTCCAGCCTTCCGCCCACCAGCGGAAAGCCGCGCGTGGTCAGGTCCTTGACCGGCGGCGCCAGGTCCAGCTTGCCGTTGAACCACGGCTTGACCGTGTGCTGGTCCGACGACGCGACATCGGTCAGGTGATCGACCATCAGCGAGCGCACGTGGCCGGACACAAGCTCGTCGAGCAGCAGCTCGCCGGGCGCGGGCACCGTGAAGCGATAGGTGGCCACCGACGACAGCACGGCCACGGCCAGGAACGCGGCGGCCAGGCTCCATTGGCGCGCGCGCTGGCGCGCATTCGCGCGGCGGTCCGGGACATACGGCGGCAGGGCAATGGCCGGCGCCTCCGCCGCCGCGGCGATCCGCTCGGCCAGCGCCGCCGGCGCCGGGGAGTAAGGGGCCTGGTCGCGGATCGCCTCGACCATCGTGCGCGTCTCGTCGACCAGCCGGCGGCAATCCATGCAGCCCAGAAGGTGCGCGGCGACCGCGGCGCGACGCGGGGCGTCCAGCTCGCCGTCGACGAAGGCGTCGGCCAGGCCGGCCACTTCCTTACACTCCACGGTCCTTCTCCTTCGGTCCCGGCCCCTTCGCGATGGGACTTTCCCAGGCACGCCGCAGCGCGGTCCGCGCGCGCGCCAGGCGCGACATCACCGTGCCCACCGGGATGTCGCAGGCCGTCGCGATCTCGCGATAGGACATCTCCTCCAGGTCGCGCAGCACCAGCACTTCGCGAAACGCGGGCGGCAGCCGCTCGATCAGCGCTCTCAGGCGCCGGCGGTCGTCGCCGCGCAGGGCGGCAATCTCGGGATCCTCCGGCCCGCCGGGCTGCGCCGCCACCGCGTCGTCCTCCAGCGGCAGGGTCGCCCCGGCCTTGTTGCGCGCGAGCCAGGTGTAGCTGCAGCGGCGCACGATGCTGAGAACCCAGCTCCGCGCGTCGCCGCCGCGATAGCCGTCGAAGTGACGCAGGGCGCGCAGGAAGGCGTCCTGCACCACGTCCTGGGCATCGGCATGGGTGCCGACCAGCCAGCGAGCAAGGTTGAACGCCGCGTCGAGATGCGGCAGGACCACATCGTCGAAGCGCTGCCGTTCGTGGCGTTGACGGTCGGCGCGCCGATCCCGGTCGTCGTCGCTCACGGTCCGGCCGTCCCCTGCGGCATCTCTCGGTCGCGGCTCCATCCCGATCCAGACCCGCGCTTCCCACGGCATATTCCCGCCCGGCCGGAAAAAATCGCCGGGAATGGCGGGGGCTCGCCGCCGGTCATCCCCGTGCTCACCGAAGCCATCCGCCTTGACGGGAGAAAGCCATGTTGAAATCCGATCTCGAGCGCCGCGACTTCTTCAAGCTGGCCGGCTATGGCGGCGTCGTGCTCGCCGCCGGCCTCGCCTCGCCCGCCTATCTGGCCGCCGCCGGGCGGGACTTCCATTTCGTGCAGATGACCGACACGCACTGGGGTTTTGCCGGCGCGCCCAATCCCGAGGCCCGGACGACGCTGCCGCGGGCCGTGGCCGCGGTCAATGCGCTCGACCGGCAGCCCGAGTTCATCATGTTCACCGGCGATTTGACCCACACGACCGATGATCCCAAGGAACGCCGCCGGCGCATGGCCGAGTTCAAGGACATCGTCAAGGAGCTGCGCGTGAAGGACCTGCGCTTCATCCCGGGCGAACACGACGCCTCGCTGGATGGCGGCGAGGCGTTCAAGGAATTCTTCGGCCGCACCTACTACACCTTCGATCATGCCGGCATCCACTTCATCGCGCTCGACAACGTGTCCGATCCCGGCGCGAAGATCGGCAAGGCGCAGCTCGACTGGCTGGCGGCCGACCTGGCGCAGCAGGGCAAGGATCAGCCGATCATCGTGCTGGCGCATCGCCCGCTGTTCGACCTCTACCCCGACTGGGACTGGGCCACCGCCGACGGGGCTGCCGCGATCGGCCTCTTGATGCCCTACCGGCACGTTACGGTGTTCTACGGCCACATCCACCAGGAACACCATCACCTGACCGGGCATATCGCGCACCACGCTGCGACCTCGCTGATCTTCCCGCAGCCGGCGCCCGGCTCGCAGCCCAAGCGCGCGCCGGTCGCCTGGAACCCGGCGGCGCCGTTCAAGGGGCTGGGCTTCCGGGACGTGGCGAACGGGCCGGCGCCGGACCAGCCGGCGATCCGCGAAGTGCCGCTGGCCTAGGTCCCGCAGCCATGCTTGGCAGGCAAGCCATTGCCGCGGCCGTCGCCCTGGCGACCGCGGCGGCCGGGGCGCTGACGCTCGCCCAGGCGGCGCCAGAGTCGGCGCCCGAGCCGGCGGTGATCCGGATCAGCGCCAAGAAGTTCGAATACACCCCGACGATGATCGTCCTGAAAAAGGGCGTGCCCGTGGTGCTCGAACTCACGGCCGTCGACCGTATCCACGGCTTCAAGGTGCCGGCGCTGGGGATCCGCAGCGACGTGCTGCCGGATCAGACCGTCCGCGTGGCGCTGACGCCGGACAAGGCCGGCCGCTTCGTCTTCGCCTGCGACGTCTTCTGCGGCGACGGGCACGAGGACATGGACGGCGCGATCGTCGTCGAGGAGTGACGGCCCGCTACGCCGCCTGCTTGTCCAGCTCGCGCAGGATGGCGTCGCCCATCACGACGGTCGATACCTTGGCGGTGCCGGGCGACATGATGTCGGCCGTGCGCATGCCGCTCGCCAGCACCTTCTCGACCGCGTTCTCGATCAGCTTGGCGTCGTCCTGCAGGTCGAAGGAGTAACGCAGCAGCATCGCGAAGCTCAGCAATTCGGCGATCGGGTTGGCCATGTTCTTGCCGACGATGTCCGGCGCGCTGCCGTGCACCGGCTCGTAGAGCGCGCGGCGGCGGCCCTGCTGGTCGACCGCGCCGAGCGAGGCCGAGGGCAGCATGCCGAGCGAGCCCGTGAGCATCGCCGCGCAGTCCGACAGAAGGTCGCCGAACAGGTTGTCGGTGACGATCACGTCGAACTGCTTGGGATTGCGCACCAGCTGCATGGCGCAGTTGTCGGCGTACATGTGCGACAGCTCGACCTTGGGGAACTCGGCCGCGTGCAGCTTGGTCACCTCGTCGCGCCAGAGCTGGCCGGTCCACATGACGTTCGATTTCTCGACCGAGCACAGCTTGTTGCCGCGCTTCTTCGCCAGCTCGAAGGCGACGCGCGCGATGCGCTGGATCTCGCGGGTCGTGTAGACCTGGGTGTCGACCGCGCGGCGCTGGCCGTCGGCCAGCTTCTCCATGCCGCGCGGTTCGCCGAAATAGACGCCGCCGGTCAACTCGCGCAGGATCATGATGTTGAGGCCGCGCACCACCTCGGGCTTCAGGCTCGACGCGTCGACCAGCGCGTCGAACACCATCGCGGGCCGTAGGTTGGCGAACAGCCCCATCTCCTTGCGCAGCGCCAGGATGGCGCGCTCGGGCCGCTTGTCGAAGGGCAGGGCGTCGTATTGCGGCCCGCCCACCGCGCCGAACAGCACCGCGTCGGCGGAAAGCGCATCGGCCAGCGTGTTGTCGGTCAGGGGCGTGCCGTGCTTGTCGTAGCTTGCGCCGCCCACAAGGGACTCCTGGATGTCGAACTTGACCGCGCGCCGGCGGTCGAACCAGTCCACCACGCGGCGGACCTGCCCCATCACCTCCGGACCGATGCCATCGCCGGCGAGGACCAGCATCTTCTTGTTCGTCTTCATCGGATTCCTTCCCTATCGATCGATTGGCAAATGCCGCAACAACGATGCTTTCAGCCGCGCCCGCGCCCGCGGTCGTCGACCACCATGGTGCCCGCCACCAGGTCGTGCAGGGCCTGGCGATGCGGGGTCAGAAGGATCAGGAACCAGCCGAGCATCGCGGTGGCGATCGTCAGCAGGCGGGCCAGCCAGCGCAGGCTCGCGCGGCCGAAGCCCAGCGGCTCGCCGCGGCGGTCGCACACGCAAAGCCCCATGAGCCGCTTGCCCAGGGTCGCGCCGCGCCGCCCGCTTTCGAGCCCCGCGCAATAGAGCCAGGGAAAGCCGACGAGCCCGGCGAAATAGGGCAGGTCGGCGGCGCCCACCGCGTCGCGGTCGCGCGGCAGGCCGAACAGCAGCACCAGCGCCGCCGACCACGCCAGCACGAACAGGACGACGATCAGCGCGTCGATCGTCGCGGCTGACGTGCGCCGCGCGAAACCGGCGGGCGTCCCGACCCCCACCGGCGCGGCGCGCAGGTCGGCGAGGTCCAGGGCGCCGCCCCGGGACGGTGTCGGCACCGCGCTCATGCCGCCAGGCGAAGCGGGGCCAAGGCGCCTAGGCCAGGTCGCGCACGTCGGCCAGATGGCCGGAGAGCGCGGCGGCGACGGCCATCGCCGGGCTGACCAGGTGCGTGCGTCCGCCGAAGCCCTGGCGCCCCTCGAAGTTGCGGTTCGAGGTGGATGCGCAGCGTTCGCCCGGCTTCAGCTTGTCGGCGTTCATCGCCAGGCACATCGAGCAGCCGGCCTCGCGCCACTCGAAGCCGGCCTCGACCAGGATGCGGTCGAGCCCTTCCTCCTCCGCCTGGTGCTTCACCAGGCCCGAGCCGGGCACGACGAGCGCCCGCAGCCCGGACTTCACCTTGCGGCCCTTGGCCAGGGCGGCGGCCTCGCGCAGGTCCTCGATGCGGCCGTTCGTGCAGCTGCCGATGAAGACGGTGTCGATCGCGATGTCCGTCATGCGCATGCCGGGCTTCAGGCCCATGTACTCGAGCGAGCGCCGCAGGCTGTTGCGCCGCATCTCGTCCTTTTCCGATTCGGGATCGGGCACGCTGCCGGTGATCGGCTGGACCTGCTCGGGGCTGGTGCCCCAGGTCACCTGCGGCGCGATGTCGGCGGCGTTTAACACCACTTCGCGGTCATACCGCGCCCCGGTATCGGAGGGCAGGGTTTTCCAGTAAGCGACGGCTTTCTCCCAGTCGGCGCCCTTGGGCGCCAGCGGGCGGCCTTTG
>JADZDN010000407.1 GCA_020851015.1 Alphaproteobacteria bacterium | reverse complement strand
TTCCTCGCGATCATGTATTACTTCGTGCCGAAACGCGCGGAGAAGCCGGTCTATTCGTACCGGCTGTCGATCATCCATTTCTGGGCGCTGATCTTCCTCTATATCTGGGCCGGCCCGCACCACCTTCACTACACCGCCCTGCCCGACTGGGCGCAGACGCTCGGCATGACCTTCTCGGTCATGCTGTGGATGCCGTCCTGGGGCGGCATGATCAACGGCGTGATGACCTTGTCGGGCGCCTGGGAGAAGCTCCGCACCGATCCGGTCCTGCGCTTGATGGTCGTCGCCATCGCCTTCTACGGCATGTCGACGTTCGAAGGCCCGGTCATGTCGATCAAGGCGGTCAACGCGCTCAGCCACTACACGGACTGGACCGTCGGCCACGTCCATTCCGGCGCGCTGGGCTGGGTCGGCTTCATCTCCTTCGGCGCGATCTACTACCTGGTGCCGAAGTTGTGGAAACGCGAGCGCCTCTACTCGATCCGGCTGGTCGACGTGCATCTGTGGGTCGCGACGATCGGCATCGTGCTCTACATCACGTCGATGTGGATCTCGGGCATCCTGCAGGGCCTGATGTGGCGGGCTTACGACAAGCTGGGCTTCCTGCAGTACTCGTTCGTCGAGACGGTCGAGGCGATGCATCCTTTCTACGCCATCCGCGCGCTGGGTGGCGGCCTCTACCTCCTCGGTGCGCTGGTGATGTGCTGGAACCTGTGGCAGACGGCGCACGGCCGCCTGCGCGAAGAAAGCCCGATCCTGGGCGCACCGGCGGCCGCGCCGGCCCGGGCCTGAGCGAGGAAGGATCTCCGTCATGCCGACGCTTCACGAACGCGCTGAAACCAACTCGTTCTGGCTCATCCTGCTGACGCTCATCGTCGTGGCCGTGGGCGGCATCATCCAGTTGGTGCCGCTGTTCTACCTGGAAAGCACCATCGAGAAGGTCGCGGGCATGCGTCCCTACACGCCGCTCGAACTGATGGGCCGCAACATCTACGTGCGCGAGGGCTGCTACCTCTGCCACAGCCAGCAGGTCCGCCCGTTCCGCGACGAGGCCGAGCGCTATGGCCACTACAGCCTTGCCGCCGAGAGCATGTACGACCATCCCTTCCAGTGGGGCTCGAAGCGCACCGGGCCCGACCTGGCACGGGTGGGCGCCCGCTATTCCGACGAATGGCACGTGGCGCACCTGACCAATCCGCGCACCGTGGTCCCAGAATCGATCATGCCGTCCTACGGCTTCCTGTCGCGCCAGCCGCTGGAGTTCGACGACATCGAGGCGCATCTGCGCACCAACCGCACCGTCGGCGTGCCCTATACCGAGGACATGATCAAGAACGCCAAGGCCGACGTCACGGCGCAGACCGCGCCGGACGCCGACCCCGCGGCCTTCGCGGCGCGTTATCCGAAGGCCCAGGTGCGCAAGTTCAACGCGGGCGAGCGCCAGATCACCGAGATGGACGCGCTGGTCGCCTACCTGCAGATGCTCGGTACGCTGGTCGACTTCTCGACCTTCGAAACCACCAAGAACATCCGCTGACGGAGGGCGCCATGGACTACGAGACCATCCGCGCGATCACCGGAACGCTCAGCCTGATCTTCTTCGTGACGTTTTTCGCCGTCGTCGTGGCCTGGACGTTCTGGCCCGGAAACCGCCAGCGCCTGGATGCCGCCAGCCGCATCCCGCTCAGCAAGGATTGAGATCATGTCGACGATCGAGAAAGACTCCGTCACCGGAACGGCGACGACCGGCCACGAATGGGACGGCATCAAGGAACTGAACAATCCGCTGCCGCGCTGGTGGCTGTGGGTGCTGCTGGCCACCATCGCCTGGGCCGTGGCCTATTGGGTCGTCTATCCCGCCTGGCCGGTGCCAGGGTTCGGGACGACCAGGGGCGCGATCGGCTACTCTTCGCGCGTCGACCACGAGAATGAGCTCAAGGCGGCGAAGAGCTTGCAGGCCGGCATGCTGACCAGGATCGCGGCGGCCACGCCCGCGCAGATCGCCGCCGATCCCGAGATGCGCGCCTTCGCGCTGGCCGGCGGCCGCTCGGCCTTCCAGCTCTACTGCTCGCAGTGCCACGGCACCGGCGCGGCCGGCGCGGCCGGCTATCCGAACCTGAACGACGACGACTGGATCTGGGGCGGCAAGCTCGACGACATCTACCGCACGCTGCGCTACGGCGTGCGCTGGCCGAACGACGACACGCGCCAGAGCGACATGCCGGCGTTCCTGACCGACGGCGTGCTCAAGCCCAACCAGATCGACGACGTCGCCGAATACGTGCTGGCGCTCAGCGGCCAGAAGGCCGATGCCCAGGCGGCGGAACGCGGCAAGACGGTGTTCGCCGAGAACTGCGCCGCCTGCCACGGCGAGTCCGCCACGGGCAACCAGGAGGTGGGCGCGCCGAACCTGAGCGACGGCATCTGGCTCTATGGCGGCGACCGCAACGCGATCATCGCGACCGTCCGCTATTCGCGCAAGGGCGTGATGCCGGCCTGGGAAGGGCGCCTGGACGCCGCCACGATCAAGACCCTTGCCGTGTACGTGCACGCGCTGGGCGGCGGGAAGTGACGTGAACGATGCAACCCAGATCGCGCGGGCGGACGAGGAGCGGGTCACACCGGTAAACAAGCCGACGATCCGCTCGCTCTACCGCGCGCGCGTCAAGGTTCATCCCCGCCTCGTCCCGGGCTTCTACCGCCGCCTGAAGTGGATCGCGATGGCGGCGATGCTGGCGGTCTACTACCTGGCGCCGTGGCTGCGCTGGGACCGCGGACCCAACGCCCCCGGCCAGGCCATCCTGATCGATTTCCCCGAGCGCAAATTCTACTTCTTCTTCATCGAAATCTGGCCGCAGGAGGTCTACTTCCTGACCGGCATCCTGATCATGATGGCGGTCGGGCTGTTCGCCGTCACCGCGTCGTTCGGACGCGTCTGGTGCGGCTATGCCTGTCCGCAGACCGTGTGGACCGACCTGTTCATCCAGGTCGAGCGCATGATCGAGGGCGACCGCAACGCGCGCATGCGGCTGGACGCCGCGCCGATGTCGGTCTCGAAGCTCGGCAGGCGCACGCTGAAATACGCGATATTCCTGGCCATCTCGATGGCGACCGGCGGCGCCTGGGTTCTCTACTTCGCCGACGCGCCCACGCTGGCGCACCAGCTTCTCGCCTTCGACGCGCCCTACGCCGCCTATGCGGCGATCGCCTTCCTGACCGCCAGCACCTTCATCCTGGGTGGCCTCGCGCGCGAGCAGGTCTGCACCTACATGTGCCCCTATGCGCGCTTCCAGGCCGCGATGCTGGACGAGCACAGCCTGATCGTCGCCTACCGCGCCGACCGCGGCGAACCGCGCGGCAAGCACAAGAAGGGCGAGTCGTGGGAGGGACATGGCGACTGCGTTGACTGCGATTCCTGCGTCGCCGTATGCCCCACCGGCATCGACATCCGCGATGGCCAGCAGTTGGAGTGCATCAACTGCGGCTTGTGCGCCGACGCCTGCGACGCGGTCATGGACCGCGTCGGCCGGCCGCGCGGCCTGATCGGCATCGATTCCCTGGCGAACGTCGACGCGCGCAAGCAGGGCCGGCCGGCGGTCACCCGCATCCTGCGCACGCGGACGTTCATCTATGCCGGCATCTGGTGCGCGGTCGGGCTGGTGATGCTGGGAACGCTGCTGCTGCGCAACGACATCGAGGTCAGCGCGCTGCGTGATCGCAATCCGCTGTTTGTTCCGCTGACCGACGGCTCGATCCGCAACGGCTACACCGTCCATATCATCAACAAGCAGCACGCCGAGCGGCCGCTGGCACTTTCCGTCGAGGGCCTGCCCGCGGCGCGCGTCAGCGTGCTCGGCGATCCCGGCACCGCGCCGGTCGCCAGGATGACCGTGCCCGCCGACGGCGTCGGCGAGTTCAAGGTCTTCGTAACCGCGCCGCGCGACAGCGTGAAGACCGAATCGACCGACATCCGCTTCATTGTCCGCGAGGTCGACGGGCGGGTTTCGGCCACGCGCAGCAACGTCTTCAGGGGGCCGTCGCGATGACCGGCAGCGGAACGCTTCAGGGCCGTCACGTCTTCGGCTGGATCGCCGCCTTCTTCGGGGTGGTGACCGCCGTCAACGGCATCTTCGTCTACTATGCCCTCACTTCGTGGTCGGGCCTGACCGCGTCCGACGCCTATAACCGGGGCCTCGCCTACAACCAGGTGCTCGACGAGGCGGCGAGGCAGCGCAACCTCGGCTGGAGCGCCGAGATAGGCTACCGCCGGGGCAATGCCGAGGCCCGCTTCGTCGATCGCGACGGGTCGCCGTTGAAGGGGCTCGAGATCGCCGCCCGCTTCTCGCGCCCCCTGGGCGAAGGCGAGCCGGTCGACGTGATGCTGGTGGCCAAGGCGCCGGGCGTCTACATGGCGCCGGTCGACCTTCCCCTGCCCGGCCAGTGGGACATGCAGATCGACGCCACCGGCGCCGGCGGCCGGTTCCGCGCCTCGACGCGCCTCGTCGTGCCGTGAGCGCCGCCTGCCGCCATTGCGGCGAGCCGCTGGGCGCCACCCGCGAGGACGGCTTCTGCTGCGCCGGCTGCGCCGCGGCCTACGCTACCGTGAACGCCCTCGGCCTGGAGCAGTGGTACGAGCGGCGCACGCTGCTGGCCGGCGCGCGGCCCCTGCGTCCCCAGGACGACCAACCGGCCCGCGACACGGCAAGCTACGAGTCCGCCGGCGCGAACGGCACGCGCATCCTTCACCTGATGGTCGAGGGGCTGCAATGCGCGGCGTGCGTGTGGCTGATCGAAAGCGTTCTGGCACGCCAGCCGGGCGTGGTCGAGGCGCGGGTCAACATGAGCACGCGCCGGCTGCGGCTGCGCTGGCGGCCGGACGCCACCACCGGATCCCGGCTGATCGAGGCCGTGCAGCGCCTGGGCTACCGGCTGACGCCGTTCGACACCCGCCGCGCCGCCGACGCGATGGGCGCGGAGGACCGGGCGCTCCTGAAGGCGATGGCGGTGGCTGGCTTCGCCGCCGGCAACGTCATGCTGCTGTCGGTTTCCGTGTGGGCCGGGCACAGCTCGATGGGCGATGCCACGCGCGATCTGTTCCACTGGGTGTCCGCGCTGATCGCGCTGCCGGCGGTCGCCTATGCCGGCCGCCCCTTCTTCCAGTCGGCGCGCGCCGCCCTTGCCGGCGGCCGGCTGAACATGGACGTGCCGATCTCGCTTGGCGTGCTGCTGGCTACCGGCATGAGCCTGGTCGCGACCGCCGCCGGCCGGCCGCACGCCTATTTCGACGCCGCGGTCACGCTGCTTTTCTTCCTGCTCGTCGGCCGCTTCCTCGACCGCCGCGCGCGGGCGCGCGCACGTTCCGTGGCCGAGAACCTGCTGGCGGTCAATGCCCAGGCGATCACGGTGGTCGCGCCCGACGGCACGCGCCGCGCCGCGCCGCCCGAGCAGGTCAGGCCGGGCGAGCGCGTCGCGGTCGCGGCCGGCGAGCGCATCGGCGTCGACGGCGTGATCGCCGAGGGGCGTTCGGACGTGGACATGGCGCTGGTGACGGGCGAGTCCGTGCCGGGCGCAGTGTCGCCGGGCGATCGCGTCTACGCCGGCACGCTCAACCTGACCGGGCCGATCGAGATTGCCGCGACTGCTGCCGGCGAATCGACCCTGGTCGCCGAGATCGTGCGGCTGATGGAGAATGCCGAGCAGGCCCGTGGCCGCTACCGGCTCCTCGCCGACCGCGTGTCGCGCGCCTATGCGCCGGCGGTCCATGTGCTGGGTCTTTCGACCCTGACCGGATGGCTGCTCTACGGCGCGAGCTGGGAGACCAGCCTGATGAACGCCATTGCCGTGCTCATCATCACCTGCCCCTGCGCGCTCGCGCTGGCGGTGCCAGCCGTGCAGGTGGTCGCGACCGGGCGCCTGTTCCGCGCGGGCATCCTGGTGAAAAGCGCCGACGCGCTGGAGCGCCTCGCCGACGTCGACACCGTGGTGTTCGACAAGACCGGCACGCTCACCGAGGGTCGACCGGTGCTGCGCAACCTGCCCGACCTGCCCGCCGACGCCCTGCGGCTCGCCGCCGGCATCGCCGTCAATAGCCGCCATCCGCTGTCGCGCGCGCTTGCCGCCGCCGTGCCGGAAGCGAAGGCCGCTTCCGGGGTGCGCGAGGTGCCCGGCGCGGGGCTGGAGCTTGATGGCGGCGAGGGACCGATCCGCCTCGGCAGCCGCGCCTTCTGCGGTATCCAGGCCGACGACCGGTCGGCCTTCCCCGAACTGTGGCTGGCCGTGCCCGGCCGTCCCCCGCTGCGCTTCGTGTTCGAGGACACGCCCCGCCACGATGCCGCCGCGACCGTCGCCAGGCTGCGTGCGCTCGGCCTGGAGGTGCGGCTTCTGTCCGGCGACCGCCGACCGGCAGTCGACGACCTGGCCGACCGCCTGGGACTCGACCAGCGCCAGGCCGGCTGCTCGCCGCTCGACAAGACGCGCGAGCTTGCGGCGCTGGCCGCGGCGGGCCGCCGCACGCTGATGGTGGGCGACGGGCTCAACGACGCCCCCGCGCTTGCCGCCGCCGCGGCCTCGATGTCGCCGGCCTCGGCCGCCGATCTCAGCCAGACCGCGGCCGACCTGGTGTGGCAGGGCCGCGGGCTGCATGCGGTCGTGGACGCCATATGCGCGGCGCGGTTGGCGCAGCGCCTGGCGTGCCAGAACATCGCGATCGCGATCGGCTATAATCTCCTGGCGGTGCCGCTGGCGATGGCCGGCCAGTTGACGCCGCTGATCGCGGCCGTGGCGATGTCGACCTCTTCGCTCGCGGTCAGCTTGAACGCGCTACGCGCACGGAGGACCCATGACCGGGCTGCTGTACCTGATACCGGCGGCGCTGCTGCTCGGCCTGCTGGGGCTCTGCGCGCTGCTGTGGGCGCTTAGGAACGATCAGTTCGAGGATCTGGACGGCGCCGCGCATCGCATCCTGTTCGACGACGACAGCGCTGGGGGAAGAAAATGACCGACGTCGCCGTTGCACAAGACGAAGCGCGGCCGGTTATCCGCGAGGTCACGCTCGACGCGCCGTGGGAGTGGCTGGCCGCCGGCTGGCGCGACCTGTTGACCATCCCGCGCATCAGCCTGGCCTATGGCGCCGTGTTCGTCTGCGTCAGCGCGTTCCTGACGATGGGGCTTTGGCAGCTCGAGATGCTCTACCTGCTGCCGCCGTTCACGGGCGGATTCATGCTGGTGGCGCCGACGCTGTGCTTCGGCCTTTACGAGTCCAGCCGGCGCCTCGCGCAGCGCGAGCAGCCCTCCTTTGCGGACATCCGGGCCGCGCTCGGCCGGACCCGCGGCCAGCTCTCGCTGATCACCGGCATGCTGATCCTGCTGTTCTACCTCTGGCTCCACATGGCGCTGCTGATCTTCCTGCTGTTCCATGGCATGGCCGCGCCCGATCCGGGCAACTTCATCGAGGAGGTGTTCTTCCATCCGCGCAGCGTGGCGTTCCTGGTGATCGGCACGGGCGCGGGGCTGGTGATCGCCGGGATGGTGTTCGCGATCTCGGCCGTTTCCATCCCGATGCTGCTCGATCGCGATGTCGGCGTCGTCAATGCCGTCCAGACCAGCGTGAATGCGGTAATGACGAACTGGAAGCCGATGGCGCTTTGGGCTTTCCTGATCGTCTCCGCCGTGGCGCTCGGCATCGCCACGCTCTATGTCGGCCTGGCGGTGACGGTGCCCCTGATCGCGCACGCCACCTGGCACGCCTACAAGGGCCTGATCGACTGGCGCCGATAGGGCGCCGCCGGCAGCTTCTCCGCCGCTGACCGTCGCGCGGCCGCCGCGGATTGTGACGCGGGGCGGCTTGGCGCTATGGTGCGGCAATGCGCCCACGCAGTCCCCGGCCGGCGAAACCCCGCAAGACTCCGCGGCGCCCCGCGGCGCGCGGCGGGGCGCGCCCGGACGCCATGGCGACCGCGAAGGCGCACGCGACCGAAGCCCCGTTCCTGGCGCTGGTCGAAGCCATCGCGGTTCCCATCATCGTGCTGTCCTCGGACTATAAGGTGCTGGCGCTGAACACCGAGGCCTGCACCCTCTATGGCCGGCGGCGCCACGACGCGATCGGCCGCGGCTTCTTCCGCACCCTCGATTCCCAGGGCCATGGCGGCATGGCGCGGATGGACCTCGACCAGGTGCTCGCCGGCGCGCCGGCGCGCGGCATCGAGGGCCGGGTGCGCCGCCCGGACGGCACCGAGCGCGTGCTGCTGTGGAATGCGACGCGGCTGCTGTCGCCCGGCGGGCGAACCCGCGGCGTGATCCTGGTCGGCCAGGACATCACCGAGCGCCAGAGCGCCGAGCAGGCCCTGCGCGAGCGCGAGGCGCGCATCCGCTCGATCATCTCGACCGCGCCGGACGGCATCATCTCGATCGACGAGGGCGGCATCATCCAGTCGTTCAGCAGCGCGGCGGAGAAGGTGTTCGGCTATGCGGCGGGCGAGGTGATCGGCCGCAACATCAGCATGCTGATGCCCAGCCCGCACCGCGAGGCGCATGACGGCTATCTGGAACGCTACCGGCGGACCGGCGAGAAGCGCATCATCGGCATCGGCCGCCAGGTCGAGGGAAAGCGCAAGGACGGCAGCGTGTTCCCGCTCGAGCTTGCGGTCGGCGAGGTGCGGATCGGCGAACTGCGCATCTTCACCGGCTTCATCCGCGACATCAGCGCGCGCGCCCGACTGGAGGAGGAATTGCGCCAGGCGCAGAAGATGGAATCGATCGGCCAGCTCACCGGCGGCATGGCGCACGATTTCAACAACCTGCTGACCGTCATCATCGGCAATCTGGAGATGCTGGACGCCCGCATCGCCGACCGCGACGACCGCGAATTGCTGAACGAGGCGCAGGAGGCCGCCCAGCTCGGCGCCAACCTGGCCAGCCGCATGCTCGCCTTCGGCCGCCGCCAGCCGCTCAACCCCAAGCCGATCGACCTTAACGCGCTGGTCGGCGGGGTGATCGACCTGCTGCGGCGCAGCCTGGGCGCCGCGATCAAGGTGAAGACCAAGCTGGAGGATAGCCTGCCGCTGACGATCGCCGATCCCGGCCAGGTCGAGAACGCGCTGTTGAACCTGGCCATCAACGCGCGCGACGCGATGCCCAAGGGCGGCAAGCTCACGATCAAGACCGGGATCGGCCGGCCCAACATCGCCGGCCGCGCCGCCACGACGGATCACGTGACTCTGGCCGTGACCGACACCGGCTTCGGCATGGCGCCCGAGGTGCGCAAGCAGGCTTTCGACCCTTTCTTCACCACCAAGGCGCCGGGCAGCGGCAGCGGGCTTGGCCTCAGCATGGTCTACGGCTTCGTCAAGCAGTCCGGCGGCCATGTCGAGCTGGAAAGCGAGGTGGACCAGGGGACCACCGTGCGCCTGTTCCTGCCGATCAGCCAGGCCGCCGCCGCACGGGAGCAGGCCCGGGACGCGCCGCGGGACTTGCCGCACAACGAGCAGATCCTGGTCGTCGAGGACGACCGCCGCGTCCGGCGCGTCACCGTGCGCCGGCTGCTCGACCTGGGCTACCGCGTGCTCGAAGCCGAGAACGGACGCGACGCGCTGGAGGTGCTGGAGCGCCAGTCCGAAATCGATCTTGTGTTCACCGACGTGATCATGCCGGGCGGCATGTCCGGGATCGAACTGGCGCAGGAGGTGCGCCGCCGCTGGCCGGCGCTGCGCATCCTGCTTACCTCCGGCTACGCCGCCCCCGAGACGGTGGATTCGAGCGCTCCGGTCAAGGGCACGGAATGGCTGCGCAAGCCCTACAGCTCGAAGGACCTGGCCGCCAAGCTCGCCGAGGTGCTGCAGCGCTGAGCGCGCGCTTCACCCGGGGCGCGACCGCGTGACGCTGGCGGCGAACACGTAGCCCGCGCCGCGCACCGTCTTGATCAGCTCGGGGTTCTTCGGGTCGCGCTCGATCTTGCGCCGGAGGCGCACGATCTGCGTGTCCACCGCGCGGTCGTTGGCGGCCCAATCCCGCCCCTTGGCCAGGTCCATGATCTGGTCGCGGTTGAGCACCCGGTTGGGACTGCCGGCGAGCGCGTGCAACAGGTCGTATTCGCTGGAGGTCAGCGCCACCGCCTCGCCGCCCGCGCGGCGCAGCTCGCGCTTCTGCTCGTCGAGCCGCCAGTCGAGAAAGCTCAGCACGCCGGCAGCCGCGACCGGCGCGGCGTCGGGCGCGTGCGCGCCTTCCGCCGCCGGCGCGGCGCGGCGCAGCACGGTGCGGATGCGCGCCAGCACCTCGCGCAAATGGAACGGCTTGGCGATGTAGTCGTCGGCCCCCGCCTCCAGCCCGACCACGCGGTCGATCACGTCGACCTTGCCGGTCAACAGGATGATCGGCACCTGCCGGTAGTCCTGGCGGATCGCGCGGATCAGGGTCAGCCCGTCCTCGCCCGGCATCACCAGGTCGAGCAACACCAGGTCGGCCGGCCGCTTTGCGAGCGCCGCCCGCATCGCCCCGCCCTCGCCCGCCAGCGAAACGTCGAAGCCCTCGCCGGTCAGGTAGCGCTGCAACATGGTGCGAATGCGCTCGTCGTCATCGACGACCAGGATATGCAGTCGGGCGTTGGTCATGGGCAGGATCGACAGGCCCTCGTCGCACGGTGGCCCCGCGGCCGGCAGGGCGCCCGTCGCCAGCGCAAAGCCTTGAAATAATGGGGCGAGCTACGGGACTCGAACCCGTGACATCCAGGACCACAACCTGGCGCTCTACCAACTGAGCTAAGCCCGCCATCCGGTCCCGAGGGGCCAGGGCGGTGGATGTAGCCTCCCCCGCCGGCAGGGTCAAGGGAATGGCCCGCCGCCCCTTCCCCCCGGGGTCAATAACCCGCTAGAACTGCGCCCGCGACGCAAGGGGCAGGCAAATGATCCAACTGGCTGAAGGCATGGGCCGTCTGGGCACCGAGACGGCGTTCGAGGTATTGGCGCGGGCCGAGGCGCTGAAGCAGCAGGGTAAGGACATCATCAACC
>JADZDN010000406.1 GCA_020851015.1 Alphaproteobacteria bacterium | reverse complement strand
CGGGCTGAGCGACGATGTCTGCTTCCTACATCTACGCGGTCGCGGCGCTCGACGATGCGCGCGTGCTGGTGCTGCGCGCGAGCCCTGGCGGAACGAAGAATCGACTCGAGCTGTGGGACGTCGCCGCCGGCGAGCGGCGAATCCGAACGCGACCAGGGCATCTAGCCAAGGCGGGCAATCGCCGCGTGCGCGCCATGATCGTGCAGAATCGCCTGGCTGTGGCTGCGCTTCCAGCCCAAGAGCGCGCTTGCTCAGTGGTACCGGGTGCGCTTCGCCCACGGGGGCCTGCGCATGCGCCGCATCGGCATCGTCGCCCTGGCGAGGCGACTGCTTATTGCGCTGTGGCGCTACCTGGAGGACGGCGTGATGCCCCAGGGGGCGCGGCTCATCGCCCCCGAGGTCTGAGCCCGCACGGTCATCAACCACAGGAGCTTGCAGCGTTGAAGGTTGGTCGAAGCGCCCGTGAAATTCCTGGGCTCTGCCCTGCGCAGGCCGTCCTGATAGATGGGGCGCCTCGTGCGCAAACCGGTTCGTCTTGCCCGCCAGGAGGGAAGACAGGGCCCCTCCCCCGTCTCAGGGCGCATACAGCATCGGGTGCTCGGCCGACTGCGCCGACACGGATAGAAGGTGGTGACGGGCGCATCGCGCTCGCACTCACGATCGAATCGGGCCAACCAACGCGAACAGTACTCGCCGGGGCGAAAACGAGAAAACCACCATGTAGGAGAGATACCCGCCGCCGGAGACTTGACATGCGCAGAGCCCTCATAGAAGGAAGTTCCTTCCAGACCTTGCCGGCCCTTGCCGCGACAGGCCCTCGATTGAATCGGAGGTCGGGCTGGCGAGCGGCTGTGTCTGCCACAATCAGTCATGCATTCGGCGCCAGAGTGCTCGCGCAAGGGGTGTTATGGCAAATAGAAGCGGGTGCCGGCGCCGGTCAGGACCACGACGCTGATCCGATCGTGCCGGCGCAGCGACCGTGGCGTGCGAAAGGCTGTTCCCGGAGTTCGGACGATTGATCGTCAGGTAGCAGACGGCTCCGTCGTCCTCGCGCAGGACGTCGGCTTCGACCCGGGGTTCCACGGCATTCATCTCGGCTTCCTCGATGGATGCGGCGAGCCTCGCTCGCCTTGCGGTGCCGAGGCTATAGCCCCGCGCGGGCGCCGCTTCGAGCGCTGTTTCGCTGGTCGAAATCGGAATGCGCGCCGCCGATCGGCCCGCACGGCGCGTGCCGGCCCCGCGCGCGGGCCGCGACGGCTACCAGATCTCGCTGTGGACCCCGCGGCGCCGCGCGGAAGCGGTTCTCCGCTCGATGTCCGCATCGCTCAACGTGGTGCGGACGGCCCGTTGCCGCATCCAGGTGAACAGGCGCTCGTGCATCTCCGCGACCGGCGCGCCGGGGACGCGGCCCGCGCCCAAGTCGACCCGCTCCCCGGGGTCTCGCCGCAAGTCGAACAACTGGGGCCTGAACCCCTCGAAGAACACGTACTTCCATTCGCGCGTTCGAACCATGTACGAGCGCGCCCTCGAAGGGTGGAGCCCGAGGTCCAGGCGCGCCTGCAGGAATGCGTAGTCGTGCTCGGAAACGACCATGTCGCGCCAAGCCTGCGGCGTGCCCGTTCGCAACAGGGGGACGAGCGAGCGCCCTTCCAGGACGTGCGCCGGTATCGGGCGGCCCAGCCAGTCGAGCAGGGTCGGCAGCACGTCCACGGCTTCGACGAACGCATCGGATCCCGTGCCCCGGAGGGGGTCCGCTTCCGGCGAAGGGTCGACCACGATCAACGGAATGCGCACCGATTCCTCGTGGAACAGGTACTTCTCGCCGAGCCAGTGGTCTCCCAGGTATCCGCCATGATCGCTGGTGAGAATGATCAGCGTATCGTCGATCTGCCCGGTTTTCTCCAGGAAATCGACCACCCGCCCGATATGGGCGTCGAGCTGGCTGATCAGCCCCATATAGGTGGGGATCACGTGGCGCCGCCGCTGCTCGTCCTGGAAGCTTCGGCTGTCCTCGTGGTTCATGAACGCGCGGACGACGGGATGCGGATCGTCGAGCTCGCCGGCCGCCCGATTGGCGGGAAGGACGTCGTCCGGCGCGTACCGCCGATGGTAGGGTGCCGGCGCCATGTACGGCCAGTGCGGCTTCATGTAGCTGAGGTGCAGGCACCATGGGGTACCGGCCGAGTCCGCGATGAACTCGATCGCCCGGTCGGTCAGATAGGCCGTCTCCGAATCCTCCTCGCGCACTCGTGCTGGCAGGTGGGCGTTGCGCATCTGCCATCCGGACAGCAGTTCGCCGTCCGGGCCGCTGGCCGAGTACACATGGCTGTGCCAGGGGTTCCTGCCCTCGTAGCCGCGGGCGCGGAGATAGCGGTTGTAGGCGAAGTCGGCCTCGGGCGCTTCGTCGGGGTGCAACTGGTCGTCGCGCTCCCACGGCTCGAATCCGGCCTGGCCGACGAGATCGCCCGGCGGCGTGTCGCGGCGCACGCCCAGCCGGTCCATGCCGGCCTGGTCGGGATCGTTATGAATGATCCCGACCAGGCCGACACGG
>JADZDN010000405.1 GCA_020851015.1 Alphaproteobacteria bacterium | reverse complement strand
GGTTCAAGGAGGCGCGCACCCGGCGCCAGAAGCTCGTCGCCGTGGGCGACTTCAACATCGCGCCGCTCGAGACCGACGTGTGGTCGCACAAGCAGCTGCTCGACGTCGTCAGCCACACGCCGGTCGAGGTCGAGAAACTCGGCCACATGCAGCGCTCGCTCGACTGGGTCGACGCGGTCCGGCATTTCATCCCGCCCGAGGAGAAGCTCTACACCTGGTGGAGCTATCGCAACCGCGACTGGAAGGTCGGCGACCGCGGGCGGCGGCTCGACCACGTGTGGGTCACGCCCTCGCTGAAGTCGGGGCTGCGCTCGGCCCGCGTGCATCGCGACGCGCGCGACTGGCAGAGCGGCAGCGACCACGTGCCGGTTACCGTGGAGGTCGGGGATTGAAGCACGACCTGCGTCCGTTCTACGCGCCGCGCTCGGTCGCGGTGGTGGGCGCGGGCGACCGGCCGACCTCGTCGGGCGGCGCGGTGCTGCACCTCTTGGAGAAGTCCGGCTTCGTCGGCGAGATCGTGCCGGTCAATCCCAAGGGCGGCACGATCCGCAACCTGACGGTCCGCGCGTCGCTGCGCGAGCTGGACACGCCGGCCGAGCTCTGCGTCATCGTCATCCGGCCCGACGCGATCCTGGATGCGGTGCGCGAGGCGATCGCGACCGGGCACCGCCACCTGCTGATCCTGCCGGGCGGCTTCGCCGAAGCCGGCGCGGAGGGTCTGAAGCGCGACGCCGAGCTGCGCGCGCTGGCCGACGAGGCCGGGCTGACCGTGGCGGGGCCGAATTGCGCCGGCATCATCCACCTCACGGGCAAGGGCGTGCCCACGGGAATGGCCGCGACGTTCCTGCGCGCCCTGCCGCCCGGCCCGGACAAGCGGGGCAAATCCATCGCGCTGCTCTCGCAGTCCGGCGCGCTGGCCGAGGAGATCATCACCAAGGCCAACGCGATGGCGATCCCGATCGGCACCGCCGTGTCCGTGGGCAACGCGGTGCAGATCGGGATCGCCGATCACCTGGCGTATCTGGCCCAGGACGACGGCGTCGCCGCGGTGCTGCTCTACATCGAATCGCCGGGCGACATGCGGGCGTTCCGCGCCATCGCGCGCGACGCCACGCGGAAGAAGCCGGTGGTCGCGCTGATCGGCGGCCGCACCCCGCCGGGCGGGGCCGCGGCCAAGGCGCATACCGGGTCGGCCGCGCTGGACGACGCGGCGGCCACCGCATTCGCGCGGGATTGCGGCATGGTGCACGCCACCAGCCTGCGCCGCCTGCTGCTGGCCGCCCGCGGCTTCGCGCGCTACCCGCGGGGCATCGGCAAGCGGGTGCTGGTGCTGTCGAACGCGGGCGGGCCCGGCGTGCTGTGCGCCGACCGGTGCGCCGTCGAAGGGCTCGAGCTTGCCGCCCTGCCCCAGGCGATGGCGGGGCGCTTGCGTGCCAACCTGCCGGCGGAGGCGACGGTCGGCAATCCGATCGACCTTCTAGCCGACGCGCGCGAGGATCGGTTCGGCCTCGCCTTCGCGGCGGCGATGCGCGAGGGCGCGGGCGCCTTCGACGCGGTGCTGATGATCCACGTCGTGCCCTTCATGGTCGATCCCGCGCCGGTAGCGGCGGTCCTGGCCGATCGGGCGCGTTCGGCCGAGTTGCCGCTGATGCATGCGATGATGGGCTCGCTGCCGGGCAAGGAGGCGCTGTACGCGACCATGGAGGCGGCCGGCGTGCCGATGTTCGACGACGTCGAGGCGATGGCCGAGACGGCGGGAATGCTGGCGGCCTACCCCGCGTTGCGCGCGCCGTAGAGCAGCGTGATGTTGATGCGCCGGTTCGCGTAGCCCTCGGCGAAGCGGATCGTGTCGGTCTCGTGGAACAGGTCGGAATTGAAGATTGCCGCGCGGTTCTGGCGATGCGGGATGCGCACGGGCTTGGCCCCGGTCTCGTCGAGGAAGCGGCGCATCGCCGGGAGGTCCGTGTTGTAGGCCTGGAAGTCCCAGTCCGCCGGCGCCTCCTTGTCCCATACCACCAGCCCGCCGCGGTCCGGATCGAGGTTGGCCGCGTCCGGCGTGATCCAGAAGTTCACGTTGACCGCGGCGAAGTCGGCGTGCATCGGGATGCCGGACAGCCGGCTGTCGTACTTGAACGCCCACAGCTTGCGCAGGCGGTGCGGCCCGAAGATGCCCGGCAGGGCGAGCCGCAGCTCCTCGGCGATCTGCGCCAGCAGGGGGCACCAGAAGCCCTGTTCCCAGAACGCGCCCAGATACCCGTTGGCATAGGCGAACTGGTACCAGATCGTCGATTCCAGGCAGAAGCGCCGCAGCGACTCCAGCGCCTCGGGGCGCAGCAGCCCGTCGAGCTGGGCGATGCCCGGCGCGTTGCGCGCGTAGTCGGCTTCGATGCCCATGCGGTCGAGCGCGGGGTTGAGCGCCCCGCCCGGCAGCGCCGGCGCCTCGATGCGATGCCACAGGCGGTTGTAGGTCCGGGCCAGCGCCGCGGCATGGCGCGCCGGCAGCTCGACAATGTGCGTGCCGGGCGCGGGTGGCGGCAGATCGGCGAGCGCCGCGCGGTAGAGTTTCCGCTCCGCCTCCAGCGCCTCGCCTCGTTGGATCAGGTGGTCGAGCTGCTCGATATCGTGGCGCAGCTTGCCCTCGCTGGTCATGCGGAAGAGCTTGTCGCCTGCCGCCGGCCGGGCATCGGGTCCGCGGCGAAGCAGGGTCGCGCGCTCGTGCGCATCGCCGGCCTCGGCCACCCGCCCCAGCAGCGCCAGCGTGTTGCCGAGATTGCCGTGGGCGGCGGCAAGCGTCGCATCGCGCGCGATCGCCGCGCGATAGGCGTCTTCCGCTTCCGTCAGCCGCCCGGCCGCCTTCAGCGCGTTGGCGAGGTTGTAGGAGCCGACCGCCAGGTCCGGCCGCAGCGCGGCGGCGCGGCGCAGCGGCTCGACCGCCTCCGCCGCGCGCCCCTCGGCGGCCAGCATCACCCCCAGCGTGCTGGCAAGCGCGAAATGCCCTGGGTTGCGGTCCAACGCCCCGCGCAGCACGCGCTCGGCCTCGCGGCCGCGGCGCGCCGCCGCCAGCATGCGCGCGTACTCGATCGCCGCGTCGGCGTGGCCGGGGTCGAGATCCACCGCGCGGGCCGCCATGCGGAACGCGGCGGCGGCGTGTCCGGCGCGGTGCAGCCGCGCGGCTTCGGCGAACGCGCGGTCGGCGTCAGTCCCGCTCATCGCGCCTGCGATACAGGAAATAGCGGCCGGCCGCCACGCCATCGGGCAGCGGCAGCGCTTCGGCGGCGAGGCCCGCGAGATCTTGATCGCTGAGGATGAGGCCGCCGGGCGCGGCGAGCGCGGCGAGATGCGGCGCCAGCCACCGGGCGAGCCGCGCGTTGCGCGCGGCCTCGCCGGTGCCGGTGTCGGCATGGATCAGCGCGGCCGGCCCGCCGATGCGCCGGCGCGCCGTCGGCAGCGTGTCGGCGAAATCGCCCAGCACCAGGTGCTCAGGATCGGGGACGCAGTCGGGATGCGCCGCGAGCTGGCGGTCGAACGCGAAGATTTCCCGGCCGGGCAGCAACTGGCGAAGGTGATCGAAGGTCCGTCCGTTGCCCAGCCCTAGCTCGACGACGGGGCCGGGCAGGTCGGCGATCAACGCCGCCGCGCGGTCGAGACAGGCGCGCTGTGCCTGAAGGCGCCGGATCGCGCTGTCCAGCCGGCTCATGCGGGGTACGTCAGGCGGCTTTCGCCTTGGCCAGCGCCTTGGTGGTGTCGTCGAGCCGGTGCGCCAGCTCGCGCATGATCTCCACGGCGATCTGCGGAAACTCGCCGACCAGGCGGAAGAACAGTTCCTTGGAGATGCGCAGCACCGTGGCCGTGCTGCTGGCGCGCACGGTCGCGGTGCGCGGCACGTCGCAAAGGATGGCGATCTCGCCCACGAAGCTGTTCTTGCCGAGGCGCGCCACGGTGTGCTCGCCGTTCGGCGTGTTGACGATGACGTCGGCCTCGCCGACCATGATGATGAACATGGCGTCGCCGGCGTCGCCCTGCTTGCACAAATCCTGGCCGCGCTGGTACTCGAGTTTCTCGCTGGTAAAGGCCAGCAACTTGAGCTTCGACGGCTCGATCTTGGCGAACAGGGGCACGCGGCGCAGCGCGTCGACTTCCTCGTGCAAACTCATGAAGCAGATCCGCTCCTGGGACGGGGCCCGGCGGCGCTTGTTTCCGTCATTTCCTTGGCACTCGTCAATACATTAGAACAGGTTTACAAATCGGTAAACATTGGACATTTGGGGGTTGCGCCGGTTTGACCAAAGCCAGTCTTGCCAAGACGTTGGAATCACCCCCGCGTTCATCGCGCAATTCGCGAATTTCTTGATGTTCCGGGAATTCTACGTTTCCGGCCATTGGGCAGATGTGCCATAGTCCGCCCGTCCGGGGGAGTGCTGCAATCCAATAAACCACGTCTGGGGCAACGAGGCCTGAGCCAATGACGACCGGCCGGAACGGCGCGCGGGTTCTCTTCTATTGCCACGATACGTTTGGCCTCGGCCATCTGCGCCGGGTTCGCGCGCTGGCGCATTCGCTGGTGGACGGCAACAAGGATCTGTCGGTCCTGATCCTGTCGGGATCGCCGATCATCGGCAGCTTCGACTTCCGCGCCCGCGTCGATTTCGTGCGCATTCCCGGCGTCATCAAGCTGCGCAACGGCGAGTACACCTCGCTCAACCTGCATATCGACATCGACGAGACGCTCGCGATGCGGGCGTCGATCATCCGGCACACGGCCGACATCTTCGACCCCGACCTGTTCATCGTCGACAAGGAGCCCTTGGGCCTGCGCGGCGAGGTCAAGGACACGCTGACCATGCTGAAGAAGCG
>JADZDN010000404.1 GCA_020851015.1 Alphaproteobacteria bacterium | reverse complement strand
GGCGTAGCTCGGCACGATGCCGCCCTGGCTGAGGCCGAACAGGGCCGAGACGATGTAGAGCGACATCAGCCCGTCGAACGGCAGGTAGAAGACCAGGGTCAGGCATTGCAGCGCCGAACCCAGCAGCAGCGTGCGCACGCCGCCGATGCGGTCGGCGATCCAGCCCGAGGCCAGCCGGCTGATCACGCCGAGGCCCAGCATCAAGGACAGCATCTCCGCCCCGCGCGCCACGCCGTAGCCCAGGTCGCCGCAATAGGCGACGATGTGGACCTGCGGCATCGACATGGCGACGCAGCAGGCCACCCCCGCCAGCGACAGCAGGGTCTGCAGCACGGCGGGCGACACCGGCGCGCGGCCGCCCGCATCGGGCATCGGCAGCGGCGCGGCGCCGCCGCGCGCGACCGGCGACGGGCGGCGCAGCGCCACGGTCAGGGGCAGCATCGTCAGCGCGCAGAAGATCGCCACCCCCACCATCGTCTGCCGCCAGCCCAGAAGCGCGGTGAAATGCTGCAGCACCGGCGGCCAGATCGTGCCGGCCAGGTAGTTGCCGCTGGCGACGATCGACACCGCCATGCCACGGTTGCGCGTGAACCAGTGCGACACGTCGGCCACCAGCGGCCCGAAGGTGCACGAGCTGCCGAACAGCCCGATCAACACGCCCTGGGCCAGCGCGAACTGCCACAGGCTCATCGACGCCGACGCCGCCAGGTAGCCGATGCTGAGCGACACCGCGCCGATCGCCAGCGGCACCATGACGCCGAAGCGGTCGGCCACCCGGCCCATCAGCATCGCGCCCAGCGCGAAGCCGATCATCGTCGCGGTATAGGGCAGCGACGCCTCGCCGCGCGCGACCTGGAACTCGGCCTGCACCGCCGGCAGCACCACGACCACCGACCACAGGCCGATGCCGCCGATCGTGCTGAGCACCAGCGACGCCACCAGGCGCCGCCACGCATAGGCGGATTCGATCAACGCCGCCCCGTGCGGGGCAGCCTGTTCGGATGCGGGCATGATTGCTGCGTTATCCTCCGGCCGGCCCTGGGCTTAGCAGGAACCGGCGCGGCGGGCAAACGCGCGCGGGCGCTGATGCCGGGCCCGGCAGTCGGACGCTGAATCCCGCGGCGCCGCCGTCGATGCGCCCGCGACTCGAAGGAAAAGCTCCTAAAAATACAATAAAATACGCGCCGCTCTTCTGGCGGATTCCTTTACCAGCGGGCATGCTGTTCTGGTTATACTTCGCGGTGGAAGATCGCGCTGCAGTCGCCGCCAATGATTTTCCTGGCCGATGCAGCGCACCCGCGGAGATTGCCGATGTCGCACCTGGTGTTCGGGGACGCGTCGTTTGTCGTCGGACTGACGCTGGTCCTGCTGCTGTTCTTCCTGGCGGGCCTTGCCAGCGGTCCCACGCGACCGAAGCGCTGGCGGCGGCTTCGCCTCGTCCGCCCTTGGTCCGGTTCGCCGAGGGCACAGGAACCCGATCTGACCGATGTCGGCGAGCAACTGAAAGCCGTGATGGCGTCGTCGTTCAGCCGCCAGCGCGTGCTCAGCCCGTCCGAATACCGCCCGTTCAAGATCATCGAAGCGGAGCTGATGGCGTCGCGCAGCGGCTATCGCGTCTTCGCGCAGACCAGCCTGGGCGAAATCTTGCGCTCGCCGTGTCATAGCGCCTTCCGTTCGATCAACAGCAAGCGGGTCGATATCCTCGTGATCGACCAGTATGGCTGGCCGGTGGTGGCCGTGGAATTTCAGGGCGCCGGCCACTACCAAGGCACGGCGGCCGCCCGCGACGCCGTCAAGAAAGAGGCGCTGCGCAAGGCCGGCGTGCGCTACATCGAAGTGTCCGCCGAGGACGGCGACGAGGAGATCCGATCCCGCCTGCGCGCGGTGCTCGGCTGGAGCCCGGGCGCACCCGTGAACGGCGGCGCGTCGCAGCTGCCGGACAGCCGCGTGGTCGGGCTTCGCCGCGCGCGGGTTTGAGGTTTCGGCGCGGCGGTCTAGACTTCGCCGGCCCGCCCGGTGCGGGCCTGGTAGCGACCGCAGCGGATGCCGATATGCCCGACGACGCGCGCAACCGATCGATTCCCGCCGACGGCGACATCTTCGCGCCCGGCTTCAAGGACACGCCCTACTGGTGGGAGGCCGCGCCGCGCACGCCCGCGGTGCCGACCGCGCCGCCGCCGGCGGTCGACGTGGCCATCGTCGGCTCGGGCTTCACCGGCCTCAACGCCGCGATCGACCTGGCGCGGGCCGGGCGCGGCGTCGTGGTGCTGGACGCCGAGGACCTGGGCCACGGCGCCAGCACGCGCAACGCCGGCTATGTCGGCCAGACGCTGAAGCACGGTTTCCGCGACCTGCAGCTGAGCCGCGGCGACGCCTACGCGGTCGCCGTCTATCGCGAGATGAAGGCCGCCTTCGACGCGGTGGTCGAGCGCGTGGAGCGCGAGCAGATCGCCTGCGGCTTCCGCCAGCGCGGCCGGCTGATCCTGTGCAAGACGCGCCGGCAGTACGACGACGTCGCCGACGAGTTCGAGCGCCGCCGCAAGCACCTGGGCACCGAGTTCGCCATGCTGTCCGCTGCCGAGGTGCGCGCCGAGCTGGCGAGCGAGCGCTACATGGGCGGGCTGATGGTGCCCTCGCTCGGCTCGATCCATCCCGGCCTCGACCACCAGGGCCTGCTCGACCGCGCGCGCGCGGCCGGCGTCGCGCTGATCGGCCGCACGCCGGTGACCGCGATCGACGGCGACCCGGGCAGCTTCCGCGTGCGCACCACCATGGGCGAAACCCGCGCCCGCGACGTGCTGGTCGCGACCAACGGCTATACCGGGCCGCTGATGCCCTGGCTGCGGCGGCGCATCATCCCGTTCGACGCCTACATGATCGCGACCGAGCCGCTCGATCCCGCCACCGTCCAGCGCATCCTGCCGCAGGACCGCACCTATATCGACCACGTGCACGACATCATCTCGCTGCGCCGCTCGCCCGACGGCACGCGGCTGCTGTTCCTGTGGCGCACCGGCACGCGGCCCAGCTCGGCGCGCGCCAAGGGCGCCCAGCTCCATGCCGACGTGACGCGCATCGTGCCCGAATTCGCCAAGTTCAAGATCGCGCATTCCTGGACCGGGCGCTGCGCCGGCACGTTCGACCTGTGGCCGCACCTGGTCACGCACCGGGGCATCCATTTCGCGGGCGGCTACTGTTTCGCCGGCCTGCCGATGGGCACCTATCTCGGCCGCAAGGCGGCCGCGCGCATCCTCGACAAGGCCGAGGCCCGCACGGTCTTCGCCGACCTGTCCTTCCCGACCGTGCCCTTCTGCGCCGGCAACCCCTGGTTCGTGCCCGCGGTGATGCGCTGGTACGGGATGAAGGATGCCTGGCAGAGCCGGTAGCGTCCCGCTCCCCGGCCGCCCCCCATAGGTAGATCGCCCGGCGTACTCCCGCGCATCGACGGCGCGCGCCCGCCCGTCCTAATTTGCGCCGGGGGCGATGGAGCGATGATGCCGTATTTTTGCGTCTGGTCGACCGAGGACGACGCCCGGGAAATGTTCTGGCTGATGGCGTCGAACGAGCTCGAGGCGTGCCGCCTGGTCGCGCTGAACGCCCCGCCGCGCTATGCCGATCCCGCGACGCTGAAATGCGCCCTCAACGCCAGCAAGGCGCCGCCGCCGGATTTCATCCTCGACCGCCGAGGCAACGCCACGCCGATCGTCAAGCGGCGCTGAAGCGACTTTACCGCTCGGCCAGCGCCAGCTTTAGCCCCAGCAGCGCGAAGGCGCCCGCGAACAGGCGGCGCATCCACGCCAGCACGCGCGGCCGCGCCAGGACGTGGCTGCGCACCGCCGCCGCGAATAGACCGTAGACGACGAAGACCGCGAAGGTCAGCGCCATGAACACGCCGCTCAGCTCCGCCATCCGCGCCAGCGGATGCGCCTCGTCCGCGCTGACGAACTGCGGCAGGAAGGCGAAGAAGAAGATCGACAGCTTCGGGTTCAGGATGTTGACCAGGATGGCCGACACGCTCACCTGCAGCGACGAGCGCCGGCGCTCGTCCTTCTCCACGCGCATCGCGCCGTGCTCCTTCAGCGCGCTCCACGCCATGTAGAGCAGGTAGGCGACGCCGAGATACTTGAAGGTCTGGAAAGCCACGGCGCTGGTGTGCAGCAGCGCCGCCAAGCCCAGGATCGCCGCCGCCATGTGCGGCACGATGCCCAGCGTGCAGCCGAACGCGGCGACCACGCTGGCGCGCGCCCCCCGCGACAGCCCCGCCGCCAGGGTGAAGATCACGCCGGTGCCCGGCGAGACGACGACGATCAGCGAGGTCAGCAGGAACTCGATGCTCATGGGCTCAACTTCCCCGAAGCCCCCGGGCGCCACGCCCGCTCCCGGGCCGCATCCTAGCCCTGGCCAGGCCGGACCGCATCAGCCGAGACGGCAGCCGTTTTTCTTGGAACCGCGGGGCCCGACGGGCGTTCGCCCGAGTTGAGTGGGTTTGCATGCGGGGGAGTTCACCCATGCCAAGGGCGCCAAGCCCGTCCGAAGAGCGTCGCGCCGGCTCCGGCACCGCCGGCATCGCCGGCGGCGGCGAGATGGGGCAATTGATCCGGGAATTCGACTGGTCCCGGACCGCCATCGGCCCGGCGGAAGCCTGGTCGCCGACGCTACAGGTCATGATCCCGCTGCTGCTGGCCAGCCGGTTTCCATTGCTGCTGTGGTGGGGGCCGCAATATGTTTGCATCTACAATGACGCCTATCGTCCGATCCTGGGCGACAAGCATCCCTGGGCGCTCGGGAAGCCCGTCCGCGAATGCTGGAGCGAGATCTGGCACATCCTCCAGCCGATGATCGATACGCCGTTCAACGGCGGGCCGGCCACCTGGAACGAGGACCTCGAGCTCGCGCTCAACAGGCATGGGTTTGTCGAGGAAACTCATTTCACCATCGCCTACAGCCCGGTTCCGGACGCGGCCGCGACCAATGGCATCGGCGGCGTCCTCGCGACCGTCGCCGAAATCACCGAGAAGGTGGTCGGCGAACGCCGCGTGGTCGTCCTTCGCGACCTCGCCGCGCGGACCGGCGACGCGCGAACGCCGGCCGATGCCTGCATCATCGCCGCCGAGACCCTTGCCAAGCACCCGAAGGACGTCCCCTTCGCCCTTCTCTATCTTCTCGATGCCGACCGCAGGCAGGCCTGCCTGGCGGGCGCGGCCGGCATCGCGCGCGGCCAAGCCATCAGCCCCGAACTTGTGACCCTGCAGGACGAGGACGAGGGGAAAGGCTGGCATCTGCCTTCCGCCGCCACGCCGATCGTCGTGGACGATCTTCCCGCGCGCTTCCCCGCCGTGCCGGATGCGCACCGCTCCGGCGCGCCGCGCGCCGCGGTGGTGCTGCCGATCGTCGCGCTCAACCCGCGCGAATCGGCCGGCTTCCTGGTGGTCGGCGTGAATCCGCATTTGAGGCTGGACGGCCACCATCACGACTTCCTGCAGCTCATGAAAGCGCAGGTCGCGAGCGCGATCGCCAATGCGCGGTCCTACGAAGAGGAACGCAAGCGCGCCGAAGCGCTGGCCGAGATCGACCGCGCGAAGACGGCGTTCTTTTCCAACGTCAGCCACGAGTTCCGCACGCCGCTGACCTTGATGCTCGGTCCGCTGGAGGAATGGAAGCGTGCGCTCGGCCGGTCGGCGGACGCGCTCGCCGACCCGCAATTTCAGCAGGTTGATCTCGTCCACCGCAACGCCCTTCGGCTTCTGAAGCTCGTCAATACCTTGCTCGATTTCTCGCGCATCGAGGCGGGGCGCGTGCAGGCGACCTACGAGCCGACCGATCTGCCGGCGTTCACGTCGGACCTTGCCAGCGTTTTTCGTTCGGCCGTGGAAAAGGCCGGGTTGCGCCTGGCCATCGATTGCCCGCCGCTGGCGGAGCCGGCGCATGTCGATCGCGAGATGTGGGAAAAGATCGTCCTCAACCTGATGTCCAATGCCTTCAAATTCACGTTCGCCGGCGAGATCGCGGTCGCGCTGCGGCAGACCGGGACGCATTTCGAACTCAGCGTCCAGGACACCGGCACCGGCATCCCCCAGGCCGAGATGCCCGGCCTGTTCGAGCGCTTCCATCGCGTCGCCGGCGCGCGCGGCCGCACCCATGAAGGTTCCGGCATCGGACTTGCGCTGGTGCAGGAACTGGCGCGCCTCCATGGCGGCCTTGTCACCGCCGAAAGCGTCTATGGCAAGGGCAGCACGTTCCGGGTTCTGGTTCCCCGGGGACACGCCCATCTGCCGCAGAAGCGGCGCGGCGCGAGTCAATCGCCGGTCTCGACGGCCATCGGGGTGCAGCCCTTCGTCGAGGAGGCGCTGCGCTGGCTGCCGAACGACGGATCGTTCGACCAAGGCGTCATCCAGGATGTCGCCGGTCCCGCGCGCTTGGAAGCGGCGACGGGGGAAAGGCCGCGCATCCTGGTCGCCGACGACAATGCGGATATGCGCGACTACCTGCGTCGCCTGCTCGGGGCGCTCTACGACGTGGAAACGGTCGCCGACGGCGACGCCGCGTTGGCGGCGATCGGACAGCGGATTCCCGATCTCGTGCTGGCCGACGTCATGATGCCGCGCCTGGATGGACTCGGGCTCCTGGCTCGGCTGCGCGCCGAACCGCGCACGCGCACGCTTCCCGTCATCCTGCTTTCGGCGCGCGCGGGGGAAGAGGCGCGGGTCGAGGGACTGCACATGGGCGCCGACGACTATCTTACCAAGCCGTTCAGCGCGCGCGAATTGCTGGCCCATGTCGCCATGAATATCCAGGCGGCGAGGCTGCGTCGCGAGTCGGAACAAGCGCTGCGGGTCAGCGAGGAGCGCTTCCGCCACATGGCTGACAACGCCCCGGTCATGATCTGGGTGTCGGAACCCGATGGCACGGCGACCTATCTCAGCAAGTCCTGGTATCAATTCACCGGCCAGACGCCCGAAACGGGTCTGGGCGACGGCTGGCTCGATGCGGTCCATTCCGAGGACCGCGCCAGCGTCAACGACGCGTTCGTCGCGGCCAATGCAAGCCGCGATGCCTTCCGGCTCGAATACCGCCTGCTGCGCGCGGACGGCGCGTACCGGTGGATGATCGACGCCGCCGCGCCGCGCTTCGGCCCCGCGGACGAATTCCTCGGGTATATCGGTTCGGTGATCGACATCACGGAGCGCAAGCAGGTCGAGGAGACCCACCAGTTCCTGGTCGCAGAGCTCAACCACCGCGTCAAGAACACCCTCGCCAACGTGCAGGCGATTGCGCACCAGATGCTGCGCCGGACCCGGAGCCCGAGCGAGTTCGTACCCAGCTTCACCGGCCGCATCCAGTCGCTTGCCCGCGTGCACGGCATGCTGGGCGCCACGGCGTGGCAAGGCGCGGATCTTCGCGACCTGATCCGGGACCAGCTTCTGGCGGGCGCGGTCGACGAGACCAAGGTGAGGGCTTCGGGTCCGCCGGCCCGCCTGGAATCGCAAATGGCGCTGCACGTGGCGCTGATGCTGCATGAACTCGGCACGAACGCCGTCAAGTACGGCGCACTGTCGGTTCCGCAGGGCGTGGTGGCGATCACGTGGACCGTGGATCGCGGCATGCTCCGCCTGCGTTGGGCCGAACGCGCCGGTCCCGCGGTCCGGGCGCCGGCAGCGCGTGGCTTCGGCCGGACGTTGATCGAGCAGAGCGCACGGGGCGAAGGCGGGGCCGCGCACATGTCGGTCGAAACCGAAGGCGTGGTGTGGACCGTCGCGCTGCCGCTGCCCGGACCGACGGAGGATAGCCGGGCGGCAAAGCCGCCGGCATCGCCCCCTGTCCGATCATCGGCCCCGTTCGTCCCCGAAGGCGCTTCCACCGGACAGCTCGCCGGCAAGCGCTTTCTGGTGGTCGAGGACGAGCCGCTCGTTTCGCTGGACATCGTTGCGATGCTGGAAGCGGCCGGCGCAGAGGTCGTGGGGCCGGCCAGCAACGCCCGGGACGCGCTCAGCATTGTCGAGGCCACGCAGCTCGATGCAGCGCTGCTCGACGCCAATCTCCGTGGCCAGCCGGTCGACGCGATTGCCGGCGCGCTGGCACGCCGCAACGTGCCGTTCCTCTTCGTGACCGGCTACGGGCCCGAGAGCCTGCCGGGCGCCTTCGCCAGGACGGCAATGCTTCCCAAGCCGTTCAGCCAGGACCAGCTTGTCATGGCGGCGTCGGCGCTGGTTTGAACGGTTGCATCCCGGCAGGCGTTGACGGCGATGCGCCGCCGCGGCGCGTTTGACGTCCTTGCCGCCCCCGCCTTAGCCTTGCACGGAACGGCGTCCGGTGGCGACGCCAGGCTTTCGAGGGGGGAATCGCCGTGCGCATCGACCGTATCGCCCGTCTTGCCGTAGTCGCTGCCGGCCTCCTGGGGGTCGGCGCGCCGGCCGCCGCCTTGGCGCAGTCCGCGGACGCCAAGGCCCCGCCTGGGCTGGAGCGGGTGCAGAACGTCGTCGTGCTCTATCTGGAGAATCGCAGCTTCGACCATCTGTTCGGCAATTTTCCCGGGGCCGAGGGCCTGTCGCGCGCCGGCAAGCGGGCGATCCAGACCGGCGAGGACGGCAAGCGCCTGGCCTTCCTGCCCGACGCGCTCGATCTCCGCACGTCGGCCAAGCCGCGCTACGACAAGCTGCCGGACAAGCTCGCCAACCGCCCGTACCGGCTCAACGACTACTACCGCATGGACGAGGTGCTGGGCAGCCTGGTCCACGCCTTCCACACCCAGCAGGCCCAGATCAATGGCGGCAAGATGGACCGCTTCGCGATCTATTCCGATGCCCGCGGCTATGCCATGGCGTACTGGGACGGCTCGACGCTCCGGCTGTGGGACTACGCCAAGCGCTACACGCTGGCCGACCATTTCTTCCATGCCGCGTTCGGCGGATCCGTCCTCAATCACCAATGGCTGATCTGCGCCTGCACGCCGGTCTATCCCGGCGCCGACATGGAGAAGATCGGCGTGAAGTTCGACGTCCAGGGCAAGCTGACGCGCGAGGGCTACGTGACCCAGGACGGCTACGCGGTCAACACGCTGCAGCCGGTGGGCGGGCCGTTCGATCCCAAGGGCGACCCGGCGCTGCGCCTGCCGGTGCAGGACCAGCCGACCATCGGCGACCGGCTGAGCGCCAAGAACATTGCCTGGGCCTGGTACTCGGGGGGCTGGAACGAGGCCGAGGCGGGGCAGCAGAAGCCGGGCACATTCTCGTACCACCACCAGCCCTTCGCCTTCTTCAAGCGCTTCCAGAAAGGCAGCCCGGACCGCCAGCGCCATCTCAAGGACCTCGACGACTTCGTCAGGGACATCGATGCCGGCACCCTGCCGCCGGTCGCCTTCTACAAGCCGCGCAGCGGCATCAACCAGCATCCGAGCGGCAGCGACGTGGTGAAGAGCGACGCGCACGCCGCCGACCTGCTCGACCGTCTGGTCAAGAGCAAGCAGTGGCCGGGAATGGTCGTGATCGTCACCTACGACGAGAACGGCGGCTTCTGGGATCACGTGCCGCCGCCCAAGCGCGACCGCTGGGGCCCGGGCACGCGCGTGCCGACGATCGTCGTGTCGCCCTTCGCCCGCAAGGGCCATGTCGACCACACCAGCTACGACACCACCGCGATCCTCAGGCTGATCGAGCTGCGCTGGGGGCTCGACCCGCTGGGCCCGGCCGACGCGGCGGCCAAGCCGCTCACCGGGGCGCTGCGCTACCGCTGAAGCGGGGCGGGGAGGCGGATCACGCCTCCTTGCCGGCCGCGTTCTTCCACAGCTCCCAGCCCTGGCCGGTGGCCATCAGGCAGGACCGCCCGTTGGCGAAGCTCAGGATCAAGGTCCAGCTTCCGTCTTCCGACGTCATCAGCTCGACCACCCCGCCCTTCTGCGTGATGCCGAAGCCGGTCTGGTTCTCCTGGTACTTGTCCTTCAGGTGGGCCAGCAGCTCCGCCCGGTCGCCGCAGGCCATCTTGGCCTCCTCGGCAAGGGCGGGCTTCAGGGCGGCGCCGGCGCAGAGCGCCAGGGCGGCGATCAGGGCGAGGAAGCGGTTCGTCATGGCACGTACTCCTGTCGGCCAGCCATCCGGGCCGGGCCGTCTTGGGCCCCGTCACGCCGACCGGGCCATGGGACGCCACTATCGGCGCGATGCCTAAAATGCGCTGTAACGCCGCGCACAGGCCGGCGGTGACGGAAGGCACAGGGCGCTTGACCGGCGCGGCGCACCGTTGTTGATTGCGGGTGTTGCGGGAAAGCGAAGGATTCGCCGATGCGTGCACTCGTGGTTCTGCTGGGCCTGGCGGTGGCGCTTCCCGCCGCCGCGCGGGCCGACGATCCCATCCAGTACGTGCAGCGCATCATCGCGGACATGGTGACGGTGTCGAAGAAGCCGACCGCGGATCGCCGCGCCTTCTATGTCGGCCTCCTGACCAAGGAGGTCGACTGGACCGGCCCGGCGATCCAGGCGCTGGGCCAGCGCTGGGACAGGCTGGCCGAGGCCGACCGCGCGAAGCTGGCCGACTGGTCGCGCGATTCCGTGCTGGGCACCGACAGCGTGATGCAGTTCATCCAGAACCTGATCTTCCAGTCCTGCGCCATCGCCGGCAAGAGCGCCGAGGCCGACGGCGCGTCGGTGCGCGTCAACTGCGTGCGCTTCGGCCAGGATCCCAACTTCAGCGTCCGTTTCGACGTGCGCCGCCAGGGCGAGCGCATCCGCATCGTCGACATCGGCCATATCGGCGTGTCGCTGCGCGAGGAGCTGAGCAAGGAAATCCTGAAGCCCGGCGCGGTCGGCGAGCACGGCGTCCAGGTGAACTGAACAAAACCCCGCCCGCCGGCAACCGCCAGGGCGCCAGGCCGCCAGGAAAAAGCGAAAAGCCCGGCGCCGGCCCTGTTGGCCATTCGGCGCGCTTCTCTCCTTGGTGTCTTGGCGCCTTGTTGGTTATCTTCCCGCCGGCCCGTTCAAGACTGGCAGGACAGCATGGACCTTCCCGAAGCCAAGACCGTCGCCATAGCCCAGGCGATCGCCGGCCGGCGTTCCGTGCGCCGCTTCCTGCCCGCCCCCGTGCCGCTGGACGTGGTGCGCGACATCCTGCGGGTATCCGCCCGCGCGCCCAGCGGCACCAACTCGCAGCCCTGGCTGGTGCACGTCGCGACCGGCGCCGCGCGCGACCGGCTCTGCGCGACCGTCGAGGCGGCGGCCCGCGCCGGCGAGCGCGCGGAGGAGTATCCCTACAACCCGCATCCCTGGTTCGAGCCCTATGTCGCGCGACGGCGCAAGGTCGGCTTCGACCTCTACGCGCTGCTGGGCGTCGCCCGCGACGACATGAAGGCGCGCGGCGAGGCCGCGCTGCGCAACTTCACGCTGTTCGGCGCGCCGGTCGGGCTGATCTTCACGATGGACCGCCGCCAGCAGCTGGGCTCGTGGCTGGACTGCGGCATGTTCATGCAGAACGTGATGACGATGGCCCGCGCCCACGGGCTCGAGACCTGTCCCCAGGCCGCCTGGTGCAGCTACGGCCCCGCCGTGCGCCGCGCGCTGCCGATCCCCGATGGCGAGATCATCCTCTCCGGCATGGCGCTGGGCTTTGAGGACACGGCCGCGCCCGAGAACGCGCTCAAGACCGAGCGCGAGCCGGTCGACCGCTTCGCCACCTTCCACGACGCCTGACGCCTGGCGCCGCGCGAACAGGATCATCCACCCCCCGATACATCGCTGATCCGGCGGCGAAGTTTTTTTATTCCGGGTAACCCCCTTTCGCGATGACGCTGCCGGGCGGACAATGCCCAGGCTCGCCACCGATCCGGAGTCCGATTGCCCTATCAATTGGACCGCCTGGTCGACCGTTCCGATGACGCCCTGCTTGCCGAGATCCGGCGCGTGGCGGCGCTGGTCGATCACCCGGTCCTGTCCGTCCAGCGCTTCCGCGTCCACGCGCGGACCGCGCATTTCGCCTATCTCCACCGCTTCGGAAGCTGGCAGGAGTCGCTGACCCGTGCGGGCCTGGGCCACCGCTATGGCGGCCCCGCGGTGACGCCGAAGCTGCGCCGGCGCGCCGGCGGCAGGCTCGGCGACGACGAGCTGATCGCGCTCTTGCGCCGCGTCGCGCGCCCCGACGGCGTGGTCTCGATCGCGGAGGTCGACCGCCTGAGCCCGGTGAGCTGGATCACCTACCGCCGGCGCTTCGGCTCCTGGCCCGAGGCCGTGCGTCGCGCCGGCCTCAAGCAGTCGAAGCGCGCGCGCGTCTACGACGAGCACGCCTGCCTCGCGAACCTGCGCGTGCTGTGGAACCACTACGGCCGCGTCCCGCGCTTCGAGGAAGCGGCCAAGCCCCCCTCGACGGTCGGCCCCGCCGCCTACCTGCGCCGCTTCCGCGGCTGGAACCGCGCGCTAGCCGCCTTCGTCGAATGGGCCAACAAGGAAGAGAAGGTCGCAGCGCGGCCGGACGCCGCCAAACCGAGTCCCGCCTCCCCAAGCGCCGCGACGACCGCGGCCCCCTATTCTTGTCCCTACGCCCCTGGCGGGAGGGGGTTAGGGGGAGGGCAGGGAGGGGGTTCCGTCGGCGGCCGTCGCCACCGCGAAGCGGTAGACCTGCGGCGTTCCGGCGGGATCGAGGCCGCGGGCGAGCGCGCGGCGCATCGCCTCGGCGACGAACTCGGCCGGGGTGGGGCGGAAGGCCCAGGCCTCGGGATAGAGTGCCAGCGATCCGCCGGGCCATTCCACCAGCACCCCGTCGCGCCCCGGTTGGATGCACGCCCGCGCGCGGGCGTCGGCGGGATCGATCGCCACCGGCGGCCCCAGCAGGCCAAGCTCGATTGCAAGGTCGAGTCGGTCGGCGGCCTTGAGCGGCGGGTGGCGGCGGTCGGCGAAGGCGGCGGCGAACGCGTTGCCGGCGACGTCCGCCAGCAGCGGCCGCCAGGGCCGGACGCCGCCGGCCCGCCAGCGCCGGTCGCTCGCCGCCGCGGGCGACGCCACGCGCAGCACCACGTGGCAGGCGCGCAGGGCCGCCAGCGCCGGCGCCTCGTTGCCGATATCGACCGGCAGCGGCCGGCCGAATTCGAATCCGTGCAGCACCGAGGCGCGGGCGAGATCGAGCAGAAGGCGGCCGTGCGCCGCCAGCAGGGCGCGGTCGGCGTCGGCCTGGCGGTCGTCGCCGGCGATCGCCGCCGCATCGCGGGGCTTGGGCGCGGCGATCACCGCCTCCCGCGAGGCGTCAGTCGAAGGCTTCTTCCCACGAGCCCTCGGTCGCGGCCTTGGAGTATTCGGTCGCGCGGTTCTCGAAGAAGTTGGTGTGCTCGGCGCCGTTCAGCATGTCGTCGAGCCAGGGCAGCGGGTTCTTCTCGATGCGGTAGATCGGCTGCAGGC
>JADZDN010000403.1 GCA_020851015.1 Alphaproteobacteria bacterium | reverse complement strand
GAGAACCCGGTGCGCCTGACCCGCTCGGTGCGCCAGAGCCTGACGCGCGTGACCTGCGGCGGCGCGCCGGCCTATGTGTGGCCGGGCGGCGGCATCACGGTGATGGTCGACGTCACGCGCATGCCCGACAAGTCCTTCGGCCACGTGCCGACTCCGGCGCTGGTGGCGCCGATCGAGTACACCATGCGGCTGGAGGACTATCGCGGCCTGGGCGGACATGTCGAGAACGTCGTCACCATGGACAGCGTGCTCAACGACAAGCGCCGCCGCGACGAGGCGTGGCGCCCGGACAATCCCTGGCCGCTCGACGTCGCGCGGCCGCACGGCGACAACGCATGACCGGTCCCGCGGCCGCACTCCTTGCCGATGGCCGGCTGCACCTGCAGCACGGCCCGATCGACCTGATCATCGGCGCGGTCGGCGACGCGGACGAGGTGCGCCGCGCCTACAGCCAGGTGACGGCCGCGTTCGACGGCGTGCTCGAAGGACTGGCGGCGGAACTGCCGCTGCTGAAGGCGCCCATCGCCTGGCCCCCCACCCTAACCCTCCCCCACAAGGGGGGAGGGGACAGGAATTCGGCCCCCTCCCCCTCGATGGGGGAGGGTTGGGGTGGGGGTGACGCTCTCTGCCCCACCACCAAAGGCCCCATCGCCCGCCGCATGATCGCGGCGGTGTGGCCCTATCGCGCCGTGTTCATCACGCCGATGGCGGCGGTGGCGGGTGCGGTGGCCGACGCGATGCTGGCGGCGATGGTCGCGGGACGCGACCTGCGGCGCGCCTATGTCAACGACGGCGGCGACATCGCGATCCACCTGGCGCCGGGCGAGGCGATGCGCGTGGGCGTCGCCGGGTCGCTGGAGGATGGCGAGCCGGATGCAGCCCTCGACGGCTTCGCCACGATCGATTCCGCGTCGCCGGCGCGCGGCATCGCCACGTCAGGGCGCGGCGGGCGCAGCTTGAGCCTGGGCATTGCCGACAGCGTCACTATCCTGGCCGCCAGCGGGGCTGCAGCCGACGCGGCGGCGACGATCGTCGGCAATGCGGTCAACGTCGATAGCCAGACGATCCGCCGCCTGCCCGCGAACCAGGTGAAGGACGACAGCGACCTGGGCGACATCCCGGTCACCGTCGCGGTCGGGCCGCTGAGCGACCGCGAGATTGCGCATGCTCTGGACAGCGGCGCGGCCGAGGCGGAGCGTCTGCGGACGGCCGGCTTGATCCACGGCGCGCTGCTGCGCCTGCGCGGCGCGCGGCTTGTGGTCGGCGTTCTTCATCCTTCGAGACGGGCCTTCGGCCCTCCTCAGGATGACGCGTTCTACCATGTTGGCGCCAAGCTAGCGCGTCATCCTGAGGAGGCGCGCAGCGCCGTCTCGAAGGATGAGGCACACCTCTCTTCAAGAACCACGCTACGTAAGAGGGCATGATGGACCTGGTGCGCGTCCGCAAGATCGTCGTCAATGTCGAGACCATCTGGCACGAGCGCGGCAAGCCGGTGGACAAGCCGCTGCTGGTGGGCTGGGCCGGCGCCGTGATCGCCAATCCCTATGCCGGCAAGTATGTGGCCGAGGTTCAGCCGATGATGGAGGCGCTGAAGCCGCTGGGCGTCGAGATGTCCAAGCGCCTGCTGGCCGCGATGGGCGGCGATCCCAAGGCGATCGAGGCCTATGGCAAGGCATCGACCGTCGGCAGCGACGGCGAGCTGGAGCACGGCGCGCTGTGGCACGTGCCGGGCGGCTACGCGATGCGCGACGTGCTGGGCTCGGCCAAGGCGATCGTGCCGTCCTCGGTCAAGGTGGGCGCCATGGGCGCGCGCATCGACATCCCGATCCACCACAAGGACGCCGCCTACGTGCGCAGCCATTTCAGCGGCATCGAGGCCGGGATTCCCGATGCGCCGCGCGCCGACGAATTGTGCTTCTTCATCGCGATGACCACCGGCGGCCGCATCCACGAGCGCATGGGCGGCCTCAAGGCATCGGAGATCAAGGCCTGGGACGGCCAGCGCTGACTTGCGCTAGGCTTCGCGCATCGATGGCTGTCGAAGAGAAGGGGAGCTTCGCCATGACAAGGATCCGTCGCAGAGACTTCGTTGCGGGCGCCGGCGCCGCCGCCGCCGCGTCAATTGCCGCGCCCTATGTGGCGCGCGCCCAGGGCGCGCCGATTAGGATCGGCGAGATCAACAGCTACACCGCCATCCCCGCCTTCACCCTGCCGTACAAGAACGGCTGGATGCTGGCGGTGGAGGAGATCAACGCCGCGGGCGGCGTGCTGGGGCGCAAGCTCGAGGTCATCTCGCGCGACGACGCCGGCAAGCCCGAGGACGCGGTGCGCCATGCCGGCGAACTGATCAACGCCGAAAAGGTCGACCTGCTGGCGGGCGGGTTCCTGTCGAACATCGGCCTGGCGCTGGCCGACTTCGCGCTGCAGAACAAGCGCCTCTACCTCGCCTCCGAGCCGCTGACCGACACGCTGGTCTGGGCCAAGGGCAACGCCTACACCTTCCGCCTCCGGCCCTCGACCTACATGCAGGCGGCCATGCTGGCCGAGGAAGCGGTGAGGCTGCCGGCCAAGACCTGGGCCACCGTGTCGCCGAACTACGAATACGGCCAGTCGGCGGTGCGGTGGTTCAAGGACATCCTGTCGAAGGCGCGGCCGGACGTGAAGTTCGTCGCCGAGCAGTGGCCGGCGCTGGGCAAGATCGACGCCGGCGCCACCGTGCAGGCGGTGGCCGCGGCCAATCCCGAGGCGATCTTCAACGTCACCTTCGGCCCGGACCTGACGAACTTCGTGCGCCAGGGCAACACCCGCGGCCTGTTCGAGAAGCGCGCGGTCGTCAGCCTGCTGACCGGCGAGCCGGAATATCTCGACCCGCTGAAGGACGAAACGCCGCCGGGCTGGATCGTCACCGGCTATCCCTGGGACCAGATCAAGGCGCCGGCGCACGACAAGTTCAGGGAAGCCTATCAGAAGCGCTTCAAGGACTATCCGCGCTGCGGCTCGGTCGTGGGCTACGAAACCATCAAGTCGGTCGCCGCCTGCCTGAAGAAGGCCGGGTCGACCGACACCGAGAAGATGGTCGCGGCGATGAAGGGACTGAAGGTCGAGAGCGTGTTCGGCCCGATCGAGTACCGCGCGGCGGACCACCAGTCGACCCTCGGCGCCTT
>JADZDN010000402.1 GCA_020851015.1 Alphaproteobacteria bacterium | reverse complement strand
TGCAGGTAGATCGTCGCGAACGAGCCCAGCGCGCCGTGATGCACGACATAGGGATCGGTGAACGGCAGGATCACCCGCGCCTTGCCCTGGCCCAGCCACTGGTCCATCAGGTCCTGCAGGTAGATCACGTCGGGCCGGCCCTGGCCGTCGTGCTTGGCGTTCATGCCGTGGTCGGCCGTCAGCGCCACCACCGCGCCCATGGCGTCGAGCTTCGCCAGGTGGCCGTCCATCATGACGTAGAAGTCGTTGGCGACCGGCGTGCCGGGCGCGTGCTTGTGCTGGATGTAGTCGGTCGTGGACAGGTACATCAGGTCCGGGCGGTGCTTCTCCATGATCTTCACGCCCGCCGCGAACACGAAGCCCGACAACTCGGCGCTGTAGACGCTGGGCAGCTTCATGCCCACAAGGTCGAGCACGTTCTCGATGCCGTTCTCCGCCATCGACGCCTTGTCGGCATGCTCGGAGGAAAAGCAGATCGCGCGCGGCCCGATCGTCAGGCCGTTGCCCAGGAGCCGGCGCAGCTTGTCCTTGGCGGTCACGATCGCGATCGACGCGCCCTGGTCCTGGAACGCCTTGAAGATGGTACCGGCGCGCAGGAATTTCGGATCGTTCATCATCACTTCCGCGCCGCTGTCGCGGTCGTAGAAGTAGTTGCCCGAGATGCCGTGCACGCTGGGCGGCACGCCGGTCACGATCGACAGGTTGTTGGGATTGGTGAAGCTGGGCACGACGCAGTCGGCCAGCCGGTTGGTGCCCTGCTTCAGCAGCCGGTCGAGGAACGGCGCGCGGCTGGTGGCCGCCGCCGCCTCGATATAGCCCGGCTCCGACCCGTCGATGCAGACGACGACGACCGGCCGGGTCGGACGGTTGTAGCGTCGCCCGTTGACGGTGACGGCGGCTTGCGCGGTTCCGTCAGGCGGCACGCTTCGCTCCCAGTTGGCTGACGCCCATGTCGGCGATCACCGCGCGGATCGTTTCGACCGCGCCGCGCATGTGGTCGGGCGACAGGCGTCCGATGCAGCCGATGCGGAAGCTGTCGGCCACGGTCAGCTTGCCCGGATAGATCACGTAACCCAGGTCCTTCAGCCGGTCGTAGAAGGTCTGGAAGTGGAACTTGGGATCGCGCGGCATGTGGAAGGTGACGATGATCGGCGCCTGCAGCCGGTCGGGCAGCAGCGTGTCGAAGCCCATCGCCCGCATCCCGTCGATCAGCACCTTGGCGTTCTGGCGATAGCGCCCGCCGCGGCCCGCCACGCCGCCTTCCTCGACGAACTCCGTGATCGCCTGGTGCAGCGCCACGATGGCGTGGATCGGCGGGGTGAAGCGGTACTGGCCCGTGGTCTCCAGCACCTTACACTGGTCGTGCACGTCCAGCGCCAGGGAATGCGCGTTGCCCTTGGCCTGCTCGACCGCCTTCAGGTCGCAGACGATGAAACCGAATCCGGGCACGCCTTCCAGGCACTTGGTGCTGGACGACGCCAGCGCGTCGAACTTGACCTCGCGCGCGTCGATCGGCAGGGCGCCGAACGCGCTCATCGAATCGATCAGCATCCGGCGGCCGGCTTTGGCGACGATCGCCGCCACCTCCGCCACCGGGTTCAGGATGCCGCTGGTGGTCTCGCAGTGCACGACCAGCACATGGGTGATCGCGGCGTCGGCCTTCAGCGCCGCCTCCAGCTTGGCGAGGTCGGGGGGCGTGTCCTCCGGCGTCTCCAGCACCTGGTGCGCGCGGCTGGCATACTGGCAGATCTTGACCGCGCGCGTGCCATAGGCGCCGTTGACCAGGATCAGAAGCTTGCCGTTCTTCGGCACGAAGCTGCCGATCATCGCCTCCACGGCGAACGTGCCACTGCCCTGCATCGGCACGGTCGTGTGAGTCCCCTTGCCGCCGGCGGCCTCGGTGATGCGCTCGCGCATCTCCTTGTTCACGCGGATGAAGGTGGCGTCGCGTGACCCCCAATCGTGCAGCATGGCGGTCTTGACCGACTTCGACGTGGTCAACGGCCCGGGCGTCAGCAGCAGCGGATCGCCGGTTTCGGACTTGGCGGCCATGGGCAGGCGGGCAGTGGGCATCGGCGCTCCTTCTTGGCGGTTGCTGGAGAATAGGGCTGGCCCGAGAAATCATTCAAATATATAGTTCTTATAGCAATTATTTGTTAGATCGATATATCCTCGCTGAGGCCGCCGTGAACCACAGCCAGATCCGCGCCTTCCATGCCGTCGCCCGCGAGGGCAGCTTCACCCGTGCCGCCCAGGCGACCCGCCTCAGCCAACCCAACCTGTCGGGCCAGGTGAAGGCGCTGGAGGACCGCTACGGCGTGCGCCTGTTCGAGCGGCGCGGGCGGGGGGTCGAGATGACCGCGCTGGGGCGCCAGCTCTATGCCGTGACCGACCGCCTGTTCGCGCTGGAGGGCGAGGCGCAGGCGCTGCTGGCGGGTTCCGAGGCGCTGACGATCGGCCATCTGCGCATCGCGGCCGACAACGCCATCCACGCCATGCCGATCATGGCCGAGCTCAAGCGCCGGCATGCCGGCGTGGCCCTGTCCCTGGTGATCGGCAACTCGGACGCCGTGCTGGCCCGGCTGTCGGACTACCAGGCCGATGTCGGGATCACCGCCCGCCAACCGGCCGAGCCGCGCTTCCATGCCGTGGCCTACAGCCGCGACCGGCTGATCGTCTTCGTGCCGCGGGCTCATGCGCTGGCGGCTCGCCGGCGGTTGGCCCTGCGCGATCTCGAAGGCCGCGACATGGTGCTGCGCGAGCCGGGATCGGTGACCCGCGCGGTGTTCGAGCGCGCGATCGCCCAGGCCGGGGTGCGGGTGGGCGCGATCATGGACATCGACGGGCGCGAGGCGGTGCGCGAAGCCGTCGCCTCGGGCCTGGGCATCGGCGTCGCCTTCGCGCGCGAGTTCGTGCCGGACGACCGCTTCGCCGCGCTGGACGTGCTGGACGCCGCGCTGGACGTCGGCGAGTACGTCGTCTGCCTGGAGGAGCGCCTGCGCCTGACGGCGGTTCGCGCCTTCATGCAGATCGCGGAGGCGATGGCGGAAAAGCTAGGTTAGACGTGCTGGATTCTGCCGCGAGAAGGATTTTGGCTCGTACTTGATGCCTACCTATGCGCATTCTTTCGTGACAAAGGGACATACGCACGATGAAGAAATCGATAGTCGTGGCAAGCGCCTTCAATCCGAGGGCTGATCTCCCATTCGAGCTGAGGCTCAAGGATTTTGAGATTGCAATGCAGGACGTTTATGATTTCTTTTTCGATGTGAACAAACTGCTGCTCGGCAAGGGACTTCATCGAATGGACGACATGCTCCGTCCCGCAGCCATGTCAGGAATGATTTCTGATATGCTGACCGCAAGCATGGCGAGGCACTCCAGGGTTCTTGTCGAAAATGAAAAATTCAACGGACATCCCGACTTGATCGTCAGGGGTCGTTACCCGAACAACGCGATAGCCTCGGGAGCCGATGGCGTCGAGATTAAGAGCACGCGCAAACCTGGCGGTGCGGTGGACACTCACGGTGCACGGGATCAGTGGATGTGCGTGTTTGTCTACGCGACGGATCATATAAGCGAGCCTGCGCGAGATCGGTCGCCCATGAAATTCACAGAAGTGTATCTGGGACACGTCACAGCGGCCGATTTCAGGAAGAATGCCCGCAGCGAACTCGGAACACGAACAGCAACGCTCGGTGCTTTAGGAATACGCAAGCTTCGCCAGAATTGGATTTACCTGTCGAAGTAGCGATAGCCGGGGAATAGCTTTCGCGGCCAGCTTCACGTATTGGGGATCGGATTCGACGCCGATGCTATGATACCCTACCGCATTGGCGGCCGCCAATGTCGAGCCAGATCCGGCAAAGGGATCAAGCACCACACCTTCTCCCAGCGGCAGCGCGGCTTTGACGATATTTCGTAGGAACTCTTGCGGTTTGAGCGACGGGTGAGGCGCGATGCGACGTTCTGCTTTCGGAGTGGGATTCGAACGAATGACATCACCGAACGGTTTTTGCGCTGACGGGCGCTGAAATCCGCCAGTTTTCCACTTTCGAAGGTTGTCTTGCGCCCGTCCATCCAAAGGGCGCCGGAGGACGACCCACGGCTCCCACATCGAACGTGGCATTACACTTATGTTCTGAAATTCGATATGGGCGTTCTTTGGCCGATCTCCTCCGCGCATTGTCATGGTCAGTCGGACAATCGATCCTCTCAACTCCAGTCCTGCCTCCGACATTGCTGATGCGACTACATGGCAGAGAAGAGGATTGCTGGCCACAATGACGTTTGCGCCTGGTACGAGCACGCGGCAAAGCAAGATACCAAGCCGCTTGAAGAAGACATGCAACGCCTTGCGATCGGCTTCTCCCAACACGGTAAAGCGAGGCAGTGGGGAGCGTTTGTGGCCATCAAAGGAAGGTGGAATTCGCCAAATTCCTCCCTTGCCGCGTCGTAGTTTTGTCTGCTCCTTTTCGGAGTACTCGACAAGACCATAGGGCGGATCAGTTACGACGGCATGGACACTCGCCGCTGCTTGGGCGGCGATCCAATCGAAACAGTTTGCATGAAAGAGCTTTGCGCGACCCTCGACAACGGCAGGCTCGAATCGTGTCGAGTAGGTTGCTTGATCGTGTAAGGCTAGTCGATATCGCCCACGTCCCACCCGTTCGAATATGTCCGGGACATTCAAATTTAGGTAGGACCGAATTGACGAAGCGGGAACCTCGCCGAGTCGTGTTGCGACTGCTGCCCCTATTTGGGCAACCGACGCTTCGCCTCCGAACGTTGAAAGAAATTTGATGATGGAATCTCTAACGATGCCTGGTGCCAATGCCATACGCTACCCCCGCCGATCCAAATAGCCGATTGACGTCTAGACGTCAATTAGATTGGATTTCGCCATCGTCTTGTAGGACGAGAGATGTCTTGTTGCGCCCCACCCCCAAACGGCGTGATGATCGACGCTGGAGCAGCGGCAACGCCCCTTCACCGGCGCGCCGCGGAGGATACGCCTCGCCATGATCGAGCTGATCATCGAGCACTGGAAGAACCTGGACGGGTCGAGCCAGTACCTCTGGTCGGTGTGGCGCGACGGCAAGCGCCTGGGGGTCAGCCGCCCAACCTCGTTGCCGGAGGATGCCGAGCAGCAGGGGCTGGACTGGTGCCGGAAGTCGATCGGCGAACAGCCCGACCGCGTGACGCGGCTGTAGCTGCCGCGAAACGTCGGATCGGCGCATTGATCTGAATCAACGCCGGCCCGGCGGCGCCAATGCCATCGCTTTCTTCCCACTTGCAAGGGAGGGAAGCATGGATGCCATCAACCTGGCCTTCCTGGCCGGGACCATCGCCGCGTTTTTCGTGTTCGCGCTGACCTTGGCCTGGGTATCGCGCCGCAATTGACCGTCGCGCCAGCGGGTTAAGCGCGGGGCATGGCGCGGTGCCCACCCTTGATCCTCTGTTAACGGTCCCCACATAAGCTCTGGCGGTGCCACCAGGGGCCGCCCGAATCGAAAGCGCCTGCCGGCGGTTCGATCGATCCCGTGGAAGCCGACTCGCTCATAAGGAGGAGGGTGGCCGTGACGCGACTGTCGCTGTTCAACAGCCCGCTGCTGCTGGGTTTCGACCATGTCGAGCGCATGCTCGACCGGGTCGGCAAGGCCGGCGCCGAGGGCTACCCCCCGTACAATATCGAACAGGTCGGCGAGCATGGGCTGCGCATTACCCTTGCCGTCGCCGGGTTTCGCGAGGACGACCTCGCGATCCAGGTCGAGGACAACCAGCTCTTGGTCCGCGGCAAGCAGGCGCAGGACGAGGAGCGGGTATACCTGCATCGCGGCATCGCCGCGCGGCAGTTCCAGCGCAGCTTTATCCTTGCCGAAGGTCTGGAGGTGACCGGCGCGCGGCTGGAACACGGGCTGCTTCATATCGACCTGGTGCGTCCGCAGCCGGAAAGCCGGGTGCGGACGGTCAAGATCACGCGTGAACCGGTCGATACCGAGGACGGCGAGGGCGACAGTGCTCAACAGCTCGCCGTCGGCAGGCCCCGGTCCGCGGGTCGCCCAGGGTAAAGCCGGGGGAAGGAAGGCAAGTCATGAACGAACAGACCGTACAGAAACTGAAGACGATCTCGCCCGGCGACCTGGCGACGCTCGGCCTGCATCAGCTGGTGTATGTCCGCCGGCAGGTACTGAACGACCAGCCGTTCTGGTCGATCCATGCCGCGGACGGTTCCGAGATGGCGCGGCTGGCCGATCGCGAGACCGCGATCGCGGCCTGCCGCCAGCACGACCTCGAACCCGTCAGCATCCACTGAAATCGAGCTGGCGGGGCCGAGGGCCCCGGCCGGTCAGGCGGCGTGGCTGGTGGGCGCATCCGCGAGGAGCGCGTAGAGCGCATCGCTGCTGGACGATCCGCGAAGCTTCTCGCAGAACGACCGGTCGCGCAGCAGGCGCGAAACCCTGGCCAGCGCCTTCAGGTGATCGGCGCCGGCCGACTCCGGCGCCAGCAGCAAGAAGATCAGGTCGACCGGTTGCTCGTCGATCGAGTCGAAATCGATCGGCGCGTCCAGCCTCGCGAACATGCCGTAAAGGCGGTCGACGCTTCCCAGCTTGCCATGGGGGATGGCGATGCCATGGCCCACGCCGGTGGTCCCAAGTTTTTCGCGTTCAAGCAGGACTTCCAGGATCTGGCGCTCGTGGACGCCGGTGAAGGCGGCCGCGCGGCGGGCCAATTCCTGCAGGGCCTGTTTCTTGGTGGCGGCCTTGAGATGGGCGATGACGCGGTCCGGCGTCAGAAGATCGCTGATGTCCATGTTCCTGGGGTCCCCCGAAATCCACGCCGTGTTCCGACCGTCAGAGCCCGGCAAGCGCCATTGCGCGGCTGGCCGCGGCGGTTTTCCGCCATCGGTCACTCGACACAATTTCCCAGCCGGAATTCGCTGTTGGTCGCCGCCGTCGCTCTTGAACCTCGGCTTGTACCTGTATTCGAACCCGTAGCCGGCCGCACCGGCGACGCGCATGTACTAACTGTCCGAGCCATCGCCCGTTCCGACCGGTTCAGCCCGGCATCGGCGGGGTTTTCGCGGCGACCGCCCCGGCAGGCCCCGATGGCCCGTGGGGGAGAAGGCCGTTACCGCAACGCGCGGCACCATAGTTTCGGCGGGTTAAGGAGTCAATAAGAACGAGGCTGCGTACGGCCCCCGGACAGGCCAATTAAGCTATTGATACTAAAGATTTATCCCGCTTTCGTTGGACCGAAGAGGGGATGCGGAGGGCTTCCCGGTATTTCGCGACCGTACGGCGCGCGATGTCGATACCCTGGGTCTGTAGGATCTCGACGATGCGGTCGTCGGACAGGATTTCCTGCGGCGTCTCGGCATCGATCAGGCTCTTGATGCGGAAGCGCACGGCCTCGGCGGAGTGGGCCTCGCCGCCGGCGGAATTGGCGATCGCGGACGTGAAGAAATACTTCAGCTCGTAAAGTCCGCGGGGGGTCGCCATGTACTTGTTGGTCGTCACCCGGCTGACCGTGCTTTCGTGCATCTCGATCGCCTCGGCGATGTCGCGCAGAATCAGCGGCCGCAGGTGGCTGACGCCATGGCGGAAGAACGCATCCTGCTGGCGCACGATCTCGCTGGCGACGCGCAGGATCGTGGTGGCGCGCTGGTGCAGCGACTTGACCAGCCAGTTGGCCGCCTGGAACCGCTCGGTGAGGTACTCCTTGTCGTTCTTGCTGAGGCTGCCGCGGTTGACCTTGGTATAGTAGCGGTGGTTGACCAGCACGCGCGGCAACGTCTCCGCATTCAGCTCGACGATCCAGCCGCCGCCCTGCTGCGGACGCATCAGGATGTCCGGCGTGACGGGCTGGGCCATCTCGCGATCGAAGGCGCTGGACGGGCGCGGGTTCAGCGCCCTGATCTCGGCGACCATCTCGGCCAGATCCTCGTCGTCCACCCCGCACAGGCGCTTCAGCCCCGCCAGGTCGCGCTTGGCCAGCAACGGCAGGTTGTCGATCAGCGCGCGCATCGCCGGGTCCAGCCGGTCGCGCTCGGCGAGCTGCAGCGAGAGGCACTCGGCCAGGTCGCGCGCGAAAATGCCGGGTGGATCGAAGCGCTGCACCTTGGCCAGCACGGCGTCGACGCGCTCGCGCGCGCAACCCAGCAGCTCGGCGACATCCCCTGTCGTGCCGCTGAGGTAGCCGCGTTCGTCCAGCAGGTCGACGAGCTGCGAGCCGATCACCCGGTCGCCGGCATCGGTGATGTCGACATTGAGCTGTTCGACCAGGTGCTCGCGCAGGCTCTTCTCGCGACTTACGGTCTCGGCGACGCTGCGGTCGTCGCCCTCGAAATCGGCGCGTCCGTTGCTCAGCTTCCATTGCGACTGGTCGACGCGTTCGCCGTCGTCGTCGAATTCGCCGTCGTTCCAGTTCTCGCTGTCGACGGCGGCGGCCGTCTCGGCGGCAACCGGATCGGCCGGCTCGGCGGGCGTCTCGGCAAGGGCAGGCTGGTCCGTCGCCTCGGCGGGCGCATCCGCGGCAGTGGAATCGTCGCGTTCCAGCAGTGGATTCTGCTCCAGCTCAGCTTCGACGTAGGCCGACAGCTCGATGTTGGAGAGCTGCAGCAGCTTGATCGCCTGCTGCAACTGCGGCGTCATCACCAGGCTCTGGCTCTGGCGGAGGTCGAGGCGCGGGGAGAGGGCCATGGCTGGGTTCGCTGGCCGCGGGCCCTACAGGGAGAACCGGTCGCCGAGATAGACGCGGCGAACATCCGTGGTCGCCACGATCTCGGCCGGACGGCCTTCCATCAGCACGCGTCCCTCATGGATGATGTAGGCGCGATCGACGATGTCGAGCGTCTCGCGCACGTTGTGATCGGTGATCAGCACGCCGATGCCGCGGTCGCGCAGATGCGACACCAGCTCGCGGATGTCGCGCACCGCGATCGGGTCGATGCCGGCGAACGGCTCGTCGAGCAGCATGTAGTTGGGGCGCGAGGCAAGGGCGCGCGCGATCTCGCAGCGCCGGCGCTCGCCGCCCGACAGGGCCAGCGCGGAGGTTCGGCGCAGATGGCTGATGTTGAACTCGGCCAGAAGCTCGTCCAGCCGCGGCTCGCGGCGGTCGGCGCGCGGCTCGACCACTTCCAGCACCGAGCGGATGTTCTGCTCGACCGTCAGGCCGCGGAAGATCGA
>JADZDN010000401.1 GCA_020851015.1 Alphaproteobacteria bacterium | reverse complement strand
CGATCGATATCCAGGCCGGCGACCAGTTCAAGCCGGAGTTCCTGAAGATCAGCCCCAACAACAAGATGCCCGCGATCGTCGATCACGACGCGCCGGACGGCAAGCCGCTGGCGATCTTCGAGTCCGGCGCGATCCTGATGTACCTGGCCGAGACCAGCGGCCGGTTCATGCCGAAGGACCTGCGCGGCCGCTACGAGGTGATCCAGTGGCTGATGTTCCAGATGGGCGGCATCGGCCCGATGCTCGGCCAGGCGCATCATTTCCGGCAGTACGCGCCGGAGAAGCTGGATTACGCGGTCAACCGCTACACCAACGAGGCCAAGCGGCTATATGGCGTGCTCGACCGCCGTCTCGGAGAAGCGCCCTATCTCGCGGGCGATTATTCCATCGCCGACATGGCGGTCTTTCCCTGGATCCGGCCCTACGAGCGGCAGGGGCAGAAGCTCGATGATTTCCCGAACGTGAAGCGCTGGTTCCAGGCGATCGATGCGCGCCCCGCCGTCAAGAAGGGGCTCGAGCTGCTCGCCGAGAAGCGCCGCACCGGGCCGATGGATGCCAAGGCCAAGGAAGTGCTGTTCGGCGCGGCCCAGTACGCGCGGCGCTAGGTGGCATCATGGCCAGCGCGAAGGTAGCGGTCGTTGTCGGCGTAGGCCCCGGGCTGGGGCTTGCGCTGGCGCGCCGATTTGCTGCAGGGGGATTCACCGTCGCCGTGGCTGGCCGCGACCGGCCGAAACTGGAACGGCTGATCGAGGGCGAAACCGGCGCGGCCTTGCGGCCCTACGCCTGCGACGCATCGGAGGGGCCGGCGGTCGCGTCGCTGTTCCAATCCGTCGCGAGCGATCTCGGCGACCCTTCGCTCGTGGTCTACAACGCCAGCGGCATGGTGCGGGGCTCGGTGCTGGACCTCGATCCCGCCCTGGTGGAGAAGGCCTGGCGCGTCGGCTGCTTTGGCGGACTGCATGTCGGGCAGCAGGCGGCGCGCCGCATGGTTGCCAAGGGCAGCGGCACCATCCTGTTCACCGGCGCGACGGCCAGCCTGCGCGGCGGTGCGAACTTCGCCGGTTTCGCCATCGGCAAGTTCGGACTGCGCGCGCTCGCCCAGAGCCTGGCGCGCGACCTGGGACCGCGCGGCATCCATATCGCGCACGTGATCGTCGACGGGCATATCGCCTCGCAGCGCCATAGCGACTACCAGGCATCGCATGGCGCGGACTCCGCCCTCGATCCCGCCGCGATCGCCGAGGCCTACTGGCAGCTCCACCTGCAGCCGAGCAGCGCCTGGACCCAGGAGCTGGACCTGCGGCCGTGGGTCGAGAAATTCTAGAGAGGCGCTTCGCGCTCGCCGCTGCAGTACCCGTAGTATGTGAGGCCTGCGGATGCCTATCCTTGAGAATGCGTTGCTTGTACGAATCGACAGCAAGGGCAAGAAGCTCAGAATCTACTACGTGATACCGGGAAGCCGTTCCAGACTGAAGACGGCGCTGCTTACTGAATTGCCGATGCATCGGCTGAAGGCATTGACGCTTGGAAAAGCTGCGCGGTCTGTCGGCGAGTGTATTTTGCTTGGAATGAAATCGACCCGAACAAGTCTATTTGGTGCGCGATCCAGCCGCGGCGGCGAGTAGGGTCGCAAGAGTTCGAAGAGCACGACAAGGAAGTAGGTAAATGGCGCGTCGCCTTGCCACGCATTCGAAAGCGCCATTCCTGAAGCGCGTTTCGCTGCGCGAGGACATCGCTAGCAATGACGCTGCGTTTCCGTGGTCGGTGCCGTTCGTTCGCCGGCGCACGCTGGACATCGCATTCGACAAGCAGGTCACGATCGTCGTCGGGGAGAACGGCACGGGCAAGAGCACCCTGCTGGAGGGCATCGCGTCGCAGTGCGGCTTCAATCTGGCGGGCGGCAGCGCGGACAATCGCTTCGGCAATGAGCGTCAAGCCGCGCTCGCGCCGCTCTTGCGCTTGTCCTGGCTTCCCAAGGTAACGCGCGGCTTTTTCATGCGGGCGGAGAGCTTCTTCAATTTCGCCAGCTACATCGACGAGATCGCGGGCGAGAGTCCGCCACCGCAGGTCTATGCCGCCTATGGCGGCGAGTCGCTGCACGCAAAGTCGCACGGCGAGGCGTTTCTGGCGCTGTTCGAGAACCGCTTCGGTGCGGACAGCCTCTACATTCTCGACGAGCCCGAGGCGGCGCTGTCACCGAGCCGGCAGCTCATCTTCCTTCGGGTACTCAAGGAACTCGAAAGCAGGAACTGCCAGGTCATCATGGCAACGCATTCGCCGATGCTGATGGCCTATCCGCGCGCCGATCTGCTGAGGCTGGACGAAGAGGGTGGCATTGGCCGGATCGGCTTCCGCGAGACCAGCCACTACCTGCTGATGCGCGAATTCATGAAGGATCCCGACGGCTTCGTATCGGGCATGCTCCGCGACTGACAGCAACCGGGCTACGAGCAGGGATACAACGCCTGCATCGCGGCCTTGATGCCCACAGGCACGCGCGCGCCGTAGGTCTCGGGATGCCTGTCCGCCCAGCGGCGGAAGTTGCGCGCGATTTCCGGGGGCAGTCCGTCGCTGAACAGGCGGTCGCGCGGCAGGCAGATGCCGTCGAACGCCGTCGGGTCGCGCAGATTCTCCCGCATCTTGCGGTATTCCTCCTGGCGCGCGAGTTCCTCCACGCGCACGGCAGCGTAGCGCTGGACATAGAGCGCGAATTGCTCGTCGCAGTACAGCGAGTCCTCCTTGCAGCGCTCCAGGAACTCCTTGGTGTTGGCGGGCCGTGTGGGGCGATAGATCGGCTCGCGGGTCGAATGCTCCGTCTCGGCATCCGCGCGGCAGGTGCCGATCCCGCCGACCAGCGCCAGACCCGCGGCCACCACGGCCGCCCTAAGCACCCGCCTAAACGCGGCCGGCCGCGCAAAAAATTCGGCCGGGGCTTTTGACGGCCCCGGCCAATCGAATATAGGGAAGGGTATGAGACGATTCATTTCTAGTGATCTTGCCCAGGGCCAACATTGATCCAGATCAAAGTTTTCTCGCCGTGATTCTGGCTAGGCCGCCATCGCCTTGCCGAGGCGGGCCGCGGAAGAAGCAGCTGCGTTCGCCCGTATGGCATGCCGGGCCGGTCTGATTGACTTTGAGCAAGAGCGTGTCCCCGTCGCAATCGACGATGAAGTCGACCAGCTTCTGGACGTGGCCGGACGTCTCGCCTTTGCGCCAGAGGGATTTTCTGGAGCGGGACCAATAGCATACTCGACCGGTGGTCAGGGTTTCGGCGATCGCTTCCCGGTTCATCCAGGCCATCATCAGCACCTCGCCCGTATCGTGCTGCTGGGCGATCGCAGGAACCAGCCCGGCTTCATTGAACACGACCTCGGCAAGCACGCCCTGAATCGCGGCGGCGGGAACGGGCAGGACAAGGCCGGTGCTCGGCATGTCGCCTCCAAGGCGCGGCGGTTGGGCGGCTCGATTGGCGCGGCCGGCGCCCCAAACCTATGTTATGACATATCGCTCGCGATCGTCAGGTATTCAACCATGTCCAGCACCGCCCCCAGTCCGGCCGGCGCCGATCACGACCACCAGCATTGCATCGATCAGGCCGTGGCTTTGGCGGGCGAGATTTGCCAGAACCGGGGCGTCCGCCTGACCCCCTTGCGGCGGCGGGTGCTGGAACTGGTCTGGAAATCGCACGGACCGGTCGGGGCCTACGCGATCCTTGACTGGCTGCGAACCGAGGACGGACGCTCGGCCGCGCCGCCCACGGTGTATCGCGCGCTGGAATTCCTGATCGAGCAGCGGCTGATCCACCGCATCGAATCGATGAACGCGTTCGTCGGTTGCATCGATCCCAGCCGGCCGCATGCCGCCCAGTATCTGATATGCCGCAAATGCGGCGTCGTCACCGAGTTGGAGGACCAGTCGATCACCGGCGCCATCGCGCAGCAGGCGCGCCAGCGCGGTTTCGTGGTCCACGATCAGACGGTCGAGGTCCACGGGCTTTGCGGGCATTGTGCGGCATCTGCGGCGGCGACCCGACCCGCCGCATCGGCCCTTCCCGCGTGAGCGCTGGTTCGGCGGCGGTTCAGCCGAACATGTCCATGGTGATCGAGTCGTACCAGCCCTGGGCGTAGGTCGCTTCCTGGCTGCGGAACTGCGCCGGTTGTCCAGTCGGGCTGACCCCGCCCTCGACGCTGACAAGCCCCTGTTCCGTCACGCGGTACACATTGGCGACCGAGATTCCATACTTCGGCGCCACCAGGCTATAGCAGGTGTTGGCGAAGGCCGGCGGCGCCGGCTTGCGGCCGTTCATCCCCTCTACGATTGCCAGCGCCACGACTTTCGCCTGGCTGTTGGCCGAGAATCCAGACTTCGGCATCTGGCCTGCAATGGCGGCGTCGCCGACGACGTAGGTGTCCGGGTCCGCCTTCGACTGGAACGTGTTGACGTCGACGGCGCACCAGCCCGAAGCCTCGGCAAGGCCCGCGGCGCGCGCGACCTCGCCAGCCGTCTGGGGCGGGATCACGTTGATCACGGCACCCTTCTGGTCGCCGAACTCGGTCTTCACGGTCATCGCCTTGGCATCGACCGCCGTCACCTTGCCGCCGGCCTTGCCCGGCAGCCATTCGATCATGTCGCCATAGACCGCCTGCCAGCCCTCCTGGAACAGGCCCTGCTTGGAGAAGCTCTCCTTGGCGTCGAGGATCAGGATCTTCGACTTCGGCTTCCTGGTCTTCAGGTAGTGCGCGATCATGCTCGCGCGTTCGTAGGGGCCGGGCGGGCAGCGATAGGGATTGTCGGGGCACACCAGAATGACCGTGCCGCCATCCGCCATCGCCTCGAGCTGGCGCTTCAGCAGCAGGGTCTGCGCGCCGGCCTTCCATGCATGCGGCATCTTTTCCGCCGCCGCCCGGTCATATCCGGGCAGCGCGCCGAAGTTCAGGTCGACGCCCGGCGACAGGACCAGCTTGTCGTAGGGCACCGCCGTGCCCGTGGACAACGACAGGCGCTTGGCGGAAGGGTCGATTCCCTGGGCCGACGCGCGGATGATGCGTACGCCCGCCTTCGCCAGCCCGTCATAGCCATGGGTGATGCCGTCCATGGTCTTCAGCCCGCCGAGGACCAGGTTCGAGAAGGGGCAGGTGATGAACTTCGTGGAAGGCTCGATCAGCGTGACATTGAGCTTCGGGTCGAGGCGCTTCAGGTAGCGCGCCGCCGTTGCGCCGCCAAAGCCGCCGCCAACGACGGCGATCCGCGCGCTGGCGCCGAAGGCAATGCTCGGCATGGCCAGGCTGGCGCCGGCGGCAGCGCCGGCCATGACGGTGAAGCTTCTGCGCGTGATGCGGGTCATGGCATGCCCCCTTTACTTGTGCCGGGAGAAGTAGCCGGCCAGGGCATCGATTTCCTGGTCGGTGTAGCCCTTCGCGAGCCGGTTCATCACGGTTGCCGGGCGCGTGCCGGCCTTGAAGCCGGCTAACGCTTCCTTCAGCTCCTTCGCCGGGCGTCCGGCCAAGGTCGGGATCGCCCCAGGACTCTTGCCGTCGGTTCCGTGGCACGCGGCGCAGGATAGGGCCAGGGCGGTCGGTGCGTCCTGGGCGTCGCTGGGCCCAGCGATCGCAAGTCCGACCAAGCAAATCGGCAGCATCAGGTGCGAGCGTCGCGTCATCGTCCCATCCCGGTTCATGTCTCCTGCCTGGCGCAAGACAGGCTCCGGCAGCATCTACTGGGACGCTAGTCAGATTTCCTTAAAAAGTACAGCTTGATTATGAATTTCTATACCCATAGTACAGCGTCACTGTGTGGCGGGCTTCGGCAAAGAACAGCCATCGCTCGACCAGGATCCCAAGCCCCGCCGACAGGGCTGCTGCCAGCGCCGTCCAGGTGGCCAGCTTGCCGGTGAACGCGGCGGTCAGTCCCGCGAGCACGCAGGGCACGAAAAAGCCGAAGGACAGAGCGATCCGGCGCAGGCGCCAGGAATGCTTTCGGGCGACCCGGTAGCCCATCTCGCGCAGCAGGTAGTTGTCCTGGGTGTGCGGCGATTCCAGCAGGCGCACGCGGCCGATGGCTTCCAGGCCGGTGGCGGACTCCGGCGTCGACCGCGCCGGCGCCGAGTCGATCGATCGCCAATAGAGAACCTTGATCACGAGTCCAACCACCGCCGCGCCGGCGGCGATGGAGGCGATCGTCGGACGCGACAGACCGCGCGATTGCAGCAGGAAATTCAGCCATAGAGCACCGGACATCAGCGCGATGACCAGGTAGACCGGCGTGACCCATCCGTTATGCCATTGCTGGATGGGCTTCAGCGTCGCATAGATCTTGCTGGTCGCGAACACCGTCGCCACGGCCAGCAGGCCGGCGATCGCGCCGCAGACGGCAACCATCCCGGCATTCACGCCGAAGAACGCCCAGGCGATTGCGAACGGCGCGGCCGGTACGTAGGTCACGAGCGCGAGCAGCCCCTCGCGGGACAACCAGGAAGAACGCCACTGGGAAAGGGCACGCCACGCCCGTTCGGGATGCCCCAAATGAAACAGCGACGCCAAGAGGCCGATGGTGACGAAGCCTAGCGCCATGGCAAAGGCGGCGATGCCGAAGCGCTTGTCCGGCGGCAGCAGGCGCGTCGCCGCGCCGTAGCCCAGCAGGAACAACATGCCGTAGCCGGTGCCGGAAAGGACGGTGAACAGGATGACGGAAGGCGAGGGATGCATGCGGACCGGCGCAACGTTAGCGGGACAACAGGCGATCGACCCAGCGCAGCAGCAGGCCGGCGCCGTTGAGGTCGTCATCCGCCGGCGTGAGCTGGGTGGGCGAGCCCGTGCTGCCTGCGTGCCGCTTCGGCGCGCGCGGCGGCAGGTATTTGTTGACCGGTTGGTAGCCGAGTTCGGGCATCAGGTCATAGCCGCCGCGCTCCGCGACCAGGCGCGAGACGGGTGAAGCCGCGTCGCCCAGATCGCCGAAATGCCGCGCGCCGACGGGGCAGGTCGAGACGCAGGCCGGCACGCGGGCGGATTCCTCCAGGTTCTCGTTGTAGATGCGGTCGATGCACAGCGTGCACTTTTTCATGATGCCTTCGTCCTGGTCGAACTCGCGCGCCCCATAAGGGCAGGCCCAGGAACAGAGCTTGCAGCCGATGCAGGTGTCCGCGTTTACCAGCACGATGCCGTCCTCGGCGCGCTTGTAGGAGGCGCCGGTCGGACAGACCGTCACGCAGGCCGGCTGTTCGCAATGCAGGCAGGATTTCGGGAAGTGGACGGTGCGCCCTTCCGCGCCTTCGCCGGCCTCGAAGGAGTGGATGCGATTGAACCACACGCCCCAGGCGTCGGCGCCGTAGGGGTCGTGGTCCGGCAGCGGCGCCGAATGGCCGCCGGTGTTCCATTCCTTGCACTTGACGGCGCAGGCGTGACAACCGACGCAGATGTCCAGGTCGATGACGAGCCCCATCTTGCGCGGGCTGGGGCTGGCGGGCAGGCTGGTCATCGCGCGATCAGCGCCGGAAGCCCGCGCCGTAGCGCAGGATGTCCGGCGGCTCCATCATGCCCGGCGGGGCCTTCGTCGCCGCGAAGCGCGGCGCTGTCTCGCCGGCCTCCTCCTCGCGCGCCTTCGCGATCCGCACGCGCAGATCGTACCATGCCGCCTGGCCGGTGATCGGGTCCGAGTTGGCATAACGATGCCCGTCCGGCTGCGGCGGCAGCAGCTCCGATATCACGTGGTTCAGCAGGAACCCGCGTTTCGATTCCGGCGCGTCCCCGCCGAGCGACCAGGCGCCCGATCGCTTGCCGATCGCGTTCCACGTCCAGACCGTATCGGGATTGACGCCGTCCGCCAGCTTGATCTGCGCCTTGACGCGCCCGTGGTGGCTCGTGATCCATACCCAGTCGTCGTCCACCAGGCCGAGGCGCGTCGCCGTGGCGCGGTTCACGAACAGCCGGTTCTGCGCATGGATCTGCCGCAGCCAGGCGTTCTGCGATCCCCAGCTGTGGTACATCGCCATCGGCCGCTGCGTGATCGCATGCATCGGGAACTCGTCGCCAGCGACCAACTCGCCCTCGAACGGCGGATACCAGAAGGGGATAGGATCGAAATAGGCCTCGATGCGCTTGCGGTCGCGATCCGGCGGCTGCACCGGCCCATGGCCGCGGGCGGCCAGGCGAAACTTTTGCAGCGGCTCGCTGTAAAGCTGCATGACGATGGGATCGGCCTTGGCGAGGAAACCCATCGACACGGCCCAATCGAGATACCCCTTGTTCGCGAAGCGGTAGTAGCGGTTGGCGGGCGCGATCTCCTGCCGCCAGAAGCAGCCGTTCGCGATGTAGGCGTCGACTTGATTCGGGTTGGGCGCCCCGGTGCCCTGGCGGTCGCCGGCCGTCCCGCGCCAGCCGGCGAGCATGCCGATGCCGGGCTGGCGCTCGTGGTTCGCCATGTAGTCGGGATAGCCGCCCGGGAATTTGGCGGTGCCGTCGGCATTGATCAGCGCCGGCAGCTTCAGCCGCACGCCGAGTTCAAGCAGGACATCCTGGAACGGGCGCACGCCGCGCTCGGCCTTCACGACCGGCTGGCGGATCGCGTCAGCCGCGCCGTCGGCGTCGCAGATCGGCCGGTCGAGCAGCGAGATGCAATCGTGGCGCTCGAGATAGGTCGTGTCGGGCAGGATCAGGTCGGCGTAGGCCACCATCTCCGAGTGGTAGGCATCGGCATAGATGATGTGCGGGATGACATACTCCCCGGTGTCGGGTTTCCGCGCGGTCAGCATCTCCATCGTGCCCGGCGTGTTCATGGCCGAGTTCCAGCTCATGTTGGCCATGAACATGAACAGCGTGTCGATCGGATAGGGATCGCCCTTGCTGGCGTTGTGGATCACCATGTGCATCAGGCCGTGGGCGGCCATCGGCGCGTCCCAGGAATAGGCCTTGTCGATGCGCCGCGCCGTGCCATCCGCGTCGACGAGCAGGTCCTCCGGGCCCATCGGGAATCCCAGCGGCGGGCCGGGTATCGGCTTCCCCGGCGAGACGTGAGCCGCGCTGCCGTGCGGCTTGACGGCCGGCGGCGCCGACTTGGGGTAGGGCGGCTTGTGGCGGAAGCCGCCCGGGCAGTCGATCGCGCCCAGCAGCATCTGCAGGATGTGGAGCAGCCGGCAGGTCTGGAACCCGTTGGAATGCGCCGAGATGCCGCGCATCGCATGGAACGACACCGGCCTTCCCACGGTCTTGTCGTGCCGGCGGCCGGCCCAGTCGACCCAGGGGATGTCGAGGACGACCTGCTGCTCGAACGCGGCATGCGCCAGTTCCGCCGCCAGCCGGCGGATCGTGTCGGCCGAAACGCCGATCTCGGCCGTGACCGAATCGGGCGCGTAGCGCTGGTCGAGGTAGCGGCGCGCGATCAGCTCGAACACGGGGATGGCGGCGCTGCCGTCCGGCAGGACGCGGCGGCCGACGATGGCGGGGCGCACATCCGCCAGCAGCGCGTTGGCCGGCGCGTTGCCGTCGCTGTTCCAGCACAACGGGTGGCCGCCGTCGTCGCGCGCGAAGAGGCCGTCGCGCGCCGTGCCGGGCGCGTCGATCACCAGCCAGGGTGCGTTGGTGTAGCGCACGAGGTAGTCGAAATCGACGCGGTCGGCGCGCAGCAGCTCATGGATCAGCGCGGCGATCAACAGCCCGTCGGTCCCCGGCTTGATCCCGATCCATTCGTCGGCGATCGCGGAATAGCCGGTCCGCACCGGATTGACCGAGACGAACTTGGCACCGCGCGCCTTCAGCTTGCCCAGCCCGATCTTGATCGGGTTCGATGCGTGGTCCTCGGCGACGCCGAACATCATGAAGTACTTCGTGTCGTGGAAGTCGGGCTCGCCGAATTCCCAGAACGATCCGCCGATCGAATACATGCCGGCGGCGGCCATGTTGACCGAGCAGAAGCCGCCATGCGCGGCGTAGTTGGGCGTGCCGAACTGGCTCGCCCACCAGCCGGTCAGCGCCTGGCTCTGGTCGCGCCCGGTGAAAAAGGCCAGCTTGCGCGGGTCGCCGGCGCGGATCGGCTCGAGCCAGCGCGTGGCGGTGGACAGCGCCTCTTCCCACTCGATCTCGCGGAATTCGCCCGAACCGCGCGGGCCGACGCGCAGCAGCGGCTTCGAGAGCCGCGACGGCGCATAGTGCGTCATGATGCCGGCCGATCCCTTGGCGCACAGCACGCCCTTGTTGACGGGATGTGCCGGATTGCCCTCGATGTACCGCACCGCCCCGTCGCGCAGATGGACCTTGATGCCGCAACGGCAGGCGCACATGTAGCAGGTGGTCGTCTTGACCTCGTCGCTGACCTTGGGCGACAGGTCGACGGTCTCGACCACCGTCGCCATCGGATTCAGGCGCAAGCAGTTCCTCCCGGGCGCGACGTCAGGTCAGCGCGTCGATCTGTTCGTCGTTCAACCGGCCGGGCACGACCGTGATTGGCACGCGAAGCTTGCCCGACATCTTGCCGACCAGGTGGCTGACCAGCGGGCCTGGCCCCTCGGCGCCCGATCCGGCGCCCAGCACCAGGACCGAGATGCTCGGTTCCTCCTCGATCAGCTTCATGATCTGCTCGCCGCGCTCGCCCTCGCGGACATAGACCATCGGCATCGTGCCGGCGATCTCGTTGACCTGCGCCGACAGGTCCTGCAGCAGCCGCTCGGCCTCTTCGCGGCGCTCCTGCTGGATCAGCGATTCGACCGCCATCCATTGCTGGAAGTCGGCCGGCTCCAGCACGTAGAGCAGGGCGACGCGACCGTCCGTCTTCTTCGCCCGGTTGCAGGCGAAGCGCAGTGCCGCGCGCAGTTCGGCCGTGGCGTCCACCACGATCAGGAACACGCGTCCGGTCGACTGCTTCGGGCGATCGGTCATCCGCTCAAACCTTCCGGAACAGGAAAGCCGCCAACGATCCTGCCACTATTGCCATCAAAATCGCAATTGCGCCATAAATCGGCGCGTCGCGATGCGCGAACATGTAGATGTCTGCGCCCAGGCCGATCTTGCTGATCACCAGCGGGACCGTCTGCGCGCCCGCCACCTCGCCATTGCGAAGCAGGAACACCTCGACCTGGTACGTGCCGACCGGCACGTTGGCGGGAAACGCCAGGCTGGCGCGGAAAAGCTGGTTGCCGAGGAACTGAACCTTCTCGGTCCGCGTGGGAAACAGCTGGTCGGCCTGCTTCAGGCGCACCAGCGAGCCGGCAAAGGTCTTGTAGTTCGGATCGGCCTCGCGCCCGCCGGCGTCGAGCCGCAAGTTCTCGAGGCCGATCTGATGGCGCGTCAGCACCTGCTGCGGCGCCAGCTCGCTGAAAGGCTTGCTGGCCGCCACCGCATAGAAGCTGGGAACGCGACGGAAGCGGAACGAGGCGCCGTGAATCCAGATGCCCGCCATGCGTTCCTTCTTGCGCACGATCTCCTCGCGTTCGGGACCGCGCACCACCACGGCGATATCGCCCTCGCCGTCGGTAGCGCCGAACACCAGCACCTCGGTCCCGGTGAAGCCGGTCGTGATGGCGATCAGGTGGCTGGACAGGTCGGCGACGACGGGATCGGCGCGGGTGGGACGCGCGCTCGCGATCGCCAGGGCGATCGACGCGAACGCGAGAACCATGAGACGCATCAGTGGACCCGCGAGGCGCCGGCAAGCGTGAACAATTCGCCGGGCGTCGCCACCAGGTCGAAAAGCAGCTTGCTGCCGACTCCGATCACCAGCGTCCCGAGCAGCGCCCGCATCCACTCGCCGCGCAGCTTGGCGCCGTAGGACACGCCGAGCTGCGCCCCGACAACCCCGCCCAGCACGAGAAACAATCCCAGCACGATGTCGACCGTGTGGTTGTGCAGGGCCTGAAGGAACGTGACGTTCGCGGTCACGAACAGAATCTGGAACAGCGACGTGCCGACGACGACCGAGGTCGGCATGCCAAGCAGGTAGATCATCGCCGGCACGATGATGAACCCGCCGCCCACGCCCATCAGCGCCGCCAGAATGCCGACCAGGAATCCGATCGCGAGCGGCAGGATAGCGCTGATGTAGAGCCGTGACCGGTGGAAGCGCACCTTGAAGGGCAGCCCGTGCAGCCAGGTGTGCTGGTGCATCTTGACCTTGGCGCCGACCGGCATGCGCTTGCGCCGCAGGAAGGTGCGAACCGACTCCGTCAGCATCAGTCCGCCGATGATGCCCAGGAAGATGACGTAGGCGATGCGGATCACCAGGTCGATCTGACCGATCGCGCGCAGCAGGCCGAACAGGAACACGCCGGCGGTCGATCCGGCGAACCCGCCGATCAGCAGGACAAGTCCCATCTTGACGTCGACATTGCCGCGCCGCCAATGCGCCATCACGCCCGAGATGGAGGAGGCCGCGATCTTGTTCGCCTCGGTTCCCACGGCCACGGCGGGCGGCACGCCGATGAACATCAAGAGCGGCGTCATCAGAAAACCGCCGCCGACGCCGAACAAGCCGGACAGGAATCCTACGGCCGTTCCCATGCCGAGAATCACGAAGACATTGACCGAGATTTCGGCGACCGGAAGATAGACGTACATGGCTACCCAAGCAGGTGGGCGCGCGGCGGAGAGCCCAGCACATCATAGCGTAACTGCTTGGAACAGGAACAATTTTTTCGAGTTGGCCCACTCGGCTCTAGACGTCGCCGAGCGCGTCGTCGAACCGGTCGAGGAAACGGTCGCAATCCTGCCGGTCGTGCGCCAGCGACAGGTAGAGCTTGGTGCCCATCGGGTTCAGGAACACACCGCGTCGGAACAGGCCCAGCATCAAGGTGCGGCCCTTGGCACCGTCGCCGCGTTTGGTCGACCGGTAGTCGAACACCGGGTCGGGGGTGAAGACGACCTGGGCCAGTGGCCCGTCGCCGATCACCTGGGCGCGCTGCTGGCGTTCCGCGAGCACGCGCCGCATGCCCTCGCGCAGGTAATTGCCGAGATCGCGCAGATGCGGATAGGTTTCGGGCCGGCGATAGATCGCCAGCGCCGCCAGGGCGGCGGCCGTGCTGACCGGATTGCCGCCGAGGGTGGACGCGGTCCAGACATAGTCCTCGCGGCCCAGCCGGTCCTCGCGCACCCAGTCCATGATCTCCTGGCGCCCGCCGAAGGCGCCGATCGGGAAGCCGCCGCCCAGCGCCTTGCCGTACGCCACGAGGTCCGGGACGACGCCGTAGAGTTCCTGGGCGCCGCCATAGGCCAGGCGGAACCCGGTCACCACCTCGTCGAACAACAGCAGCACGCCGTGCCGATCGCAGGCCGCGCGCAAACCGGCCAGGAAGCCGGGGCGCGGCGGGGTGCAGCGTTGCAGCGGCTCGGCGATCACGCCGGCCAGGCGGTCGGCATGGGCGGCGATGATGGCCGCGGTCGTCGGCAGGTCGTTGTAGGGCGCCACGATCACCTGGTCGTTCACCACGGGCGCGATCCCGGCGCTCGACGGATCGGGGGCGGGAAAATCCTTCAAGCGTTGCGGGAACAGGCTGGTGACGCCGATCTCGTTGGCGCCGTGATAGGCGCCCTCGAACTTCAGGATCAGCGGCCGCCCGGTGAAGGCGCGCGCCAAGCGCTGGCAATACATCGTCGCCTCGGTGCCCGAGGCGCAGAAGCGCACGCGCCGCGAAGCCGGGCTGAGGCGCTTGATTTCTTCGGCCAGTTCCAGCGCCGGGCGGTTCACATGGGCGAAGTTCGATCCCTTGGCGGCATGGCGCGTCGCCGCCTCGACCACCTCGCGGCGTGCATGGCCGGGCAGCACCGATCCCCAGCCCATCGAGAAATCGACGAACTCGCGGCCGGCCGTGTCCCACAGGCGGCATCCTTCACCGCGCTCGACCACGATGCTGAGGTCCGGCGGGATGTTGAACTCGCCATTCGAGCCGGCGGGGAACACGTCCTGGGCGCGCGCGGCGGCGTCGGAGGTCGGGTGGTGGGCGGCGGTCATTGTCACCTCGGCAATGATTGGATTGGCAGGCTCACGCGGCGCGGCCCCATTCGCGCGCGGCGAAGGAGGGATAGGTCTCCGCCAGCTCGATGGCAACCCGCTCGCGGATCAATTCCAGCGCGCGTGTGGAGGGCGGTGGCGTGATCGCGATGCTCGGCGCGCTGTCGTACGCGAAACCGGTTTCGGCCCGAACCTCCTCGGCCCTGTGCCCGGGATGCAGCGTCTCCAGGCGGAAGCGGCCGCGCGTGCGGTCGAAAGCGAACGCGCAGCGGCTGGTGACCAGCGCGGTGGGGCCGCCGCTGCGATGGACGCCCGGCGGACTGAGGCCCGGCGCGCTGATGAACGACACCTTTGGAACAAGCACGCGCCGCGTGTGCTCGGCGCGGAACAGGATGACGCGCGGCACGGTGAAATAGAGATAGGCCGAGCCGAACGAGCCGGGGAACCGCGCCAGCGGCGCGCCGTGCGGGCCGACCGCGACGAGGTTCACGTTCGCCTGGCCGTCGATTTCGCCGCCGCCCAGGAAGAACGCGTCGAGCCGTCCCTGGCCGGCGGAATCGAACAGTTCGCGCCCGCCGTCGGTATATGGATTGTGGGCCAGGCTGCCGAGCAGCGATACGACCATCGCGTCGCCGGACAATGCACGGGCCAGCAGCGCCGCGGCGCCGGGGATGGGCGAGGCGTTGCCGACCGCCACGTGGCGGCAGCCCTCGATCATCCGCGCCAGCGCGGCGATCAGGAATTCGTTCGCGCTGGCGTCGGTCATGCGGCGGCGCGCAGCGTCTCGTCCAGGTAGCGATCGAAGCCGGCCTCCGTGCGGGCCTCCTGCGCGTAGCGCCGGATCGCCGCATCGTCGGCGGGATAGAGGCCCGGCAGGGGCAGAGGCCAGGCGCCCCGCTCGGCAACCGCCACCGCGCTGACGTAGAGCGAGGGCAGGGTGCCGGACGCAGTCGACTCGTCGGCCAGCAGATCGCCGTCGAAGATCGCCTCGACGGTGACGAGCGTGCCGGCGGCGGCATGGGCCATGGTCGCGAGTTCGCGGCGCCGGCCGACCCACACATTGCCCGCGCGGTCGGCCCAGCGGGCATGGAACAGGGCGATATCCGGCCGCACGGCCGGCAGAAGGACCAGCGGATCGCCCGCCGCGGCGAACGGATTGTCGATCACCTTCCAATCCGGCCGCTGCTGCAGCAGGTCGGATCCCAGCAGTCCGCGCAGGGGCAGGAACGGCACGCCCTTCTCGCTCGCCTGCAGCTCGGCATGGATCGCGGGGCAGGTCGCCTCGACGATACGCAGCGTCCCGGCCTTGGCGGCCGCGGTGAACCGCGGCGCCAGCCCATGCTCGCCCAGCCCGACGCCGGACGTCTCGATCGCCGCCACGCAGCCCGCGCCGATCAGGATATCCGCCTGCATGCCGCTGGTGGGCACCGTCACCAGGCGCAGGCCGCTGGCGCGGCGGCGGACGAGCGCGCGCGTGGCGGCCATGGCGACCCCGCTGTAGTCGGCGGGAATCGCAAGCTGCGCACCATCCGCGATGCGCTCCGCCAAGACGTCGAGGTCGATCGACTTGGTCGCGGTCATCGGTCGACGATACCGCATTTCGCCCGGCCGTTCGACCGCTCCACGCCCCGCGAAACGGCGCGGAGCGGGGAAGGCCGGCATTTTAGCGAAGCAAGGCGGAAATTTCTTTTATTTTATCTGTTCTTTTATTTCGACTAAATATTACTGCGCTCTACTAGAATAGAGTCGGTATTTACTTTCCTTCTTAGGGCTTGCTTAAGCCGGTGCCGTTACAAGGAGCGCTGGTCGCCTAAAACCGGCAGATAGCCGGTCGGCGCGCGCAGGTAGCAGGTCGGCCCAAGGCAGTGGGCCGGCAGGTGCGCCGGAGACGACCGCGGGCGGCGCCGATGCTTCGGCAGGGGTGTCGGCGCAGCAAAAAAAGGGGCGGAGCGCCAGGACGGCGCTTCGCCTTCTTTGTTTTGCGTCGGGCTTTGGCTAAGGTTCGCGCCCCTTCCCGGAGCCCGCCCATCGCCATGGACAAGCCCCCCTTCGACCAGCGCCTGGCCCGGCTGTTGGTGCGCCCCTTGATCCGCACCGGCCTGACGCCGAACCAGATGACCACCATCACGGTCGTACTCGCCTTCGCCGGCGCGGCCCTGATCGCCATCGGCCGCGCCCCCCACATCCATTGGGGCGCGGGCCTGTTCGCGCTGGCGCGGTTTCTCGACCATTTCGACGGCGAGCTCGCGCGACAAACCGGCAGGACCTCGCGCTTCGGCTACTACTACGACTACGTGGCGGGGGCGAGCAGCTATGCGGCGCTGTTCATCGGCCTGGGCGTCGGCTTTCGTGACGGCTGGCTGGGTGGATGGTCGATTCTGCTGGGCGCGGTCGGGGCGGCGAGCGCGTTCGGCTCGATGGTCATGAGCCTGGACATCGACCGGCATGCGGGGCAGGGGACGGCCAGCTATCCGGGGGTTGCGGGCTTCGAGCTGGAGGACGGCATCTACCTGATCGCGCCGATCGTATGGCTGGGCTGGGCGCAGCCATTCTTCCTCGGCGCGGGCATCGGCGCCGGTCTCTTCGGGCTTTGGACGCTCGGGAATTTCATCGCGGTGCGACGGCGCGTCGGCGCCGGCTAGCCCCGGACACGCCTCAAGGGCGCGAGGACTGGGTGCGGCGGCGTTCGACCGGCTGCAGCACCTGGCGCTGCGCCGTGGCAGAAGGGCGAGGCTGGATCAAGTCGGCGAAGGGCGAGCGGTCCAGGCGATGCAACCGCGTGAAATGCCGGGCCGCCAACGCCGTGAAGATCGGTGCGCAGACGAAGGCCAGCACCGTCACCGGCACCTCCCAGCCCAACCAGACGAAGATCGGCAGCAGCAGGGTGGCGTCGTCGGCGTCGAAGCCGCAGAAGCTCTTGAGCTCGGCCGAGCGCGCGCCCTTCATCTCTTCCATTGCCATGACGAACCAGAGGTTCAGCATGATCGCCATGCCGGCGACCGCCCCCATCGGGATCGCCCAATAGCCGAGGCTCGTTCCATCCCGCAGGCCGATGCCGATCCCGACGAACGCCAGCGCGTTTGAGAACCCATCGGCGAAGAGGTCGAACCGATGTCCGCCGGGCGATTGCTTGCCGGTCTGCCGCGCCAGTTCGCCGTCCGCGCGGTCCAGCAGCATCGACAATGCGAAAACGCCGGCGCCCAGGGCCTCCCAGGGCCAAACGCCCATGGCCAGCAGGCCCGCCGCCGCAATGCCGGTGAACAGACGCACCACCGTCACCTGATTGGGCGTCACGCGCGTCCGCGCCAGCGGCCGGACGGCGACGCGAACAATCCGGTGAATCCAGGTATTGTGGCTCATGGTTCCGCGGAGGCGAGTTGGAAAGCGCAAATCAACCGGCACCGGTTCGGAATGCCGGTACGCGAAGGTACATTAAAGTGTTTTCGAATTGCCCCGCAACCTTAATAATCGCTTGCAGTTGCTGCGGTTCCCAAGAACAAACCTGCGCCAGTGATTTCGATTTGGTAAAGAAAAAGGCCTCCGGCTTGGCGCCGGAGGCCCTTCGCGCGGCGACCAAGCCGGCGCTATTTCGCGGCCTGCACCATGATCTCGACCTTGAGGCCTGGCGCGGCCAGCTTGGCCTCGACCGTGGCGCGCGCCGGGGTGTTGCCGGGCGACACCCAGGCATCCCACACCTCGTTCATCTGCGACCAGGTGCCTATGTCCGTCAGCCAGATATTGGCCGACAGCAGCTTCGACTTGTCGGTGCCCGCCATCTTCAGCAGGTTGTCGATCTTCGCCAGGATCTGCTTGGTCTGCCCCTTCACGTCCTGCGAGGCATCGTCGGCGGTGAGCCCCGCCAGATAGACGGTGTTGCCGTTCTCTACCACCTGGCTCATGCGCGGTCCGACGTTGTGACGTTTCACGGCCATCGTTTCTCTCCTATTTCCCCTAGTGTGTTGGCTCGGTCAGGAAGGCACGAAACCGCCGGGCGACTTCCGGCGGGGTAACGGTCGGGCGCCCGAGCTTTTCGAGCGAGCCCGGCGCGATCTTCATATGGAGCAAATGAGGCCCCTCGCCGGCAAGGGCCTCCTTCAGCCATGCCGCAAATCCGCCGACGCTGTCGGCGGCTCCGGCGGCCGCATAGCCGCAGGCGGTCGCCACCCGGGCAAAGTCCACGGTCGCGGAAACGGTCGCCTGGCCGCCGGTGGAATCATGCACCCCGTTGTCCAGCACGACGTGAATCAGGTTCCGCGGCGCATAGGCGCCGATCGTGGCTAGTGTCCCCAGCTTCATCAGCGCCGCCCCGTCGCCATCCAGCACAATCACCGGGCGGTCGACCTGGCGGGCAATGCCCAGCCCGACGGCGCCAGCGCAGCCCATCGAACCGACCAGATAAAGGTGCTGCGGGCGGTCGGCGAGAGTGAACAACTCACGCCCGCACTTGCCGGTCGTCGCAATGATCGCGGCCTCGCGCGGAAGCTCGGCGAGCAGCCGCTCAAGGATCGCGATGCGCGCCGGCGCCGGCCCGTGTGCGCGGTGGCTGCGGTAGCGGCCTTCCGGGCGTGCAGAATCCTGTGCACTCTCAAGCCTGTCGTCACGAACGCTGTCTTTGCACATGATCATCGCGGCCGGAAGCGAGCGCGCCTCCATTTGTTCGATCGCCCTTTGCAAGGCGTCGTTCACTTCATTGATTTCAGCAGGAAACATCCCGTGGGTCAGGCGCAGCGTGTCGAGCAGCGGGCCGGTGATCTGGCCCATCAGCTCGTGCTGGGGCTCGTCCTTGAGGCCGGGCTGCCCGCGCCAGGTGACGATCAGCAAGGTCGGAATACGGAATGGAAAATTCAGGGAAGTCAATGGATTGACGGCATTTCCTAAGCCTGAGTTCTGGCACATCACGACGGTCTTGCGCCCGCCCAGCCATGCACCGGCGGCAATCCCGACGGCCTCGCCCTCTGACGCGGCCGCAACGTAGTCCAGTTCGGGGTGGCTGATGGCGCGGTTGATGAAGGGGGTCAGGAAGGAGCAGGGCACGCCGGTGTAGAAATCGAACCCGCGCGCGCGGGCCGGCTCGATGAAATCATCGGCGCGAATCATGCTCCGAGGGCCTAGAGGAAGTTGCGGGCCTTGGCGAGGTCGAAACTATCGTCGACGTCGAGCCAATGTCCGGTGATGTATTGGACCCGCACCCGGTGGCCGTCCGCGACGAGCCGGTTCAGCAAATCGGGCATGTTGGCGCGGTCGAGCGAGCCGTCGCGGCGCATCGCCGCCAGCTCTTGGCGGGTAAGCTCCGCGCCGCGCGCGCTAAGGCGCATCAGCCCGACCCACTCGCCGGCAATGTCGCGGTCCGGCAGGTCCGGCCCGACGCGCACCAGATCGGCCGTGTCCTCGTCGAGATAGCCCGGCGAGAACGGCCGGCTGCAGGATACATGGTCATGGACCAGTCCGGGACCGGCGCGCCGGCGTTCGCGCCACAGGGCATCCGCGACCACGACGATATCGCCCTCGGCCTCCAGCAGCCGGTCCAGAATGTAGCGCCGGAACAGAATGTCGCCGTAGGTCACCAGGCAGGGTCCGTCCAGCCGATCCTCGGCGCAGGCCAGGGACGCGCATTCGCCGGTGGTGGCATAAGCGGGGTTGTGCACGGTCTCGATCGAGGGCAGGTCGACCGATTCCCTGCGGTAGCCTACAACCACGCCGATCCGACGGATGCCGCTGTCCTTCAAGGTCGTCGTGAGTTGGCGCAGCAGCGGCTGGCCCCGCACGTCGATCATGCATTTCGGCCGGTCGGCCGTCAGTTCGCCCAGCGCGGCGCCGCGCGAGGCGGCCAGCACGATCGCCTGGGTGTCGACGCCGGGCTGCGGCAGATAGCGCCGCTCGGCCTCCACCAGCTCGGAATTGCCCTGCAGGGCGAAGATGTCCTTGACCGACGCGATGGTGCCTTCGACGCCCACGAGCGTCTCGGACGTGGCGATCTTGCGGCTCACCTCGCGCATGGCCGAGATCGCCGCGCGAACGTTGTGATTCGCCCAGATGACGCAGGAGATGCCGGCGGCGCGAAAGCGCTCGGTCGGCGTTGCGTAATACATCGTCGGCACGATCACGACCGGGCATCGGTTGGCCCATTCCCGGCAGAAGGCCAGGATTTCGTCCGCTGTCGACCGCTTGGAATGAATCAGGATCGCGTCGGCGCCGGCCTGGTGATAGGCCTCGGCGCGGCGCAGCGCTTCGTCCAGGCCCCAGCCCGAGATCAGCGCCTCGATTCGCGCGACCAGGCAGAAATCGGGATCGGTCTGGCAGTCCTTGCCGGCCTTGATCTTGCCGCAGAACTCGTCGATGTCGGCGAGCGGCTGACCGTCGCCGATGAACGAGTTGGTCTTCGGAAACAGCTTGTCCTCGATGCATACGCCGGCGATGCCGCGCTCGCCCAGCTTGCGGACCAGGCGGCGCACGTTGTTGAAGTTGCCGTAACCGGTGTCGCCGTCCACCAGGATCGGGATGGTCGTGGCGTCCGCCATGAACTCGAGAACCTCGAGCACCTGCGTCCACGACGCTTCGTTGTTGTCGCGCACGCCGAGCGCCGCCGAGATCGACAGGCCCGATGCCCAAACCCCCTTGAATCCGGCCTCCTCGACGATGCGCGCCGACAGGCCGTTATGCGCCTCCATCAGGAAGGCTAGTTCGGGCGAAACGAGCGCTGACTTCAGCGCCGCCGCACGGCTCGCGGGCTGCGAGGGGTGCGGTGCGCGAGCAGGTCGCAGGGCGATCGTCATCGGCAGATATCAATTGGTGGCGGTCTTGTTGCCAAGCTCGGCGGTTTTTTCATCCATCGCGGCGATCAGCCGCTCGATGCCGGCGTTCTTGATGACGGCCGTGTACTCCGAGCGCCGCGTGGCGACCTCGCTGATGCTGCTGCGATAGAACACGTCCACGATCTGCCAGCCCGGGCCATTTTCCTGCAGCACGTAGTCGATATTTTCGGTCGTGCCGCCACTGCGGACGAACTGCGCCTTGACCATGACGCCGCCTCTATTCGGAAGCTCGCTGGAGCCGACAACCTTGAACGTCTCACCCGAGAAACCGTCCAGGCGCGATGCGTGGACGGCGACGGTGTAGCGTGCGAATGCATCGACGATCCGCTGGTGCTGGTCCGGCGTCATCTGCTTCCAAGCTCCGCCGACGGCGACCGACACCATCTTAGGCAGGTCGAACGCATCGAGGATCGCGGGGGCCAGCTTCTGGAAGCGGCCCTGATAGCCGAGCGACTTGGCATCCCGCATCGTGTCGATCATGACCGCGCCCAGCTTCTCGATTACCGCGGCCGCCGGAACGTTCTGCGCTACTTGCTGTGCGTTGACGCCGAGGGCCGTCATGCATCCCAGGGCGGCCAATACCGCCATCCGGACCAGGCGAAGCTTCATTTCCGACAACTCCAAAAAAAGCAGCCCCCTGGCCTTCGCCCGCATACATTTCCCGGACGCAGGTGTCAGGGCGGTATTTACACTGCCGACCCGCTGCCTGCAACCGCGGGCGGCCATGAGTTACGCCGATTTCATCAACAAGGTTTCGCCATATCGTCTTCACAATGTTGGCATTTTGCGGAAGACTCTGGCACCAATGCCGGAACGGTCGCGCCATTTTCGCAAGCGGCCCGGGATTTCGCAGGGGACAGGCCCGATGACCATTTCGATCGCCGGACGGTGCGCGCGGACCGGAATGCTTGGCGTTGCCGTATCGTCGTCAAGCCCGTGCGTCGCCGCGCGCTGTGCGTTCGCCCGCGCCGGCGTCGGCGCGGTCATGTCGCAGAACATCACCGATCCGCGCCTGGGTCAGCGCGTGCTGGAGTTGATGCAAGGCGGCCTTGGCGCCCAGGCCGCGCTGGACCGCGCGCTGTCCGAGGCGGGCGACAAGGCGGTGTACCGGCAGATGGTCGCGGTCGACTCGCTGGGCGCTACGGCGGTCTTCAGCGGCGCGCGGACCCTTGGCGCGCACGCAATGGCGCGCGGCGGCGATTGTGCGGCGGCGGGCAACCTGCTGGCCAACACGGGCGTGCCGCAAGCGATGGTCGCGACGTTCGCGGCCGAGCCGGGGCTGCATCTGGCCGAACGGCTGCTGCTGGCGCTCGAATCCGGATTGGTGTCGGGTGGCGAAGCGGGGCCGGTGAAATCCGCCGGGCTGGTCGTCGTCGACCGCCAGCCCTGGCCGCTGGTCGACCTGCGCTCGGACTGGGCCGAAGCGCCGGTCAGCGCGCTGGCGGCGATCTGGGGCGTCTACAAACCCCAGATGAACGACTACGTCACCCGCGCGCTGGATCCGTCCGCTGCGCCCGCCTTCGGGGTGCCCGGCGATCCCTAGGGCTGGCTTCCCGTTCGCGCCTTGACGGGGGCCGGTTGCTCGCTCGTGTCGAGCAAATGCCGGAAATCGCGGGATTCCACGTAGGACCAGACGGCCAGCCCGGGAAGACCGGTCGCGATCTCGCGTACCCGCTTGACGACCGCCAGGCCGATCGAGGCGTTGGGCGGGAATCCCATGATGTGGCCAAGCAGCATGATGCCGCCTTCCTGCAACCCCAGCCCGCCGGGCATGAAGAACGCGGCGCTGCGGATCGCCGCGGTCAGGCTCTCCATGATGTAGGCATCGTCGAACCCGATCGGGTAGCCCATCAGGCGCATGATCAGCCAGGTCTCGAGCACGCGCAGCACCCAGGCCGACAGCTTCAGGCAGAAGGCAATGAACACATCCGGCCCCCGGCGGTGCAGCTGGACGATCTGCTGGTCGAGCGCATGAACGCCGCCGGCCAGCGTGCGCAGTTTCTCGTCCTTGCGCGCGATCCGGCCGACGAGACGCGCGAGCAGACCGAACAGGCCGAGGCGCGGCGCCATGTGCAGGGCCGAGACCAGCAGCGCGCCGACCAGGAGCGCAACCGTGAAGGCCGCGACCGGCTCGGAGAACCCGGTGCGCGCGAGCAGCAGGCCGAGCCCGGCGAAAGAGAAGGCCGCGTGCGCCAGCAACGCCAGCGTGAAGTCGACCACCGTCGCCGCGCCGGCGGTGGAACGGGGCAGCCCGTGGCGCTTGGCCGCCAGGCGTGCGCGAACGACGTCGCCGCCGACCTGGGCGACCGGCAGCAGCGAGTTCACGGATTCGCCGATCCAGCGCACCATCAGGATGGACAGGCGCGGGGGACGGCGGCCGGCCGGAAACAGCCGACGCCATGCCGCCGCATCGAAGGCCATCGGCACGAAGCGGTAAAGACTGACCCACAACATGCCCCAGCCGACCGTGCTGAGCGCCACCCCGGTCTTGTGGAACCCCTCGGAGCCGATCAGGCCGAGCACGAAGAACAGGCCGAAGGCCCAGAGGATATAGGTGGCTGCTTTCATGGCACCGCCTGGAATGGGCCGGCAGAAGCGCCTGCCCGCGCCTCAGCCGCTTAGGGACACATTACGGCAAAACCGCGGCGCGGCACGCGGAATCCGGCGGCCACCGGCGTGGACAGGGCAGGCGTCATTACCTAGAGTGCCGGCCGCCCCGTCGACCTCTTTGCGGAACAGAATTGCCATGCGCCTGTCCCAGTATTTCCTGCCGACCCTGAAGGAGACCCCGGCGGAGGCCCAGATCGTCTCGCACCGGCTGATGCTGCGCGCCGGCATGATCCGCCAGTCCTCGGCCGGCATCTACTCCTGGCTGCCGCTGGGCTTCCGCGTGCTGAAGCGCATCGAGCAGAT
>JADZDN010000400.1 GCA_020851015.1 Alphaproteobacteria bacterium | reverse complement strand
GCCGGCGCCGCGCCGCGCGCCAGCCGCCCAACGACATGGCTCCCACCCTCGGTCCGTTCCGGTGACGAAGTCCCGGCTTCAGGCGGCCTGTGCGGCCGCACGGACGGCGTCGACGATGTCGCCCACCACTTTCGACACCAGCACCTCGTCGTCGCCTTCAGCCATCACGCGGATGACGGGTTCCGTGCCGGACGGGCGGATGACGAGGCGGCCGTTCTGTCCGAGCTTGGCCTTGGCACCTTCGATCGCCTTCTTGACCTTGGCATTGTCGAGCGGCTTGCCCTCGGCGTAGCGGACATTCTCCAGGATCTGCGGCAGCCGCTCGAAGCGCGCGCAGACCTCGCTCACCGGCTTGCCGGTGGCGACCACCACCGCCAGAACCTGGAGCGCCGAGACCAAGCCGTCCCCCGTCGTGGTGAAGTCGGATAGTACGATATGTCCCGACTGCTCGCCGCCGACGTTGAAGCCGTGCTTTCTCATGTGCTCGACGACGTAGCGGTCGCCGACCGGCGTGCGCGCCATGCTCAATCCCATGCCCGACAGGTAGCGTTCCAGACCAAGGTTCGACATCACGGTTGCGACGATGCCCCCCGCTGCCAGCTTGCCGCGGCGGTGCCAGCTCTCGGCGATGACCGCCATCAGCTGGTCTCCATCGACGATCTCGCCCTTCTCGTTGACGATGACGACGCGATCCGCATCGCCGTCGAGGGCGATGCCGATGTCGGCGCGGACCTCGCGCACTTTTTCCACCAGTGCATCGGGATGAGTCGAGCCGCATTTCAGGTTGATGTTGCGGCCGTTAGGCTCGACGCCGATCTTGATCACCTCGGCGCCCAGTTCCCACAGCGCCTCGGGCGCCACCTTGTAGCCGGCGCCATTGGCGCAATCGATCACGATGCGGAGCCCATCGAGACGCAGGTTTTTCGGCAGCGTCCGCTTGGCGAACTCGATATAGCGCTCCTGCGCGCTTTCAACGCGCGTGGCCCGTCCGATGCGGTCGGCCGCAACCAGGATATCGTTGGAATTGGAATCGACCAGCTTCTCGATCGCTTTCTCGGTCTCGTCCGACAGCTTATAGCCGTCCGGATCGAACAGCTTGATGCCGTTATCCTCGTAGGGGTTGTGCGAGGCCGAGATCATGACGCCGAGGTCGGCCCGCAGCGAGCGCGTCAACATGGCGATCGCCGGCGTCGGCATCGGGCCGAGCAGGAACACATCCATGCCGACCGCGGTGAAACCGGACATCAGGGCCGCCTCCAGCATGTAACCCGACAGCCGTGTATCCTTGCCGATGACGACGCGATGGCGGTGCTTTCCGGATGTGAACACCTTGCCGGCCGCCATGCCGACCTTCAGTGCCACCTCGGACGTCATCGGATGGCGATTGGCCTGGCCGCGGATTCCGTCTGTGCCGAAGTAACGACGTGACATGGTTGTCAGCCCCTGGTCGTGAAGCGGTCCCTGCTGGCCTGGCCGTCACAAAACGGAGCGCAGCGCCATAAATCTGGACTCACAGTCTAGCCGGTCGATGCCAGCAGCTCCAAGCCATCTGACACCTGTGAGTGTTGAGCGTGCTTATGCTCGCTTACAGCAAATTTTACAGCAAGGTTCGTTCCAGGTCCGCGCCATCCGGCCGACTGGCTCGCGCCATCGCATTCCCGGAAAAGCAGGCCCTTGTCCGATGCTCCATCGCGGTTGCCATGTGACCTGGACCCGGGAATCGCGGCATAGCACCTATCAACGAAGGACGGTCGCGGCCTTGTACGCTGGTGTGTTGTAGAGGTCGCGGACCTGGGAACGAGGGTTCAATGGGTGTTTTTCTGGCGGTAGCCAACCGCAAAGGCGGCGTCGGCAAGTCGACAATCTCGGTGATGCTCGCACATGCGTTCTCGGTATGGGGCAACAAGCGCGTGCTGGTCATCGACCTCGACGCCCAGTCCAACTCCTCCCTGATCCTGCAGGGGGGCCAGGGCTGGATCGAGGCACAGAAGACATCGAAGAACATTGCCGCCTACCTCGAAGACCGCATGTACGCGATCGACCAGACCAAGATCCGCGATTATCTCGTCCACTTCGTCGGCGACGTGCGGCTGCCCGACGGTCGCAAACCGGCGATGTCGCTGTTGCCCGGCTCACTGCGCTTCGAGGACATGCAGGACGAGTTGATCAGCTACTACTCACGCGGCTCCGTGCCGTTCGCGCAGGCCAAGATGCGCTGTGCGAGCCACTTCCGCCAAGCGCTGCAGTTCGCCGGTCCGCTGGCCGACATCGTCATCCTGGATTGTGCGCCTGGGCTGTCGAATGCCACGGCCGCGGCTTTGGCGCTGGCCGACAAGGTGGTGGTGCCGTTTCGCCCCGATGCCGTTTCCGAATTTGCCGTCGACCGCATTGCCCAGATCATCGAGGGCCGCAATTTCAACGATCTGCTCGCCAGCGATCCCGAACGGCGGCGCTACATCTGCCTCGCCAACTACGTCCGGCCCGGAGGCCGCGACCGTCCTTCGTTGATAGGTGCTATGCCG